>JBDRCX010000005.1:0-3107 GCA_043821365.1 Microcaldota archaeon | reverse complement strand
TGCTTAATGGCAACACCCAGTGAAGCAGCTATCTGTTCAAGATGACTTGCTCTGTAACATGCACCATTATCAATATATAATGTTTGACATAATCCTCGTTTTAAAAAGGCTTCCTTCAGGCATATTGTTAGATTGCTTATGTTTTCATTTAAATAAAACTCGCCATTGATCAATAAACGAGAATAATCATCTAAGATAGCAATTAAGTACGTCTTTCTTTTTTTAGAACCAATTTTAACATAAGGCCCATGCATTATATCAGATTGCCATAACTCGTTTGGATAACCTGCCTCAAACCTTCGTCTATCCACTGCTTCTTTATTTATTTTATGAAGCTTCTCATGTTTTAAATAACGATAAAGACTTGCTACATTTACTTTTTCTGTTGGCTCTAATAGCTTGCGATAATGAAGTTCGTTTATGATTGCGGGCATTGTTAATTTTGGCTTCTCTTGCTTAAGCTCTTTTACTCTCAATCTAATATGAGATGATAGTTTCCTGAATTTGCCTTTATCCTTTCGGGTTTTGGGCATTAAGGCTTCAAGCTGCCTGCCTCCATTTTTATATGCTCGGATCCAAGCCAAAATCGTTTGACGACTCACATGGGTTCTGCGACTATAAGGAATAAGCCATTTGAAATTTTTCTTTTCATTCAAAAGACGCTCCTTCTCCCCCCGATCCAATGACCGACCACAAACAAAGTCAGCAATTACTGAAAATCTGAAGGTGGCTACCTCCATTTTCTGTTTTCTGTCCATTTTTACCTCCGAATGTTAACTGTTTATTATGAAAACAGGCTTTATCCAATACCTTTGATCATAACAATTATCAAAATGTACGCAGATATTGTGGCTTTTATGCATCAAACGTACAAAGGACCTTGCCAAAGCAAGAAAATACTATAACTTCCGTTTCAATAGATGAAGATAAACCAGTAAGTATTGGATGGGCTTCATTAATTGCGAGAATCTACGGCGAACTAACTACGATTTGTCCAAGTTGTGGAAAAGAGATGAAGCTAAAAAGGTTTATACAAAAGGAAAATGAAATAATACCAATTGTTCAATGGTTACAGCGTGCTCCTCCAAAGATTACTTTTCCAAAGTTTGATGAAGTGTCAGATAAAATTGAATATGTTTACGAACAGCAAGAAGAAGTTTCAATGTTTTTAAAATTAGATTGTTGTTAATTGGAGAGCTTTGTTCAAAAAACGGGAAAAGTCTGTTGTTTTTTCCATGAACATAACTTTTGCAAAAGCACATATTGAGGATGATGAGTACATCCTCCTCAATATGTGCTTTATTTTGTAGTTTTTATATTATTTGTGGCAATTGAACCTTTATACTTGAATATTATCCCAGAAAGTTCCTACGGATAAGTCAGGAAGTCTTGCAGTCATTTGAACATTTGTAAATTCACAACTGCAAATTCTGCTTGAAAGAATAATAGAGGGCGGATATAATATTGACAAAATTGAAATGGAGGGAAACAAAAATGACTTTAAAGAAGATTCTTTATTGTAGACCAGGTGTCGTGCCATTACAGGCAAAAGAAGTCTTAGGAACTTGTACCGTTGGGGCGGCGTTTGATAATTTCCCTAGTGGTAGTTGTAATGATGGAAGTGGGGCCACCTCTTCGTGTACCACTGGCTATGGTCGGGTAGCCCAAAGTTCTTGTTATGCTGGAAACAGTGAAGTAGACGGGTCGTGCATTGGTAATGGCGTAAGTGCTAACTGCATTCTGGGTAATACGGCGTAAGGTTTGTAATGTGATTAGGATTGTTTAAGTGGTGAGGGGGAAGAATATGAAATATGAAATACCCAAATTGCTAAGTCTTAGCATCGAAGCAAGAATTGGGTGGTGTTCAACAGGAAGTGGAGCAACATCTTCTGGAACTTTTACAATTTGCATGAGTGGGAGCACCAATCCTAGCGGTTATTGTGATTCTGGAACCAGCCCTGGAACTGGTGGTTTGCCTGATGGTTGTTTAACTACAGGAACAATTAACTCTGAAGATAGAGCTGGGGCTTGCACTACTGGTATAGTAAATAATGGTTCAGATTGTGCTATAGGAAATGGCCCTGTTGTATAGGGACTTCTAATCTTCTATAAAATTATTAAAATCTGCTTGCAAAGATAATTAGCGTGGCTTAAGATTAAACTGGATTTCAATAGGAGGAGAGGGGTATGGATAAAAAGTTAGTCTATCAAAAACCAGATCTATTAAATTTAGATGCAACCGAAAAAGTTGAAGGCAACTGCAGTATGGGTAGTAGCGCTGCTGGATCTGGCGTGGCAGTTACTTGTGATGGTGGGGCATCGGCTGGATGGACCGATACAGGTAACAAAGGTTGCTATGGTGGGAGTTCGGCTGATTGCTATGGTTATTGTTGTTTTGGTTCTGGTGATACTTCGAATTTTTCGAGTGGTTGCGGCACTGGCCTTTCTGCCATTGAGGAGGCATGGAGTTCGGGGAACTGTTTTAATGGTTTAGGAGTAACGTAAAATTCCTTCCCTGACGTCTGCTAGAGTTTGGAACCTGATACATATTAAAATTGTTAGAAATCATTTACAAAATTGTACTTGAAAAAAACTGTAAAATGGATAATTGTTTGTAAAAGGGATAAAAAAATGGGAAAGAAAAGTATTAAATATGATTGTCCTGCCTTGATAGATTTGACCGCTACGACTGTTAGGGGGGGGGATTGTGGTTCCCCAGGTTCTTCAGCTGATCCTAATTGTAATCCTGGGAATTACGCTGTTAATTCATGTGCCACTGGACAAATTGCAATAAGTACTTGTGCTACAGGGGAAGGGGCCGTAGCTTCTTGTGATTCTATGGGGCTTGGTCCCCAAATGTAAGGTTGTAGAAAAGTGCCTGTATACAGTATTTACTGATGTTAAAAAGCTATCTATCCGTTGTCCGCAAGGTTTGTAATGTGATTAGGATCATCTGAAAAGGCTTTGAGTCTCGAATCTTATCCCAAATCAGCCATCCCAAATCAATCCGAATATTTTGGTCTCAAATTGAGGTCACTAATAACCGAATTGAGATCTCGAAATTATATATAAAATAAATCTTCGGGAATAAAATTCGATAATTTGAG
>JBDRCX010000004.1:0-18605 GCA_043821365.1 Microcaldota archaeon | reverse complement strand
CTACCGTACTGTCTCGCGACGTACTGAACCCAGCTCATGTGGGACTTTAATGGATGAACAACCCAACCCTTGGCCGCTCCTACACGACCAGGATGTCCCAAGCCGACAGCGATGTACCAAACCGCGGGGTCGATGTGTACTCTCACCCGCGACGAGCCTGTTACCTCCAGGGTAGCTTGTCTGACAGCTTGAATCCTCATCAAAGGGATTTCAAGGTTCGTTAAGCCCGACTTTCGTCTCTGCATTCTACGCTTTTAAAAATACAGTCAGCCTTGCATTTGTCTTTAACCCTCTACTTCCGATTTCTGACCGGAATGAGCAAAGCATTGGGCGCCCTTGTTTCCTTATCGAGGGCGTACCGCCCCAGCCAAACTATCCACCTGACGCTGTTCTCTTTCGAGTAAGCGATACAATATATACTAAGTGGTGTAACACTTTCGCCTATTTGCAACCCAGAAGCTGCAACATAACGGCTCCCACTTACGCTTGGTAGTATATCTCGTACCACAACATCAGACTATAGTAAAGCTCCATGGAGTCTTCGTTTCCCTCTGGAAGTTGCCAGCATCTTCACTGGCCAGTGATTTCACTAGGTCCTAAGTAGGGACAGTGGGAGTGACGTTACGTCATTCATGCAAGCCGCCAATTAAGCGGCGAGGTATTACGCTACCTTAAGCAATCGTATCGCACATTACTGTACGGATTGGACTATATCATCACCTTTTGGTGTCTCGCGTGTAGTCTCTGAGGATCCTTTTATACTATTTTCTACTTCTTTGAATGTATATTTGCGTTGCTTTCCTTCATTATTCATTAAGAAAGCAAGCTTCACAAGCTCAAGGAAGCTATCTGGTTTTGTATGTTCTTTGTTTTCTAAACCTTGGACAATTCGTTTGAAAATCTTGAAATCCTTTTTCTTCACAATCAAATAATTGTCAAAAAAAGGAATGATCTTCTCACTTAGTTGTCTTCGGTTATCTACTAAGAACTGACAGGTATCTTTTTGTCCGTGTTTTTCTATAACTCTTCCGCATCTAAGTACCTTCTCTATTAGATCGAGTACTTCTATGCTATTTTTATGTTGAGTTACATGAAAAATCGGATCCAATACCCATCCGAATCTTGTTGTTTCTTGTTTTTTTAACGAAACACTGAAACAACCTTCACCATCAACAAAACCAGCAATATAGTATTTGAGGTATCTTTCTTTAGGAATTTTACTCAATTCCATAAAACCACCTCCTTAGTTTCCTGCTGATTGCCCAATTGAATAACAGAATTTTCACCTGCTCGGTATCTGTATTCTTCCCCGTTTTAAACGGTTAGGGTTTCCAGCATATAGCGAGATTTATTGCGACCCCCTCTTTGTCGAGGGTCAGAGTTACCCCCGCTCTTTACTAGCCCTTCTTCCGGTTGAACCCGATATTCAGGTACTAGCAGTGAGCAGACGTCAACCATCATACTCAGCCTTTCGGCTCTGCGATGATCTGTGTTTTTGGTAAACAGTCGCACTCCCCTTGTTATTGAAACCACAACATTACTCATGCTATGGCACCCCTTCTTCCTAAGTTACAGGGCTATTTTGCCGAGTTCCCTTACCTAGGTTGTCCTATCACACCTTAGCCTATTCAGCTAGAGCACCTGTACTGGTTCTAGGTACGATTATGAAGAATCGTTCCACATCTTTTATCATGGACCCTTTTTGGTCAGTTTTTGATGAAACTTTTTCCAAAAAGTTTCTTTCATGGGCCCCTGGACTTGATCGAGTTACCCCTACGAGATTCGTTCGCTTCTCCTCACAATAAGACTCCGCGAATTTACCCTCTTCAGACATCCGAAGATGTTCAACCTATCCAAAAGCGTCAAGAATGTGGCGCGCCTTGCGGCAACCTATCTTCATAGGACTGGAATATTAACCAGTTTCCCTAATTTCGGGCTTCAGGAGTTACCATGGCCCTTAGGATCGCCTAACCCTCAGCTGAAGAACGTGGCTGAGGAATCCTTGCTCTATAAGGTGTCCGGAATTCTCATCCGGATATGCTGCTACTTACACCAGGATATTCATAACAGGCCGCTCCACACGATGTCACCACCGTGCTTCTAGGCAACCCGTTCGCCCCCTTACTCAAATGTTTTTTACATTGGTGAGGTATCGGAAGCTAGCTTAGTCCCGTGAATTTTCAGAATCTGTACTCTAGACCGGTCCGCTATTACGCGTTGTTTGAAGGGTGGCTGCTTCTAAGCCTACCTCCCGGTTGTTTTCGAATAGAAACTCCTTCCAGATTAACACTTAACTAGCATTTAGGGCCCTTAGCCTCACGTACGGTCGTTCCCGTAAGGGACACCAGACTTACTCCGGCGCCCCGACTGCCTCCTTCTACGAAGATATAACATTCGGAGTTTGAGGAGATGGCGACCCCTCTCGGAGCCAATCCACCTGATCAGTGCTCTACCGCTATATCATTCTCCAGAGACGCTGTCCTGAGAGACATTTCAGAGGGAACCCGCTATCGCCATGTTCGACAGGACTATCACCCCTACACCCAAGTCACCTAAGAGGAATATACCATCACTAGTTGCGGACCTCCACCAATCGTCAGATTGGCTTCATCCTGCTCGGGCGTAGCTCACTATGGCTTCGGGTCTACTCAATGTGACTAATCGCGAATTACCACGACGTACCTTACCCTTGCGGGCTGCGTACACTTGCTTTCGCTTTGACTCTCGTCTCGCCACATCAAATAACTCCCTGGTTCTTGCTTCGAGAAGAAAGACAAGACACTGCTTAATTCATGTCGCTTATTCAGTTACCCAAATTCGCTTCCACAAACCTACGCTTTTATGCCTTGCCATTCTGTAACCATTTAATTTCAGGTTCTTTTCACACTGCTCCCGCAGTGCTTTTCAGCGTTCGCTCGCGCTACTGATTCGCTATCGGTCTTGCGCCCCATATTTAGATTTAGAAGTTGATACTCCCATGTTCATGTCCGTTATCCAACGGGCACTACTCTTCTTGGATCGTTCCTCTGGCCTTCGTCTACGAGACTGTTACTCGCTAAGGTACCGTGTTCCAACGGACTTCGACTCAAACAAAGGATACTCCCCACCACATCTACCACCAGGTTACCCTGATGGAATTCGGTTTGATCTAACTGGCTTTCACTCGCTGTTACTAACCAGATCGCATTGCTTTCTTTTCCACCCTTTACTAAGATGCTTCATTTCAAGGGGTTGTTGCACATTACTGTGCTCAGTCAAACCCATGGATCAAAGACTGCGTGCGTCTACCCATGGCGTTTCGCCGCTTGCCGCGTGACTGTGCGGGCACAAGCCAAGCCATCCACTAAATGGCGTATAGTTGTTTGTATCATCGCCTAAGCGACAACACAAACCAGCATATATGACACTACTTAATTACTAAGTTTTTCACTTCATTTGCTAAAATTTCTAAAAGAAACTTGTCGCAAATAAAATCCAGAGATATTGAAGTATCTAACATTTTATCGTATGATACTATCTCCTTTGTTTGTTCAATTCCACAAAATTCGCCGAAGCGAATCTTAATAGAAAAAAACAAACAACAACTTGTCGTTACTTCACACGCATGAAATTCTCCGAAAATCGGAGAGACATATAAAACTCTAACTTGTTGTTTTCATCGAACCTTAGAGTATAGGTTCTCATCGAAAAGTTAGTGCGGATCAATACTATGAAGTAACTTATTTATAAATGTTTCTTCCTTTCGAACGCGTTATGTCATTAAAGCAGGCATAATCAGGTCAAAATCAAGGCCAAATGGTTATAAACTTGTTCAAGTAGTTATGGCATAGGTTGATTAAATGAAGAATTTAGCGCTATTTTCAGTTGGTTTATTATTAATTTTTCTAGTGTCCGCAGGTTGTTTTGGTGATAATCCAAATAATAATCATATGAATAATCAAACAATCCAAAATAATCAAACACAAATTGTTCAAAATACTACCAATATCACTATGTCAAACATAACCATCAATTACTCAATTAGATTTGGGGTTGGTGGTTATATCTATCCAGACAAATATAGTACTGATACTGAGCTGTATGCAGCTACAAAAGAAGTTGATAAATTAGGCTATGTTTGGTTAAGACACCCCGGAGGTGGCATTGCTTGGTACGAAATTCAACCAACAAAATCATCTTGGGATTTTAGTAAACTTGATGCAGTTATAAATAACAATAAACATCCGTGGATAATTCCAGTTTATGGAATGGTTGGCAATGTTTATCCGTTTGGTGGATTTTCTACAGATTATTTACGTTCTCTTACAAATAAGCCAGATGTAATGCAATACATAACTTCACATACTACTAATCTTTCAGATTCTCAACAAAAAATAGATGCAGAACTTTTTGTTAAAACACTTGTTAGTAGATATAAAGATCAGATAGATTATTGGGAAATTGGTGGAAATGAAGGATTACCAGCTCCTGAAAAATTTGATATTATATACAACACATATCCATGGATAAAAGAAATAGATCCTGATTCAAAAGTTTTACTTACTGCCAATTGCGGTGATGGTGATTGGGCATTTTATGATAATATTAATGCTCTTGATACTATATTGTCGAAAGGTGCACAAAATTCATTTGACATTGCAAATTTCCATTATTATGGTTATCTTAATGGTGACTTTGAAGAAAGACTCGAAGAGAGATATGATGAGTACAAAGCAATACTTGATAAGCATGATATTGATAAGCCAATTTGGGTTACTGAAACAAGTACGTGTAGCTCAAACAGTTCTCAAATATCTCCTGGTGGTACAGAAGAGAGACAGGCAAAAGATGTTGTAAAAAGGCTTGCAATTTTTTCAGCAAAAGGTGCAGAAAAAGTGTTTTGGTATTCCTATGGCGATCATACTCCAAATGATCTATTTTATGGGTGCAGTCTTATGTCTTGGACCGGTCCAAAACCAGCATATTATACATTCAAACTTGTTGTTGATAAAATTGGATTCTTTAAAACAGCAACAAAATTGCAAGGTGATAATGTCTGGCTTTTTGAATTTGTCAATCAAGATAACAAAAAGGTATTTATAGGATGGGCAAAAACTCCAGAAACAATAGATATGAGTAATTATACTACTAGCGATAAAGTTTTCATAACACACATAATAGAAGATAGAATAAATACAGAACCAGAAATAGAAATTGTACAAACAAACAATCTAGAACTAACAGATAGTCCTATTTTTATCGAGGTTAAGTAACATGCAAAAACTACTCTTTTTATTTTTAATATTCATATTGGCTTTTGGTTGTATAGAACCGATTGTAGAAGAACAAAATCAATCACATCAACTTCCTAAAATCAACAAATCAAATACAACATATTTACAAAATCCATTAGTTGATTCTGGCCAAGTAGTTCTAACAAGTAACATTGAGTATGCTAATGTCGATGGCACATCATTATTACTAGATATATATACCCCTGTAAACATAACTGAAAAATTACCGTTAATAGTTTGGATACACGGAGGGGCCTGGACAACTGGTTCAAAGAATGATGTTATCTCCTCTGCAGCATCAATTTCAAATGGTGGTTATGTTGTTGCATCCATTGATTATAGATTTAGTCAAGACGAAATATTTCCAGCACAAATACATGATGTTAAAGCTGCAATTAGATGGTTAAGGGCAAATGAAGCAAAATACAATTATACTACTGAGAAAATAGGAGTGATTGGTAGTTCTGCTGGTGGGCATTTAGCATCTTTATTAGGAACATCTGGAGATGTTGAGGAACTGGAAGGAAATATCGGTGGCAATCTAGGATATTCAAGTAAAGTACAAGCAGTTGTTGATTTGTATGGACCAGTTAATTTAGTTACTTTAACTGGGGATTGTTCTGGTATTTGTTATATGGATCATGATTCTCCAACATCACCAGAATCAAACTTAATCGGGTGTCAACTTTCACAATGTTTAGATAAAGCTAAAGCTGCAAGTGCAACAAATTATATATCAGTAGATGATCCGCCATTTCTAATTATCCATGGTGACCAAGATGGTACAGTTGCACCAGCACAAAGTGAAAATTTTTATGCTAATTTGACTAATGCAGGTGTGGAAGCAAAATTTATGGTGGCAGAAGGTTATGACCATACCAGGGCAATAGCCACAGCATACAAACAAGAAATTTTAATATTTTTTGATAAATATTTGAAAAATTCCACATAAAGTCCGTTGTTATTATAAATTTTAATTGATATTCTATTTTCATGAGCGAAAGATGTAATTGTTGTGGCAGTAGTATTCCTAGCGTTGTTGTTAAGGCACATTTCAATTCATCAATAAGCGGTTCTGGTAGTGGGGATGGATGGATATGTGTAAAATGTTTATTTAATTCAAGGTGATAAGATGAAAATTGGAGATAAAATACAAGATTTGGAAACAGATGCATTTGTGGGTGGAGAAATAAAAAGAATAAAATTTTCTGATTATAAAGGAAAATGGTTATTGATATTATTTTATCCAGCAGATTTTACTTTTATTTGCCCAACTGAACTTTCGGAAATGGCAGATAATCACGAGGAAGTAAAAAAATTAGGTGGCGAAGTTTTAAGTGTAAGCATTGACACTGCATTTGTACATAAAGCATGGCATGATTCTTCACCATCAATAAAAAAGATAAACTATCCGATGCTTGCAGATCCATCAGGTAAAATTTGCAAAGCATTTGGGACATATATGGAAGAAGAAGGTCTTTCTGTTCGTGGTACTTTTATCATTAATCCTGAAGGGATTGTAAAAGCAATTGAATTACATGATAATAGTATAGGAAGAAATGCAAAAGAAATAATAAGAAAATTAAAAGCCGCAAAATTTGTTGCGGAAAATGACGGTCTTGTTTGCCCAGCTAGTTGGGAACCTGGCAAAGAAACTTTAAAACCAGGCACAGACTTAATAGGAAAAATTTAATCTTTCTTCATTATTTTTCCATCAAGCATAAGCAAAGCGCCCATATTATTTCCTGCCATCTTTACTTTTTCTACTAATTCACTTGTTATTTTTTCTTCTTCTGCCTGTTCAGTTAAAAACCACTGAAGAAAAGTTTCTGTTGTTAAGTCATCTTCATCATCTGCAATATTACTTAGATCATATATCATTTCTGTTACTTTTAATTCATGGTTGTAAGCATCTTCAAAAACTTCTTGGATAGTTTTCCATTCTGTTTTTGGTGCTGTTATCTGTTTCAAAACTACCTTACCACCACGTTCATTTATATAATCCATAATTTTTTTTGCATGTTCCATCTCTTCATCTGCATGGTGTTTCATCCAAGCTGCAAATCCATCGAAATTTTTTGTTTCAAGATGCATTGCTGCTGACAAGTATAGATACCAAGCATACAACTCTTCATTTACTTGCTTGTTCAAAGCACTTTCCACTGTTTTATCTAATTTCATATATCCACCTCGTAAAAAAGAATAAAATAAAAAATTATTGTTCAACTAGACTACTGATATCTATTATACTTTCACCAGAACCGACAACTTTGGGAACTTGTCCATCCCAGTTTTGTACGTATAGATATTGTATGTATTCATCTGTTAAACTTTCGGTTATTGTTTCTATTGCTTCAGCTTCACCTTGTGCCATTAACACTTGTGATTTTGCATATGCTTCAGCTTCAATAACCATTCCAGTTGCAGTCGCATTTTTTATTGCAATTGTCTGTTGTACTTCAACCTGTTTTTTCTGAAGTTCAAGCTGTTCTTGTAATAGTTCTTGTTCTACAACCACCTTTGCTTCAATGGCTTTGTTAAAGTCAGCTGAAAAATCAAAGTTAGTTATAGATACTGCAACAACAGTTATGTCATATTCTGCTAGCTTTTGTTTTAGATCGGCAGTAATAACTTGTTTTACTGTTTCTCTTTTTGTTATCAATTCTGCAGCTGTAAGTTTTGCTGTATTTGATTTTACAACTTCTTGTACGATTGGATCTATTATCCTATCTTCATGATCTCCTCTAAAGTTTTCATAAAGATTTTGTACATCTATATCTTCAGATTGGATTCTGTAGTTCACGGCTATTGTTGTTTGTACAATCTGTAAATCTGATGATGCTGCGGATGCGTCACTTTCGAATTTTTGTATCTGAGTTGACATTGATTTAACTTCATTTATAAACGGAATCAATAGGTGCATACCAGGATGCCATATTTCCTTTACCTTACCGAATTCCAATAATACTCCAACTTCACCAGCATTAATTATTCTGATCGGAAAGAATATGAACAAAAATATCAGAAGAAAGAATGCTATTACCATGAAGATGGCCATTTTTATACCTGCCTGAAAACCCATTTCTTGTGCCATTATACTACCTCCATTGTTCACACTAGACCAGCTAAATTTTTTAAACAATTAGGTATTCTCTGCTCTGTTTGCCTTAAAACTAATATTCGATACGCAACGTAGGGTTTAAAACAAGCTTTTTAACTCTTAACATTCAAACAGCTATAAAATTCTTATTAAATGAGTTGATAAAACATGGTCTTTGAAAATGCAGAGAAACAATTGGAGAAAGCAAAGAAGCACATAAAGTTGGCGCAGGAAACTGAAGAAACATTGAAATCACCTAAAGAATCACTAGTGTTTTCCATCCCAGTGAGGTTGGATAATGGATCGATTAAGGTGTTCCAAGGTTTTAGAGTAAGGTATAATGATGTAAGGGGTCCAACAAAAGGAGGTATCAGGTATCATCCAAATGTTTCCTTAGATGAAGTAAAAGCTCTTGCATTCTGGATGACAATAAAATGTGCGGTAATTGATATTCCATATGGTGGAGCCAAAGGTGGTGTGGCTGTTGATCCACACAAATTATCAAAAGCAGAATTAGAACGATTATCTCGTGGATGGATGCGTGGAGCATTAAAAATTGTTGGCCCAAATAAGGATATTCCAGCTCCAGATGTTTATACCACGCCCCAAATAATGGCATGGATGATGGATGAATATTCTACAATAGTTGGGGAGTATACTCCGGCAGTTATTACTGGTAAACCATTATCAGTTGGTGGATCTTTAGGAAGAAATTATGCAACTGCTTTGGGTGGGTATTTTGCAACTAAAGAAGCAATCAAAAAAGTACATGTTGGTAAAAAAGTTGCTGTTCAAGGTTTTGGTAATGCTGGCGCACATATGGCCAGACTCATGGCAGACGATGGGTTTACAATAATTGCAGTATCTGATTCAAAGGGTGGTATACAGCTTGACTCTGGTTTTGATTACAAAAAACTTGAAGAAGTTAAAAACAAAGAAGGCAGAGTTGATGCATATCCAGGAGCTAAAAAAATTACAAATGAACAATTGCTTGAACTTGATGTAGATATATTGGTTTTGGCAGCACTTGAAAATACAATAACCAAAGAAAATGTATCTAAAGTAAAAGCAAAAATGTTAGTTGAATTGGCAAATGGACCAATAACTCCAGAAGCAGATGAGGTATTGTACAAAAATAATCAATTCATCATTCCAGATGTTCTTGCAAATGCTGGTGGTGTTTGTGTTTCTTACTTTGAATGGGTGCAAAATCTAAATGAGTATTATTGGACTGAAGAGGAGGTAAATAAGAAACTTGAACAAAAAATGGTAAAGGAGTTTAATGCCACTTTTGATCTTCATACCTCTAAAAAAATTGATATGAGAACTGCCGCATATGTTCTTGCTTTAGGAAGGATTGATGAAGCTACAAAAGATAAGATGAAATTATAATTTTTTTATTATCTATTTTTTTAATTGTTTTAAAAGGTCAACTAAAGTGTTTTTAATATTTTCCCACTAATAAACATAAACAATAATGAGGTTCAAAAATGTCCAGACGTACCTATGCTCCATCTGCATCGAAAGATCTTGATCGCAAGACCAGAAATGCTGTGGGTGATTTTAGCACTGCTATGCGTGGAAGTAGATTGAAACTTGATCCAGATACTCTAAGAGAATTCTCAGCTACCTACGCAAATGTTCCAACTTTAGTTTTGCATACAATGTTGTTAGATATGGAACCAAGCCATGTTGCACATCTAATGATTGGTTTGGGTGATTATAAATACCGTGGGATTCGTGCATCTGATAGGATCAGTGCACTTATATCACGTCCTCATCATTCTGAACATTGCATAAGGCAGGATGGTGCAGGAGTTTGTGATTACCACCCATGGCAAACATTTGCATATGGTGCACTTGCTGGAGTCCATCCAGATAAAATAATTGCTAGCTCTAGGCTTTCATTTAGGGATCTTGCATTGAATAGTAGAGTAGTTGAACTTCCACCATCAGAATATCATGATTTGGGACATTTACTCGTTGGTGCAGCTCTATTAACTCCAGATAGAAAACTTGGATTTACATTAAGCGGAAGAAGATTAACATTAGAACAAATAGTTGAAATTGCACTTAATGTGCACAAAACAGATGATGAAAGACCAAGATTATGTTTTGATTTTCATTTAACTGAGGGTCTAACTCTTGCAACAGCATCTATTCCTGGTTTGCAACACATGCGTGAACAAGTGAAGGAACTTCTTGATCTTCAATTACAAACATTAACTGTTATTGGTGCATTGCTTGCCAAGGTGGTTTCAAATGTTAATAAGATGAGACGACCAGCCAGAACACATGAAGAACAAGCTTGTTTCGGTGTTTTTTGTAATCAATGCAATTCAATACCATCCTGGATTGGTCACGCATTAGAATTGGCTGCAGTGGCAGAGATCCATGGGTTTGAATTAACCCAAGAACAAAAGAATACAATAACTTTCGTTGCAAACACTGCCAGTGAACTTTCACTTATGGAATTACTTCAAGATGATTTTGCAGTTCTAGCACATTGGAGGAGAGCACTTACACTTATTCTAGAAATAGATAAAGCAAATGAATTAGGTCGTCCATTATCAACAGTTGATTTTTCTGCATATAGTGTTGATTTTGATAGACGACAACAAATGGGGATTCGTTTAGGAGATATTATAATTCGTTTTTAATTTTCATATTGCACTATCCTCCATTTCAACAGTCAACAATCTATTGAATTCAACTGCGTATTCAAATGGCAATTCCTTGATAAAAGAATCAAAAAATCCTAATACTAACAAATTTTCTGCTTCTTTTCTTGAGATTCCCCTGCTCATAAGGTAGAAAATTTTTCTCTCATCTAATTTTCCAACACTTGCTTCATGGGATATGGTAGAATCACCATTTTCAATATAGAATTTAGGAACTGAATTATTTTTTGATATTGGGTCAAGCATCAATCCCTGGCAATTTGTAAATGACGTCGAGTCTCTAGCCTCTGGTTTCATTTTAACATCAGCTCTGAAGGTACTTGTCCCTCCTTTTGAGCTTATACTCTTGGATATTATGGTTGAAGACGTATTTGGTGCAAGATGTACCATCTTTCCACCAGAATCAATGTTCTGGTTTTCACCAGCAGTTGTCATTGATATTACTCTGCCTCTCGCACCTTCTTCTGCAAGAATTACACAAGGGTATTTTTGAGTAACAACGGAACCCATATTTGCATCTATCCATTCTATCATTGAGTTTTGTTTTGCAATTCCTCTTTGTGTAACTAAATTATACACATTATTGGACCAGTTTTGAAGCGTAATGTACCTAACGTGTGCATTTTTTTCTGCAAATATCTCCACCACACCAGTGTGCAAATTACTACGTGGATATAGGGGTGCGGAACACCCTTCAATATAAGTTACTTTACTGTTTTTCTCTGCAATAATAATTGTGCGTTCAAATTGTCCTATTCCCTCTTTTGAGATCATAAAATAAGCATGTAGTGGCGCTTGTAACACTAAATTTTCTGGAACATAAAGAAAACTACCACCACTCCATACCGCATCATTTAGTGCTGTAAATTTATTATCATTAATAGGTATTGCCTTCCCAATATATTTTTTTAATAGCTCAGGATATTTTTCCAGTGCCTCATCCATATTTGTATAAATTACTCCTTTTTCTTCCCATTCTTTTTTCAAATTACCATAAATAGTTTCTGATTCGATTTGTGTTTCTAGTCCAGCAAGAAATTTTCTTTCAGTTTCTGGTATTCCAAGTTTTTCAAATTTTCTTCTTATTTCAGGATCAACATCATCCCATGTTTTTTTCTTTTGTGGTCCAGAAAGATACCATTCAATTTCATCAAAGTCTAATTTTGATAGATCAGGCCCAAATTTATGCATGGGGGTTTCTAAATATTCCGAGTATGCTTCAAGCCTTCGCTTTTTCATCCACACTGGTTCTTTTTTTGTTGAAGAAATATTCTCTATTATCTGCTCATCAAGATGCATAATGGAAAATTTATAAGTTATATTTTTAAACCATTAAGGTTAATAAAATAAACAATGATAAACCAATCCGATCTAAAAATTATCCATCTTTTACTTACGGATTCAAGAATTACTCTTGCGAAAATTGCAAAAAAATTAGGGGTAAGCCAACCAGCAGTACAAAAGCGAATTAGACGCCTAAAATCAATTGGAATCATAATCGGTAGTACGATAATTCTAAACCAATCAAAAATAGGTTGGAAGCGTGCTTTGGTTGCTATTAATACTACTAAGGAAAGTTATCGTTCTGTTCTAAGTTCAGTTAACAAACTTTCTATGGTCACAGCTGTTTACCAAACAACTGGACCATATGCAATTACAATAGAATTAGTTGGTCCTGCTGGAGTTGTCAATGGAGTGATATCTCATATAGAAAAGATAAAGGGTGTAAGGGATTTTTGTCCAATCTCATTAGTTGAAAAGGTGTATTGATGGTTCTTAATATTACTAATTTTCATGTTTTCACAAATCAAAAAGAAATAATCAAAGGCATTGATCTTACACTTGAACAAGGCCAAATTCATGCGTTTATGGGTCCCAATGGCAGTGGTAAAAGCACATTATGTAATGCATTGATGGGTGATCCTTCTTTAGAGACAAGTGGAAGCATAGAATTTGAAGGAAAAGAAATAATAAAATTAAAAGCAGACGCTAGAGCTAAAAATGGCTTTTTTCTTGCATTCCAAAATCCAGAAGAAATTGAAGGGGTAAAAATTAGCAGTCTATTAAGGAAGGCCAATAAAAATAAACAAAATTTAGACAAAATGGTTGAAGACCACACCAAACTTGTAAAAACAAGTAAGAATGTTGGACTTGGTGAAAAATTCATATCAAGGGAACTTAATGTTGGTTTTTCTGGTGGTGAGAAAAAAAGAATGGAAATAGTTCAAATGCTCTCATTAAATCCCAAAGTTGTAATTCTCGATGAGATTGATTCTGGACTTGATGTTGATGGAATAAAAATAATTGCAAAAGCAATAAAGAAAATGAATGACGGAAAAAGAATTTTTCTTATAGTTACCCATTACCCAAGAATTCTGAAATATATTCGTCCTAATAACGTTCACGTTCTAGCAGGGGGAAAAATAGTCAAGTCTGGAAATGCAAAACTTGCAGATGAAATTGAGAAAAAAGGATATTCTTCTTATCTAGGCGATGAAAATGATTGACACTGAAAAAATACGTAAAGATTTCCCTATTTTTAATTCAAATCCAAGTTTGGTTTATCTTGATTCAGCAGCAACTTCTCAAAAACCAAAACAAGTTATTGATGTTCTGACTGATTTTTACACTAATAAAAACTCAAATATATCACGTGGATTGTATGGCCTTGCTGAGAATGCAACAGCAGAATACGAGAAAACAAGGGAAAAAGTAAAAAAATTCATTAATGCAAGAGATCAGAATGAAATTATTTTCACTGCAAATACGACTGCATCAATAAATTCCATAATGCGTGGTTGGGGTGAGAAATTTATCAAAAAGAACGATAAGATCGTTACCACAATTGCAGAACATCATAGTAACTTTGTCCCATGGCAATTTTTAGCAAAATCAAAAAATGCCAAATTTGAAGTTGTTGATGTTGATAGCAAAGGAGAAATAAACATTAATGATTTTGAAAGAAAATGCAAAGGTGCAAAACTTGTGACTGTTTCTGCAATATCCAATGTTCTTGGTATTGTAAATAATACAAAACAATTGTCTAAAATAGCACATGAGAACGACGCAATTTGTGTTCTAGATGGTGCACAATCAGTCCCATCGTTACCTACGGATGTTAGGAAATCTGATTGTGATTTTTTGGCATTTTCCGGTCATAAAATGCTTGGTCCTTTTGGTGTTGGTGTTCTTTATGGAAAAGAAGACATACTAGAAAGTATGGATCCTGCTGTTTATGGAAGTCAAATGATTAGGAAAGTATCTGAAAAAGAGAGTTCTTGGGCAGATGTGCCGCATAAATTTGAATCAGGTACACCTGAAGTTTCTGCTGTTGTGGGGCTAGGAGCAGCAATTGATTACCTGAACAATGTTGGTATGGAAAATATCTATGAGCATGATAGATCACTTATTGGATATGCATTGAAAAAAATGACTGAGCTGGAGTTTGTCAAAGTTCTTGGTTCAACCAATACGAAAAACAAGTGCAGTTTAGTATCATTTACATTGGATAATATTCATCCACATGATGTCTCGGCCATATTAGCTGAAAACAATCTGTGTGTTCGTAGTGGTCATCATTGTGCAATGCCTTTACATGAAAAGCTTGGTATTGTTGCAAGTACCAGGGCAAGTGTTTATCTTTATAATAATAAATCCGAAATAGATCTTTTGATTGATTCTCTTATAAAGATTAGGAAAATGTTTGGGTGAAATTATGGAAATAAAATATTTGTTTGTGGTTATTCTATTATTCGGTACAGTCCTGGCAGTATCGTCATCATCTAACATAAAAGGTGCAATTGAAAACCTAGAAGAAACTACTAGGAGTACCATGCTTTTTGGTTCAGTACTTTTGTTTGGTTTGGGTCTTTTACTTCTGGCAATTGCGGCAGTTGTACATTTTTTTGTTAAAACTGCACAAACAATAATCAAAATTGGGATTATTCTCTGTGGTTTAGTTGGTTTACTGGCATTTTTAGGTGGTCTTATTGGATTTGGTTTATACTTTTTAGCACCATCAATAATAGATGGTCTTGTGGGTGTTTGATCTGGAAGATATTTATCAGGAATTTATTATTGAACTTTACAAAAATCCGTTGAATTTTGGTAAAATAAAAAACTCAAATTACCAAACTAAAATCCATAATGCAACTTGTGGAGATCAAATAGAATTATTTTTAAAAGTAGAAAATGGAAAAATAAGTGATGTAAAATTTGTTGGTTCTGGTTGTGCCATCAGTCAGGCAAGCACATCCCTATTTACTGAATATTTAAAAGGTAAAAAATTCAGTGTATTAAAACAGATCAAAAAAGAAGACATACTACATTTATTGAAAATTGATCTTAGTAAAAATCCTTCAAGATTAAAATGCGCTCTTTTACCTTTTGATGCAATAAAGATTATTGTTAAAAACCAGCAGTAAAAAACCACTTTTCAAGTGCCATTTCACGTATACTTGCTATTGTTGCTTGCTCTGAGATTCTTCTGAGAGTCGGAGTATCTCGTTCTGGATCAAATCTATCTAGTGCTGTTGTTGCACTATCTAAGTATTTACTTCTAATAGCAACTTCTTCTGCATAAGTTAATGGCAATGCATTGTATGCTGTTTTCCTATGTTCTGGGTCGTCTGAATAACAAGCCAAACACAAAGCACTCATATAATCTGGTGGCATCTCTGTTTCTAGACGTTCTAATATGGTATCCGCCCATATAGTTGACAATATCCCAACTGTGTGTTCCCATTTTTTATCATGGACATGGTAAAGAACAACACAAATCAACAGTTCAAGATTAGCATTTGCAAAAAGATTTATTTCATCTGATACATCTACCATATCTGCTAATTTTGCTGCTGCAATTCTTCGTAATGGTTGGTTCTTTGTTTCATTTACAATTGCAATTAATGCTGTTTCTGATGTAATTGAATCAATATTTGCTTCTAATACTGTTAATGTAAAATCATAGGTAAATGTATCAAAACCAGTTTCACTATATTCTGCTAAAAATTTTGCATTTGCATTTATGTCTGCAATAACATCGTATTGTCCAAGGTTTCTAATTGCCAATATGGTATTTTCTATTACCACTCTATTTTCAGCATTTAGGACAATGAAACGTAACATCTCAGTGTCTCGTGGTTCAAGAACTGCCATATACCTTGCAATTATTACTTTATCTGCATCTGTTACTCCTAAACTACTAATGAAAAATAATGTTTTTGGATCCTTTATGTGCTCTACCAATTCCATAATATATCCTTTGGCTTCAGAAACAGTATCTTCGAATTCAGAAGTTAGTATGACGTCTATTAAAGTTTTATGATCATGTTTCAACTTCCTAAGCGCGTGTTGTCTAGCAAATTTTTCAGGATGAGAAACTGCAATATTTCTTGTGTGAGTTCTGGTTATTTCATCAATTATCCTGTCTGTTCCACATGGTAAATACTTAGCACTAATTTGTTTGGCTAAGGCTGATGGATCAACATCTACTTTTTTAAATTCAAGTCGTTTTAAAGTACCCATCCCCACACCAGATTGTTTCTATTAGTGATTATTTATGTAATATACTTTAAAAAAGTATTGATATTATTTGGGGGTAAGATTCAGTCGGTTCTTTATCAAAACTATTATACAACCAAACATTGTCAAAGAACTTATCCATATAATTATCTCTACTAAACCTGTGTGTTCTGGAATATCATCTTGTACTATTTCTGTTTTGTTTGTTGTTTTACTTTGTACGCCGGTATTCAAAGCAAGATTTTCAGTATTATTGTCAAATGTGCTAGCTACCATAAATTGTTCATCATATGCTCTGATTGGTTCATCTGCAGTTTGTACTTCTTGCATTGAGATCATGCTATTCAATGAAATAACTAGAGCAAACATGGATATGATAAGTAAGATCCAAACACGTATTTCTTTTGGTGCAACTATCTCCCTTCCTTTTCTTGTTAGCTCATAATATTTCCATTTGTGACCATCATCAATTTTTTCAATTAGCCCAACATTCTCAAGTGTTTCAAGGTGTTCCTTAACACCTGAGATTGACATTTTTTGTTCTTTAGCTAATTCAGAAAGTGTTTTTCTTCTTTTTTCTAATGATTTCAAAATTCGTACTCTACTATCAACTGCAAGTGCTTCGAAACTTTTACGATCAAGGACTATTTTATCATCGTCCATAATGTTAACCCATGGCGTTTATTTTAATTACTTTGGTTATTTTGTGGTTTTAACCTAAATTATCAATTAAGTAAATTTATCTGAGTTTTACTGAGGATAAGACGAAAGCTTTATAAATAGGTTCATCGCTATATATCCTCTGCGCATTCAGTGCAATTCAATGCCACAGAATGTGTCATCTAAGGGAAATTGTATTTCTCTTCTGACAAATCTTACAAAAAATTTGTCATTAAATGTGGAAATCTATTACTTATAGATTTGACTCATGCTTCAAGAGTAAATGATCCGTGCAATGTCAATTTCTATAAGGAAATTAGATATAAAATTATCGTACCAAATTCGTGTTTAGAATGCACGATCAACTGAGATTAACTCCAGTTGATCCTGCTGGAGGGTACTGCTATCAGACTTCGATTAAGCCATGCAAGTCAGCTCATCCACCTGGATGGGCGGCATACGGCTGAGTAACACGTGGTCAATCTGCCCTAAGGACGTGGATAACCTCGAGAAATTGAGGCTAACCCACGATAGGTGCCCTATGCTGGAAGGCTTGGGCGTTTAAATGGCTAGTGAATTGGAACTAGTTCGCCTTAGGATGAGACTGCGGAGGATTATGGTAGTTGGTGGGGTAATGGCTCACCAAGCCGATAATCTTTAGGGGCCATGGGAGTGGTGGCCCCCAGAAGGGTACTGAGACAAGGACCCTAGTCCTACGGGATGCAGCAGGCGCGAAACCTCTACAATGCGCGAAAGCGTGATAGGGGAAGTCTGAGTGGCGGAAACTTAGTTTCCGTCTTTTGCCAAGTGTAAATAGCTTGGAGAATAAGGGTGTGGGCAATCACATCCTTAGGGTGTTTTTTGACAGTCCTAGGAAATGGCCTATGACTGGTGGCAGCCGCCGCGGTAACACCAGCGCCTCGAGTGGTACCCACGAATATTGGGCCTAAAGCGTTCGTAGCCGGACTATCAAGTTCGCTGTGAAATGTTGGAGCTCAACTCTAACGCGTGCAGTGAATACTATTAGTCTTGGGAATGGGGGAGGATCGGAGTACTTCCAGGGTAGGGGTAAAATCCGTTGAGCCTGGAAGGACTACCAGTGGCGAAGGCGCCGATCCAAAACATGTCCGACGGTGAGGAACGAAAGCTGGGGGAGCGAACGGGATTAGATACCCCGGTAGTCCCAGCTGTAAATGATGCAGACTGTGGTGTTACTTATGAGTAATCATAAGTAGTGCTGTAGCGTAGGTGTTAAGTCTGCCGCCTGGGGAGTACGATCGCAAGATTTAAACTTAAAGGAATTGGCGGGGGAGCACCACAAGCCGTGGATGCTACGGTTTAATTGGATACAACGCCGGAAATATCACCAAG
>JBDRCX010000003.1:0-125726 GCA_043821365.1 Microcaldota archaeon | reverse complement strand
CTAAATCCATCCGTGGTTCGGATCGAGGGTTGCAACTCACCCTCGTGAAGATGGAATGGCTAGTAATCGCGTGTCACTATCACGCGGTGAATGTGTCCCCGCTCCTTGCACACACCGCCCGTCAAGTCACCCAAATGTTTTTTCGGTGAGGCCTTGGTTCATGCCAAGTTCGAACCGGGAGGGCGTGAGGGGGGCTAAGTCGTAACAAGGTATCCGTAGGGGAACCTGCGGATAGATCACCTCCA
This sequence comes from Microcaldota archaeon, assembly GCA_043821365.1. GTDB lineage: Archaea > Micrarchaeota > Micrarchaeia > Anstonellales > Bilamarchaeaceae > Bilamarchaeum. The sequence goes on along the minus strand of JBDRCX010000003.1, from coordinate 125,481 downwards.
AATATTTTCTGAGTCACATCAGATATAACTGGAAGCAGTGTGCATGTGTACGAAATTTGCTAGGATCTACTTAATTTGAAGCATGAGTCATTCTTTTTCACTGATTTTGCCAAAGGCAAAATGAAAAATACTTAGCGTTAGCTAAGCTGTTTTGCTAATTTTTACTCGCTCTGCTCGTAAAAATACAAAACAAAAAAAAGAATTAGCGTGAGCCATAACTATTAGGGGTAGATCTATGCTAATCTTGACCCTAATGGAATGTCTTGTTCAGGCTGTGCCAAAACAACTCCTTTATCAGTTACAAACCCAGTTGTAAGACACTCTGATTGGAAATTTGCAATTTGTTTTGGTGGAAAATTTATCACACACAAAACAAGACGACCAAGCAATTGCTCTTTTGTATAAAGTTTAGTGTACTGGCCACTACTTTTCTTTATGCCAATTTCAGGACCAAAATCAATAGTTAGTTTGTATGCTGGTTTTCTAGCCTCTGGAAAATCATCAACAGCAATAATTTTACCAACTCGCAAATCCACTTTTAAAAAATCATTCCAAGTAATCATATTATTTTTTCTGAGTTTATATAAATAAAGGTTCCCTGACTTTTGTCATTCTATTAAAATAAAAAAATAGAAAAAATTAACCCCCTATTCTATGAAAAACCTTGTGGGTTTCAAATGAGTAGCTCGAGGTTCGGGTCACTCAACATTCTGTAAACACTCATGTGAGACATTCCGAGAACATCTGCAACCTTTCTCATGGACAACTTTTCAATAAAGTACAAGTTCAGTACTTTTGTAAGTTGCGCATTATTGACCCCTCTTCTGGGTCTACCTCTTCTGGTCGCAACGACCTCCATATCTCGATCATCTAATGTTACTCTATCTTCTGGGTCAGGCCCATTTGGCCCTTCCGGAACAACTACATCAACCACTTTTTTCACCTTTATTTTTTGTGGAACCAAAGGTTCCACGCCTCCTTCAGATTCTTGTCCTGGTCTAAGGAGCAATGCCCCCTAGGTGGACAAAAGTGATTGCCATTATTATAAATTCTATGAGAATTTATCTGGCGATTTTTCTAAACCAATTTTTAGGAACAGTTTTGATCAAACTTTTCCTAAAAGTTTGTTCGGGCGCAGGAGTTTCGGGTGCCAACTTTTTTCAAAGCCTTTTTCCCCTGCAATTATTCATGCCATGCGACAATGGTGAAGGCATAGCTCAACTTACAATTAGACATGTGCATCCTAAATCCAGATACTTTATTCACGTTCATCAGCTACACCTCCTTGTAGTTATATTGATTTATTTGCAGCAAAACTTATTTATAAATGTTTGTATCAGAATTCTATCGGTGCATATGTGTTAAAAATATCTCCAGAAGTGAAAAAACTGTGGGTACGAATAAAATCTGCTTGGAATACTAATGAAGTAAAATTCCGCAATACTTTGTCTTATCTGACTAACGAACAAGCAAATTCAATATATGATGTTGTGAGATTATCATTATTCAAAAATTCCTATGTCAACGTTCTTCGTGATCATCCTGAGTTAAAAGATTTACTTAAAAATGATAATGATAGGCTTTGCATGTATAATGTTTATAGTAACCTTAGCGTTAGACTCAACAGAAGAGAAGATCCTCCAAATGACGTTAAACTTGCTATGAATCTAAAAGGTAATATCGGAAGAAAGTATACGTTTGGTAAAAAAACTTGATTAATTTTTAAACCTCTTCTGTTATTACTTCTTTATGTCGCTTAATTCTGTTATTAGTAAACATGTACTGAAAAATGCTTGTGACTATGGCAAAGCAAGCCCTGGTTCAGTTGTTGGTAAAGTAATTGCAGAGTTTCCAGAAGCAAAAAGTGATATGAAAAACACAATACAACTTATAAATGCAGAAATCTCCAGGGTTTCAAAACTCAACAAGGATGACATCAAAACAGAGATGGGTAAATACGAGTATGTGGAAAAATCAGAAGAGAAAAAAACAATTGAAATCGAAGGAGCAATAGATGGAAAAGTTATCGTAAGATATCCGCCAGAACCTAATGGTTGGCCACACATAGGACATGCAAAAGCATTTTGTCTTTCACATGCAATTGCAAAAAAATATAATGGTAAAATCATTTTAAGGTGGGATGATACCAATCCAGAAGCTGAAAAAATTGAATTTGTTGATGGAATAAAGAAAGGCATAAAATGGCTTGGTTTGGATTGGGATGAAGAAAAATACTGCAGCGATTTTTTACCGAAGATGTATGAACTTTGTGAAAAATTACTAATGCAATCTGATTGTTATTTCTGTATTTGCGAACAAGAGAAGATCTCAAAAGGAAGAGAGGAAAAAAGTCGTTGTGAATGTGGTTCCAAATCTTCAGAAGAAAATCTAGCTGGTTGGAAAAAGATGTTAAATGGCTCTGTTCCAGAAGGTGGTGGAACTATTCGTTTCAGAGGAGATATGGGATCTGACAATACAGTTATGCGAGATCCAACATTATTCAGGATTATTTCGGCACCACACTATCGCCAGGGAACAAAATATCGTGTTTGGCCTACCTATGATTTTCAAGGTGCTGTAATGGATTCTTTACTCAATATAACCCACCCAATCAGATCAAAAGAATATGAACTAAGAGATGAACTTTACATCTATCTTTTAGAAAAACTAAAACTCCACGTTCCAAAACTAATCTCAATATCAAGACTCGCAATAAAGAATGCTCCTGTTTCAAAACGTTTATTACGTCCATTGGTTGAAAGCGGAAAACTTTGGGGTTGGGATGATCCAAGACTCCCAACATTGGAAGGCCTAAAACGAAGGGGTATTCTACCAGCAGCAATAAGAGAATTTGTTTTATCATTTGGTATTTCAAAAGTTGAAAGCGAACCTGATTTAAGCATTCTTATGGCAGAAAATAGGAAACTTCTTGATCCAGAATCACCGCATTATTTCTTTGTACCAAATCCAATAAAATTAGAAGTTGATGGCATTGAAGAGAAAATAATTGAACTCAAATGCCATCCAAAGAAAGATATTGGAAATAGAAAAATGAAAATAAGCAAAACTATTTACATTTCTGCAAATGATGGGGAACAAATTATCGAGGGTGAAATTTTTAGACTAAAAGATCTTTGCAATGTTAAACTAGTAAAAAAAGGAGAATGCCTATCTGGCCAAGTAATGGATGATGGGATGGTCGAGAAAAAAATTCAATGGGTAAGTGAAAATAGATTGGATTGTGAAATTTACATACCAAAAGATATTCTGAATCCTGATAATACCTTCAATACAAAAAGTCTTGAAATTGTAAAGGGCTATTGCGAGGCAAATTGTGCTGATCTAAACATAGGAGATAATATACAATTTGAACGGTTTGGGTTTTGTAGATTAGATAAAAAAGAAAAACATTTGACATTCATATATGCTTGTTGATTTTATGTATTACTGTCAAAAATGTAAAAAAGAGATTATTCAATATTCAATTTCTATGGGTGCTGAAAGTTCAATCGAATCAATGCAAGCATGGGCCAAAAAAAACAACAAAATTATCATCTTCAATCCATCTCCTTTTGAAAAATTGAAATGTCCGATATGTTTTTCTGAGCTGTCGGATGACTTACAAAAATAAAGGCTACCAGAGAAGTGGAGGTTGAGTTTATAAATTTTCTTTTATTATTTCATTAATGGCAAAACCAGTCTTTGATATTAAAAAAATGTTTTTGGCTTCAATACTAATCATTGTAATTGGGGTTGTGTTGACTATATTATCCACAATTGTCCAGGTACTTCCTGTTGTATTACCTGAAGAATATTTAGATACTTTTGGGCTTGTGAGCATGGTTTACCTTATTTTACTCTATCCAATATTTTTTGGACTTTATTTGTGGGGAGGAATACGTTCAGCAAAAAATTATGGTTTTGACCTTATTGGCGCTGGAACAGTTGCTGCATTTTCATATTTTATAATTGCAATGATTAAAATTATAATAAACGCCATACTTGCGTTGATAGTGATAAGCAGACCTGTAGGTAATTTTGGGTTTGGATCTATGGAAACTGCAATAGCATCAATTCTATTTGATACTACAGGAACTAGCGGAATTGGCATTTCTGCGTTGTGTGGAGTTGGTCTAGCTTTAATTGGGACCATGGTAAATTTTGTTGTTGGTGGCATTGGCGGGTGGATAGTTCTGAGAAAGAAATTTTAAAAATCCGTTATTTGTCGACGTGTCATTAACACTATTTATATTATTTGCGCAATAGATTAGGGTGTTCAAAAAATTTAGGCGGGTTAGTAACCTCCTTGGCGGGAGATATATATGACTATAACTAAAATACAAAAACGAGATGGATCCATTGTTGATTTTAACAAAGAAAAGATTGCTACTGCAATTTTCAAGGCAGCAAAATCTGTTGGGGGTAGTGATCAGGCAGAAGCAGAAAAAGTTGCAGATTTGGTTGTGCAATATATAAACAAGAAATTTGCCGAATCTTATACACCAACAGTTGAAGAGATACAGGATTTGGTTGAAAAAGCACTTATAGAATCAGGGCATGCAGCAACTGCAAAATCCTACATTATCTATAGGCACAGAAAAAATATAGAACGTGAAATGAAAAAAGTCCTTGGTGTCGAGGACGATCTTAAGCTTCCATTGAATTCCATTCAGGTTCTTGAAAGAAGATATCTTCTCAAAGATGAAACTGGAAAAACCATTGAAACTCCAAGTGGACTTTTCAGAAGAGTTGCAAGGCATCTTGCTTCGAATGAAACAAATTATGGTGCAGATGAAACAGTTACAAAAAGATATGAAGATGCATTTTATCAAGTAATGACTAATTTTGAATTTCTGCCCAATTCCCCTGCACTTATGAATGCAGGAACTGGTATAGGGCAACTTTCTGCATGCTTTGTCTTACCAGTAAAGGATGATATTGAACAGATATTCGAATCAGTTAAGCATCAGGCAATTATACACAAAACTGGTGGCGGCACTGGTTTTTGTTTCTCATATCTTAGACCCAAAGGAGACTTTGTTAAAAGCACCGCAGGAGTTGCTTCAGGTCCAATATCATTTATGAGTGCCTTTGACAATGCCACCAATGTAATCAAGCAAGGGGGGAAAAGAAGAGGGGCAAACATGGCAACATTGCACGTTTGGCATCCTGATGTTGAAGAATTCATCACCATGAAACAAACTCCTGGAGTTATGGAAAATTTTAATGTAAGTGTAATGGCTGATAATAACTTCATGAAAGCAGTAGAAACAAACAGCGAATATAATTTAATAAACCCACGAAGTAGAGAACCAATAAGAAAAGTGAATGCAAGAAGTTTGTTCAAGCTCATTGCATATAGTGCTTGGAAATCAGCAGAACCTGGTCTTTTATTTATAGATGAAATCAATGCAAAAAATCCAACTCCAGACGATGAAATACACGCAACAAATCCTTGTATTTCCAAAGATGCAATTGTAACAACCAATGAAGGTCTTATTGAAATGGAAAGGGTACATAACCCGCTTCATGTACTTGGAGATGATGGCAATTACCATCGCATCACATGGCATGGAAAAACAGGTGAAAAGGATGTTTACCTTGTTACAACAAAGGCAGGTTATGAACTCAAGGCAACAGAAAACCATAAGTTCATGACTGAGAATGGATGGAAGGAATTGAAGGAGCTTAGCAAAGATGATCGTCTAGTACTCCAAAAGGAAGGAAAGTTTGGTATTAATTCCATCGATCGTGAAATGGCACTAATGCTTGGTTGGCTTATTGGTGATGGTCATATGTCAAAGGAGGCAGAGGATGTCATCTTCTATTTTGGAGCTGAAGAAAAGCATGAATTACTTCCATTGTTTAAGGCATATTTGGATAACGTTAACAAAAAAGATGTCATGCCCATAAAAGATAAAACTGAAACCCGACTGAAATATTCATCCAGGATAGCAAAAATGTTCCATGATCTTGGTGTCCGCTATCATACTGCTGCTCAGAAAGAAGTCCCTTCATCTGTATTCCAATTAGATGAAAAGTCCATGGCCACATTTCTTTCTGCATTGTTTGCTGCTGACGGCTCGGTACAGGGCAGTAAGGAAAAAGGTATTAGTATTAGACTTGCTTCAAATTCCACCAAACTGTTGAAACAAGTCCAAGTACTCCTTCTTCAATTTGGTATTGTATCAAAGGTTTATTTTGAAAGAAGAAAAGTACATACGACAGTTCTTCCTGATACAAACAGAGAACCCAAAGAATATCAATGCGATGCACAGCATGAGCTTATAATTAGCAGAGCAAGTATGTTTAAGTTCATGGAACGAATAGGCTTTGCAATTTCTGCCAAGAATAAGAAATTTGAAAAACTTAAACCAAATGAAGTATATGATGATAATATTGACACAAGCATTGAATCAGTAAGGCATTGTGGTGTTGAGCCAGTTTATGATTTGACAGAACCAGTAACTCATTCATTTTCTGCCAATGGGCTTATCATCCACAATTGCGGTGAAGTTCCAATGCCTGACTATGAGTCATGCAATCTTGGAAGTATCAATCTTGTTAAATTTGTTGAGTTTGATTGGAGTAAAACTAATTGGAAGAATAAAGTAAATTGGACTAAACTCAGGTATGTGGTGCGTATTGCATTCCAATTTTTAGATAATGTAATAGATCTGAACAAATATCCAATTCCACAAATAAAAGAACAAACATTGAGAAACAGAAGAATTGGGTTGGGAGTAATGGGATTTGCAAGAATGCTTTTCAAGATGGGAATCAGATATGATTCTGATCTTGGTTATGAAGTTGGGCAAGAGATGATGAAGTTTATTCAGGAAGAAGCAAGAAAAATGAGTCATGAACTTGGTCGTGCAAGAGGTTCATTCCCTAATTTCAGTAACAGTCCGCTTTCCAAGGAATATGATGCTATGAGAAATGCAACTTGTTCTTCAATTGCTCCAACTGGCACCATATCAATGATATCTAATACAAGCAGTGGCATAGAACCAGTGTTTGCATTATCATTCCTAAAAACAGTTAGAGCAGGCCAATACTATTATTGTGATGATATTTTCGAACATGTGATGAAAGTTCGTGGTCTTTACAGTCAAGAATTAATGCAAAGAATCATGGAGGAAGGGACAATAGCACACATGGATGAGATACCAGATGATGTAAAAGAAGTGTTTCGTGTTTCTCATGATATCTCTCCTGAAGCCCATGTTCTTATGCAAGCAGCATTCCAAAAACATGTTGATCTTGCAGTTAGTAAAACAATAAATATGCCTGCAAGTGCAACTGTTGAAGATGTTGAGAATGTCTATATGCTAGCATGGAAAAATGCATGTAAAGGCATAACAATATACCGAGATAGTTCAAGATCAGAACAGGTTCTTCATATTGGTAAAACAGTAAAAACAAAAGGAGTAGAAGAGGATAAAACCGCAATATTACAAGTGACTAAGAACTAGTCAAATAATACCTCTTCTGGATAAACAATACAACCTTTATTGGTTATTCTAAATGGCACTCTCTTAAGTGAATGTTCAATATACCTCATTTTCCTAATGAAAACAGCTCTAGTAAACACATTTCTTGATTTATCTGATAATAGTTCGAGTGAAACAACACCATCAACCACAAATTCTTCGAACCCGCTGATTGAAAAGGTGTCTTTGCCTTCTGGAACATCAGATATTGCAAGGCTGGTGATACCAAGTTTTTGTATTTTACGGCTTAGAAGCAACAAACCTCGTCTGCGCTCTTCTGGTTTTACAAAAAAAGTACTTGCAATCGTATAGGAATCAAGAACAAGCCGTTTTGCACCAAGCTTTTTTACTGCTGCAGTAATATGTTCTTCTAATGTTTCAAATTTGTATACTGATGGTGAGATTATAGCTAATTTCTTTTTTGCAATAAGATCTTCAAAATCCCATCCAAATTGTTTTGCTGTATCAATAAGTTTTTCTGGTTCTTGTTCTAATGAGATCAAAATCCCAGGTTCATTAAACTTTGTTGCCCCATTGTGAAGAAATTGAAGTGCAAAAGTACTCTTTCCAGTACCTGTTCCTCCAGATACCATAATCAAACTACCGTCAGGGAATCCCCCTCCAAGTAATTGATCTAATCCAGGAATTCCAGACGTGATATTTTTAACCATAATTCATCCCGTTATCTACTTTGTTCTCTGTCTTTTAATACTTATATGGTAATTTTATACAAAACATTACAATTTTTACAACACACCAATTAAGCGTTAACGCAATCTTTTTATTTGCTGTCTCAGTTATCATATTGGAGGTAAACATATGAAGACTACTATTAGTGTAATCAAAGCAGATATAGGTGGCTATCCTGGACATGCAACAGTACACCCAGAACTAATAAAGACAGCCGAAGACGAGCTTTCAAAAGCAAAAAAAGAAGGAAAAATAATTGATTATCATGTTTCTAAATGTGGGGATGACCTCAATCTAATTATTACACACCATAAAGGAGCAGATAATAAAGACATACATACTCTTGCATGGGATGTTTTCAAAACAGGTACTGAAGTAGCTAAAAAATTGAAATTATACGGCGCTGGCCAAGATCTTTTGAGTGACGCTTTCTCAGGCAATATAAGAGGTATGGGACCAGGAATTGCAGAACTTGAATTTGAAGAGAGAAAAAGTGAACCATTGATTGTTTTTATGATGGATAAAACTGATCCAGGTGCTTTCAATCTACCTTTCTATAGAATGTTTGCTGATCCATTTAGTACTCCTGGTTTAGTTATTGATCCAACAATGCAAGGCGGTTTCCATTTTGAAATATATGATACTGTTGAAGGAAGAACAATAACATTCAAAACTCCAGAAGAAACATATTCTATGCTGGCATTTATAGGTTCAAGAAGCAGATATGTTATAAAACGGATTTATCCTGGCCCAGGCAACAAAGTTTCAGAGAAAGAAGCAGTTGCTTGCATCTCAACTGAAAAACTTTCGCAAATAGCAGGTCAATATGTTGGTAAGGACGACCCTGTTGCGATTGTCAGATGCCAAAGTGGTTTACCTGCAGTTGGTGAAGCATTGGAACCATTTGCATTTCCCCATCTAGTTAGTGGTTGGATGCGCGGATCACATCAAGGTCCTATGGTACCATGCAGTGTTGAACAGGCAATGCCAACAAGATTAGACGGTCCACCTAGAGTTGTTGCTCTTGGTTTCCAGCTTGCAAATGGTAAGTTGGTTGGTCCTGTTGATATGTTCAAGGACATTGCCTTTGACTACACAAGGAAAAAAGCTGGTAAGATTGCTGAATATATGAGAAGGCATGGACCATTTGAACCACATAGATTGCCAGAAGAGGATTTGGAATATACTAATTTACCAAAACTTCAGGAAAAATTCAAAGACAGATTCAAAAAACTCTGATTGATTTGAATGAACAACTATGAAGTTATTTTTATTTTTCTTATTCTTGTTTTAGTTCTACTAATTGCCTATTTAATAACTGCTAAAGGAGATCGTAAGAAAATTATATTAGTGAATTCAGATGGACAACAAATCGAAATAGAGGTTGAAATTGCCAATAATAGTGCAACAAAAGCCAAAGGTTTGATGGGTCGCATATCAATGGCAGAAAATGATGGTATGCTATTCATATTCGATAACGCTGGGAAGTATGGTTTTTGGATGTTTAATACTAGTTTGGAATTAGAAGCAATACACTTTGCTGATAATGGGACGGTGGTGGATATCATCCAAATGAAGCCAAATACCATTAGTATGTATTATCCAAAAAATGATTCAAAATACGTATTGGAAGTGTTGACTGGATTCTCTAAGAGGAATAGTATCAAAATAGGGAAGAGTAGCCTAATTATAGAATAGGCCTTAAATAGAAAACGCTTAGGGGCAGGGGGATGGTTATGTTGCCCATAAGCGTATCCTTATTTCTATAAAGGATCTTAAATACGACTAACCAATTTGAAACATTATGTATATTGAAGCACGTTTTTTTAAATGTTATCACTATCATCTTTCCTATGACGTTATTTTTAGTTGGTCTAGGGGTATCTTTAGATATCACGATGGCAGGTTTAGATGCATTAAAACAATCTGATGAAGTTTATGTCGAATGCTATACTAATCCAATTGATAATAAAAAAATCACAGAACTTGAGCGATTAATAAACAAACCAATCACCCAACTCAAGCGAGAACAACTAGAAAGCTCATTTTTGGTTAATAAAGCAAAAAATTCAAAGGTTTGCATATTAGTATCTGGTGACCCATTGACAGCCACAACACACATTACCTTGGTTCTAGAGGCACGGCAAAAAGAAGTAGATGTTGAAGTAATTCACAACTCATCCATCTATTCAGTTGCCCCTGCCCGCTCTGGCCTTCAGATTTATAAATTTGGAAAAACAGCAAGTTTGGTTAATCCAAGGCCAAATTACAAACCAATATCCTCTCTTGACATAATAAAAGAAAATTTAGTCAGAAATTTACACACCCTTGTACTTCTGGATACCGAACCCGAGCCAATGGATGCAAAGATTGCTCTGGAGATGCTTTCAGAATTTGAAATGGCGATAGTTCTATCAAAAGTTGGGCATGTAGATGAAAAAATCAGTTTTGGAAAAATCAAAGATCTAAAAGAAAAATACCTTGGAAATACACCATTTTCAATAATAATTCCAGCTAAGTTTCACGATATAGAAGAAGAATACCTAAATATATTCAAATAGAATCTAATTTTGGAATTATTTTCCAAGTCCTGATATTCCATGTAAAATTGGTTTATATGCAGTAGCAATAAACGCACCCAGGAGACTTAGATTCATACCATTTGATATGTCTCCTGTAATAACAAGTCCGGTTCCAATTCCCAAACTAACCAAACCAATAGCTCCAGATATTATTTTCTCTATTCTTCCAACATTTTTATTGAGAGTCTCTCTAGTAAGTGCTCCGAGGGTACAAAAACCTCCCAGAACACCAACAGCCAAACCAACTTTTGAATCTGGTCTTCTAATGACTTCTTCCATAGCTACAACAAATGTAGTTGTTGATGCAAGTGTTTGTGGATAGTTGTAAACAATATCTTTGAACCTTCCCCATCTTGGTTTTGTTGCGTTTCTCTCGTTTTTTGGTTCAGGTCTGTATCTATCCAAATAATAAATTTTTCCCATGGGCCACCTCAATTAAATTGTATAAAACAAAAAAATTATTTTTTTCTACTTTTTTTGCTTTTTTTAGATGGCTTTTTCGAGAAAGACTTTACAACTTTATTCACAAAACTATTTATCATTGCTATCATATTATCCCTCCTACCTCTAGGTAGTTATTTTATTGTTATTATTAGTGGTTAAAAAAGCATTTAAATCTATCATTTTAGTTAAAAAAGAGTGGTTTGCCCCCCAAGATCCATAAAGTTTCCAAAGCGTATGCCTATCCTTCGTATGTTTAATTTATTCTCAGATAAAAACTCTCTAATAAGCTGTTCTTTTTCCTTAGAAATATCCTCACTCCAATTTTTTGGATTTTTAAAAGATAGGGATTTAGTATGAGTTTTCATATCGTCAGTAATAAAGGTAATTGTAAGTGTCTTATAAGACCTTTTCATTGCCATTAGCCATTCCTTTGCTTCTTTTTCCAATTCTGTGACTTTTGTAACCAAAAGGTACTGATCATGGGTTTTTTCTTTTAGTGTACCTATTCGGCTAATTTCGTCTTGTGGCTTTTCCTCACCTATATCTTTATCGTATTTACCATGTGCCAGATCAATTAACCAAGCTCCTGTTTTTCTTCCAAAGGTTTCAACAAGTGTGAAACTATTGATTTTTTTTAAATCTTTGACATATGCTGCACCCAAACTACCAAGTGCCTCAACAGTCTTTGGCCCAATACCAGGCACTTTCTCCAATTCAGACCCCTCAATAAATCTTTTTTCTGATTCTGTATCAAGAACCACCAAACCATTTGGTTTAGATTTTGATGCTGCCATTTTAGCTCCTAGAACGGATGGAGCAACCCCGATACTACAATTCAAATCAAACTGTGTTTTTATCAATTCTTTAAGCAATTTTGACTTATCTAATTTATCCTCTATGTTCCATTCGTCAATGCTTGCTTGGACTACTTTCTCACAATTATCACGGATAACTTTGTCTATTTGGAATGATATTTGTTCATAATATTCTTTATCAACTGGAATGAAGAGTGAATCTGCTGGCGGTGCACGTTTTTTTGCAAAAGCAATTGGCATCCCAGATTTTATTCCAAGTTCTCTTCCAGAATAATTAACTGTACTTACCACTCCCGAATCGTCGGTTCTACCACTATAAACACAAACAATAATTATCTTGTTCTTAGCCATTGGCCTGCGTTTTTCCTCAAGTTGGGCAAAAAAATAGTCCATGTCAACGTGAAGGTACATAAACTAAATAAGTTGAAAGGATTATTTATGTTGTGCTTATTATCTAGGTTATGAAAGTTTATGATGACATGTCTGAATATTATGATCTTATATATGGGGATATGCTAGACCTGAAATTTTATACACAGGAAGCAAAAAACACAAGAGGAAGTGTTTTAGAAATTGCATGTGGCACCGGTAGAATACTTCTCAGTCTTTTAAGCGAGAATATTGATGTATGTGGAATAGATATTTCAGATGGCATGCTTAATACCCTAAAAGAAAAAGCAAAACAAAAAGGAGTTGCCCCCAATGTCATAAAAGCAGACATGCTTGATTTTAAATTAGATAAAAAATTCAAGCTAATAATTGTCCCATATCGAAGTTTTTTACATCTAAAAACAATTGATGAAAGGAAAAAAGCATTAGCAAATTTTAGAAATCATCTTGATAAAGAGGGAAGACTCATACTACACACATATAATCCATCTGAAGAGGAGTATGGTATGGTCGATGGACTACATAAGTTTGCATCAGAAGAACTGATTTCTCCTGACGGTAAATCATACAGAATTGAGTGGTATCTTGAATACAAACCAAAAACAAAAACAGGACACTATGAAATTGATTTGCACTTAGATGGTAAGGAACATCACTTTGAAATGGAAATAGCATACTTAAATAAAAATGAGATGATCGAACTTTTGAAATCAGGTGGATACAAAAATATCAAAGCTTACTGTGGATTTGATTATATGCCATTCAATGATAATTGTAAGGAGGCTGTTTGGATTGCAGATTTTTGATTTTTTCAAGAAAAAACCAGTAGAATTTGTAAAATTTTGCGATTCATTTGGTAATTTTGAAATTACCTATCCTAAGAATTGGCATTTTGATAAGAATATTGCCGTAGTTGACGGGCAATATACTAATTCATTTTATTCAAATGATTCTAATTTTACAATATCAGTAAATGCAAAAATATATGAGAAATTTAATTTCAAAAAATATGCCAAGCAAGAACTAGAATCCCCGAGTTCGGGTATACTGACAAAACCCAAAAAATCAAAATTCCTTGGAATGCCATCTTACAACCGAGAATATAGTTATCATTCTGATGGTAAGGAATATTTTGGTGGGGGAATTATGTTTTTTACTGGAAGAATAGTATTTTCCTTAAATTGGAATGCACCGAAATATGATAAAGAAAAGAAAAAAATCTTTGATCAAATGATATCAAGTTTGAAGGTAGTTAAATGAATTTTCCAGAATTATTTAAGGAGAGGTACTGCCAACTAGTAAACGATCAAGACTCTTTCTTGGCCTCTCTTAGTACATATGCACCAAAATCTTTTCGTGTTAATACTATAAAATCAACACCCGAAGAAGTGAAAGAACGCTTTGGTGAATATGGAATTGGAATAACTCAGATGAAATGGTACCAAGATGCATTTATTTCAGATGAACCAAATATAGGTTCTACATTGGAACATTTTCTTGGGCAAATTTACCTCCAAGAATTAGTATCAATGTTACCACCAGTAATTCTTCAAAATGAACTTAAGAATGCAAGTTTTGTTTTAGATGGGTGTGCTGCGCCTGGATCTAAAACAACACAAATAGCTGCTATAATGAAGAATAACGGTACGGTCGTAGCAAATGACCTAGCATATTCGAGAATACGTGCATTGAAATTCAATATCGAAAAAACAGGGGCATTGAACACAATGATCACAAATAGAGACTTATTATCGTTCCCTAATTTCCAATTTGATGCCATCCTCTTAGATGCCCCATGTTCTGCAGAAGGAACCATTAGGAAGAATAATGAGGTTATTCTAGGTTGGAATAAAAAAGAAATTGATAAGCAATCACGAGTTCAAAAATCATTGATTGTAAAATCATTTGATTTGTTAGCTCCTGGAGGTTCAATGGTTTATTCAACTTGCACATTTGCACCAGAAGAAAATGAAGCATCAGTAGACTGGCTTCTAAAAAATAGAGATACTGCAAAATTAGAACAAATTTCATTAGATGGTTTCAAACTATCGCCTGCACTTGAAACTTGGGAAAAATACGAATTCGATTCAGAAGTCTCAAAAACAGCAAGAATCTGGCCTCATGAAAATAATACTGGTGGCTTTTATCTTGCAAAAATAACAAAGGTATAACATGAAAAATACACCAAACTTAGAAGAGTTATATGCTTATCTTTTTTCACGGTTCGGAATAGAGAGAATCTTGTTTGATAACTTCCAACTCTATCTTGGTTCAAAAGGAAAAATTTATCTCGGACCAAAAAAAGCAGTAGATTTACCAAAAGTTACGACTATTGGCATTTCAATTGCAAGAATGGATAATTCGATTAAACCAACAACAAATATGTTCCAGCTTTTTGGCAATGAAATTTCAAAAAACTTCATTGAATTAACAAAAGAACAGGCAATTGACTATGTAAATGGCAGTGATTTGATTCTGAATAATTCAGGTTTAGAGGATGGTTATATACTCTTGAAATATAAAAACAAATCACTTGGATGTGGGTTGTTAAAAAATAATTCAGTTAAAAATATGTTACCAAAAGCAAAAAGAATGAAGTTGAATTACCTCTGATTAAGTGCTTTTAACTCACGTTCCATCTCTAATTTCTCCCACGGGTAAATGATCCAATCATTTGTTTTTTTAAGATAATAATCTGGTTTAAATAGCGAAGCTGGTTTGTAATGAAAAGTAGCAAATTTCAACATTTTTGGGGTTTTTTGTTTTAAATATTTTTGAGCTGCAAGTAGGCTTTTTCCAGTATCTGCAATATCATCTATAACCAATACGCGTTTTCCCTTGATATGAATATCTTGGCCCTGAGTAAGTTTTGGTTCAGAGTTTGTCTTACCTATTGTTCTGTAAAATTGGATTCGTATTGTCTGTATGTCTTGAATATTCAACATGTCAGACATGATCCTAACTGGGACCAGGCCACCTCGAGATATGCCTATTAAAACTTCTGGTTTATATTTGACAACTTTACGCGATAAGGCACTGCACATTTTTTCAAATTTGCCCCAAGAGATTCGAAGGAACTTCATAAAGGTGAAATACAGCTAAATTTTATATACTTCATGATTGATATGAATACATGAATTGTATATTTTGTAAAATAATAGATGAGCAGATACCATCTCATAAAATATGGGAAAATCAATCTCATTTTGCATTTTTAGATATAAATCCAATTAATCCAGGGCATGTTCTTTTAATACCAAAAAAACACGGAGAATATATTTTTGATCTTGATGATTTATCTTACCAAGAGCTCCTAAAATCTGCAAAAAACCTATCAAATGTAATAAAAAAAGCAACGGGAGCAAAGAGGATAGGGATGGTTGTCGAAGGATTCCTAGTTCCACATATTCACATCCACCTTGTTCCAATAAACGAAGGCGGTGAATTGCATCCAGCCCGTGCAAAAAAAGCAGATGATGAAGAATTAATAAAGATAGCAGATATTATCAGAAATGCGCTTTAAAATCTATTCTACTAATCTATGAGAAGGTGATATTGTGACTAAAAATGATTATCTAAAATCAACAGTAGAACATATTGATTTCAAAAAATTTGATGCGACCAACATCGTTGAATCAATGGCTAAAATGTCATTTACCTCAAGAGATCTTGGCAGGGCAACACAGATCTATGATATGATGCTGAAGGAGAAAGAATGTGCAATCATACTGACGTTAGCTGGAAGCACAAGCGCAGGCGGTTGTATGCAAGTTTATGCAGATATGGTAAAACATAATATGGTTGATGCAATTGTTGCAACTGGTGCAAGTATTGTAGATATGGATTTCTTCGAAGCACTTGGTTTCAAACATTATGTCGGTACCCCCCATGTCGATGATAATGTTCTAAGAGAAAATTATATTGATAGGATTTATGACACGTTTATTAACGAAGAAGAATTGCAGGAATGTGATAAGACAATAACAAAAATCGCAGATTCTTTACCACCAAAACCATATTCTTCGAGGGAATTTATCAAAGAAATGGGCAAATACTTAGTGAAACATTCAAAGAAAAAAGAATCCTTAGTACAGTTGGCTTATGAGCATAATGTACCAATTTTCTGTCCTGCATTTTCAGATTCAAGTGCTGGTTTTGGACTTGTATTACACCAACATACCCACCCCGAAAATCATATCACCATTGATTCAGTACGTGATTTTTACGAATTAACAAAGATTAAGATGAATGCACCAACAAGTGGTCTGTTAATGGTCGGTGGTGGCGTTCCGAAAAATTTTGCACAGGACACCGTTGTCTGTGCTGAAATTCTTGGAAAAGAAGTTCCAATGCATAAATATGCTATACAGATTACTGTTGCAGACGTAAGGGATGGTGCATGTTCAAGTTCAACATTAAAAGAAGCAAGTTCTTGGGGTAAAGTTGACACAACATATGAACAGATGGTATATGCAGAAGCTACCTCTGTACTTCCATTAATGGCAAGCTATGCTTATCACAAGGGTAATTGGAAAAATAGAAAAAAATGGGATTTTGCTAAGATGTTTGAATAGGTGAATTTCTGGTAAAAAATACAGTGGAAATATGTGCTAATTGCGGTAGGATATCAAAAGAGGATAGCGAGAGTTTTCGATGTTCTGAGTGTGGATCTGAGATATCCGTGGTTGTGCCTCTGAATATGTTCAAAAAAATGGTCAAGATGGGTGCAGCAAAAGAATAAGATTTGTGATAGTAGTAAACAATAAATACCCTACTGGTGATATTGTCCCATGGAAGACACAATCGAAATATGTTCCGGTTGTGGAAAGATGCCAAGGCCAATTGACAGCATTGGTGGCAGTTTTGTTTGCTCTCGATGTGGCAATAGGTCAACTATGTTTGTAACTGGAACTGATTACGAAAGAATAGTAATTGAACTTGACGAGAAATTCCACCAAGCATTACAAAATAAAAAAATACAAGAAGCTTCAAAAGTACCAATTAAATTTAAAACACCCAAAACAAAGAAAAAACCATCCAAACCTAAAAAAACTGCAAAAGTTAAAAAGGCACAAAAAAGAAACCGAAAAAATCAACAAAGAAAAAGAAGAAATGATTACTTTAGATGATTGTCTACAAATCTAAGTCCTTCACCAATACCACATATAATTGTTCTTTTTACTCCTTCAGTTTCAGTCAATATCTTTTCTACTTCTTTTACAAATTTTTCAGTAGTATAAATGTGTGCATTTGGCCCTGCATCAAATGTGTAAGCAGCAATTTGTTTGCCATGTGAATCATTTAAATCATGGATTTTTTGTATGATTTCAAAAGATGTTCCGGAGAGATATAATGCAGGTGGCCATGATTCTAACATAATTGCATGCATGTTATTGCTATCTCGCATAATACTAACTGCCATTTTTTCAAAGTTTCCCTCATTAATTGCTTCGCGAACATTTTTCAACCGGTTTTTCATTCCTTTTAGTCTGGATGGAAATAATTCTGATGATGGAATCCTCTTCATACCCTCAACTGAACTAACTCGTTTTTCACCCTCTGAACTTATGGCAATTACATTGCGTAGATGTTTCCATTTTTCAGATGATGAAAGTTGAACTGCGTATGAATCTAGGCCATTTTGCTCTGTACCTGCTTTCCATTCCACTGCACCACCGAAAACAGATCTTGCTGCAGAGCCACTTCCCTGTCGTGCGAGAATTGAGATTTCCTTATTATTTAATTCTAATCCATATGCTTTTGATCCTGCACCAGCCAAAGCTGCAAAACCAGATGCAGAAGACGCCATACCGGCAGATTTAGGAAAACTATTTTTCGAATATATACTTGCTCGTGTAGTTGTTTTTGCCATTTTTCTTATAATATCCATGAATGCAATAGCTCTTTCTGTTTCTTTTTCAGACGCTGGTTGATCATTTATATATAGTTCATCTCTTGTTAGGCTCTCATTTGTTTCCACAGTAGTTATTGTCTGGAGTTGATCATCCATAGTAAAAGAAATGCTGCTATTTGTTGGTAGATTTAATTGATAATCTCTTTTCCCCCAATATTTTAGAATGGCAATGTTTGAATTAGCTAAAGCTGTTACTTTCATAAATAATATGCAGCGGATTTGATTAATAAATTGATAGGTATTATGATCATTTATAAAAGTCTTTTAGAATTTCTAAAAGAATATTGGATTCTTTCCATATATGCTTAAATATATCCTTAAATATACATTTATTATAACATAACAGTGATACTTATGGGTGGAATAAAACACGATTTAATTGTAGGTAGACCAATCAATATTAGTCCTACTGATAGAATAGAGAGACCAGCCATGATTGATAGATTGAGGGGAACCAAAACCAGACTTATCGAAGGTATTGATTTTAGAGTAGTTAGACTAGATGCATCTAATGTTGCTAGTAATAAGAAAAAAGTTAAAGAACAAGGAAAAGTAGAAGGTGAAAAACTTTTTCAAGGAATGCTTAAACTTTTACAAGATAATTTTCCTGCAAGTGAGATAGAAAACGAGGCTCAGTACAGAAGATATTTTTATGATAGATATAGTGCAAATTGGTTTGTTGATGTAGCAGTAGGAAATGATGGTAAAGTAATTGGTGCATCACTATACAGTTATTGTCAAGATGTGAATCTAGTTATGCATAACATAGTCGTAGTAGATAAAGACCATAGATTGGGCAGAGTTGCCGATTCTTTAATGTCAAGAGCAGTTTTAAATTCAAATATAAGAGCAAGGGAAACTGTTGGCCAAGATGCAGAATACGTTATGGGTGAAATAGAGAGAATTGATCCTTCTATTGATGGTGAAGAAGGAAGAATGAGGAATGTGATTAGGCCAACATTCCATGATAATATTTCAAGAATACGAGCTATTCAAACTACTGATGGAGAACCATTGGAATACCTACTTCCAATAATGGCAACAGATCAAGAAAGACAAGAAGCTGCTGCACAAGGAGAGCCATTTGAACCAGAATCTTTAATGTTTTGTTTACGGCCACTTATACGAGATGAAAAAGCAGGTATAGGTTCAAAAGAAACCGCAAAACTTTTGATTTGGTTCTATAGAGATTATCTTGAAGCAGAATGTAGTGACATAAAACCACAGAAATCAAGATACTTACTTGCAGTAACTCTAGCAAAATTAGCACCAAAAGCAAATGTTGAGAGATTGGAAGAGCTATTACAATCAAAAAGAAATGATGCTAAAGTCATTGAACTCATCCCAGATGTCCAACTTTCGTTTATGAAAGTAAGTGAAACTACACCAAATCAATAACTATTTTTTAATAAAAGTTTTAATAAAACTACCAACATACCCTAATATTCCGAATAGCACTGCTCCAATTACTATGAATACAATAATAATAAGAAAACCACCAAAAAATGCTAAAACTTCATAACCTTCTAGTGCGCCCCAGAGCAAAGCATTGATGAATGTATTTATTCCACTAATAAATAAACCAACTGAACCAGGAACAATCCAGACAATTGCACCAGAGATAATACTGTCCATAGTTGATAATTTTTTACTAGCAGACTGATACCCTGCCCAAATTGCACAAACTGCACATAAAAGAATGACAAACCCCCACCATCCTGCAATTATCAGAAAATTATCAAGAAAATTTATCAATACACCAATACAAGTTAAAGCTGTCAAAAGAATCAAAGGCACACGAACAATAGGAAAGATAGTTTTTAAATCCATAAAAACTATTCAAAAAATAAGTATTTAATTGCTTGCTAAGTAACCTACGTTTTGAAACATTAATGGGAGTTGAAGATAAATGGAAGATGAACAAGTAATTACAAAAATAAAGGATAGTCACTGTACTATCGGCCCTGATTCATGTCTGAAATGTAAAGAAGCTGAAATTCAAGGTGAGAGATTCATGCTCTTATCTTTGGAGTTAAGATTTGCACAAACCGGAGAAGTTATAGCTCAGCCACTAGCGCACTTGATGATTGATGGAAAACCAACTTATACTGGTTACGTAATAAAAAAAATATTTGATGATGAATCAGAAGCAAGAAAATATTCACAAGAACACAAGATAAAAATTGTTGAGAAAGTAAAATAGTAATTAATATCGTTAAAGTAAACCACTTTAGCTGTATAATTACTCTATAAGTAAACCATAGAACCGAGTAGTTAAACAAAATTAGTCTCATGGTTTACAATAACAGTATGATATGATGAATATGGCACACGGAAGTTAGCTTCCAGCTAGTAAACTAGCCAAAAAAATGACTTTTGCTATTTTTGAATGATTTTCAGGTTACCGTAACAGTGTTTTTAGTTTAGTGGTTTACTGAAAAGGTATTTTTAATCATTTCTTTTTTCAGGTTTTATTTCAATAGTGATTAATATAAAACTATTTAGATTTTTTACCAACTTTGTTTTTTATCCAATAAAACATCAGAATAAAACTCTTTTAGTATTTCTAAAATAATTTTAGTTTTAAACTAGAATGCTAATATTAGTAGATTGTCAAAAAATTAGTTAAATTATAAAAATAAAAAAATAAAGAACAATTCTTACATTAAGTAAATAATTTCAGAATCGTGATTTTGGCTTGTAGCAATTTCTACAATAAACTGGCCTTCCTTCCGTTGGTTTAAACGGTACTTTACATGCTTGCCCGCATTTTGCGCAGGTAGCATCATACATTGGTCTGTCGTTATCTTCGAATCCCATTTATTACACCTTTATTTAATTACACCTTTATATTTGATTAAACATGATAGGTTACTATATTTAAACCTGCCTATTCTCTTGAGTTATTCGCCTAATTTCTTTTTCAACTGTGCAAGTTCTTCATGAACTGATTTATTCCGTTTAAGTGGATCCATCTTGGCCTTTGCTTCAAGTTCATCTATTCTGTGTTTTATATTTGCTCTTTTTCTATTCAAATCTTTTTTACTTAATCCCATTAAAACCACTATTTCTCCTTAACTTCATTCATCTTATTTAATCTACCGCATGGCCTATAATAATTTTTTCCTCCGCATTTTGTACAAATGGGCCTTACACTGTGCATAGTGGCACCACAACATGGTTCAATTATTATTTTTGAACCACATTTCTCACATGGAACTTCGAATTTTTTCATTTTTATATAACCTGTTTCAAATTTTATTGTAGAATAATGCCATAACAGGAAGTATAAACAAGAAGAAAACACTGTCACACCAGCCAGGAGGTGGAGCATCAAATTCTAGTTGTTGTGGGGGTGGTTTACTACAATCTTTAACAGCCAATGCCACACATTTATCTCCCTGGACAAAACAATTCGAGATATCTCCGGTCATACAGTCAATTTTATCACTACCACTTGAAAAAATTGCTTTGCAAGTTTGTACCCTATCAACACAACTATCTATTGCAGGGCAATTTCCACCTGCATATGCAATACTTTCAAGGGGATATGCAGCAAATAAACAGCCTTTGCCACTAGTTTGATAACCATTATAACAATCCTGATCCATTTTACCATTTGCATCGAAATTACATTTTTGACATGAAGTAGAGTAACTTTTTTGTGCACATGTTGCTGCAGAAGATAATGTTATTAGCCCAACAAGGATAATTAGAAAATAAACTTTGATCATAATACATATAAAAAGAGTAAATTTAAAATTAAATTCTATTCTCTAGGTCCATCAGGACATGGCTTGCTTCTTGATAGTTCTGCTTGAGATGGTCGATTGCCTGATAAAACAGCAGCAACATTGTCAATTGCATCTTCAAGTTGTTGAGCCAATGCCACTAAATTTTCTGGAATACCAACCTGTTTAACCATATCTCCAGCATTAACGTATTTAATAACAAAAACAAGTTTTTCAAGATCGATTTTCTCTTGACCGTATTTAGCCCTACTTACATTAATCTGATCAAGAACCATATTGGCAATTTGAGTATTTTTTGAAGTTATTATACCTTTAGCATATCTTGAAAGATGCCTTCGGATTCCTTTTGAAGCTGCCTCAACAGTAACATACTTCATTTTTGGTTCGGCAACTGTTCTCATGCGTTCCCCCTCAAAACATCATACCCAAGTTCTTCAAAACACTGATACATTCGTGTATCGCTATAAGTACTAAAGTACGAAGGATTTATTAAACCCCTCTTTTTCTTACTTAATTTACCACTCCAAATAGCAGTAAGTATGCCATCAACAAATGCAGGACTTAGATCCTCTTGGTCAGCAAAATTAATCATAGTCCCAACCTTATAGTCTGCTAGAACTTCTCTTAATCCACCGACATTAGTAGCTATTGCATAATTTCCACTTAAAATAGCCTCAACAGTACTAAGGGATAATGCCTCAGATACACTTGGAACTATGGTAATATCAGTTGCTGCTTGTACTGGGAAATCAATTGGACCTGCGTAAAAACGAGATTTTCTAAGTAGAGTTGAATCTGAACTTGAATACATACCTAAAATATCAGCAACTGTTTTCGCGAATCTTTCTTCAGAACGGGTAAATTTAGAAATGTCAACAACTAACCTTAATCTTCTTTCTTCTATTAATCTCCTAAACCCCATTAATTTTACAAATATTTCCTTACTCCGACGAGATTGATCCCAATAAAGAACATCTGAGGTAGCAACTACAAAACCAACTTCTTTTTCTCTTCTACCAGTTGAATCATTAAAATGTTCAAGAACACCCAGTAATGTTTGTACACCTTTTATTGGTTCTAATCTTCCAACAAATCCAACAACCGCACGAAGACCATCCTGAAGACCGATTTGTTCTCTTAATTCTGCTTTTCTCTCAGGAAGTTTTGGAACATACATATTTGTATCTATACCATTCCTTATGATATGGATATGATCTAACCTTGCAGTTTTCAGTGCTTCTCTATCATTTGCCATTAAAGTTACAAATGATTGTTTAACTGCATCACTAACAGCAACAATACCATCAAGAGTTCTTGTTAATTCGGATAATTTAACAAGTAATCCACGAAGTCCACTTTTATCGCTATGTTTACCAGTGTGAACAAAATAATCTGCCATCATATGTAGATGGCCTAACATACACACCCTATCTCTTATGCCCCATCTTTTCAGAGTCTGATCTATAGCAGATGCAGTTCTAACATCCCTATATGGATAATGAAAATCACAAATAACTTCAAAACCAAGATCAACTAGTTTCCTTATATCTTCTGTAACTTGATAACTAACATCAGTTGCACTATGAGATACAGATGGGAGTAAATCGGTGTTATACCTACCTTTTGCTACTCTCGTTTGACCATCAAGAATCTTTCCATCTCCATATGATTTATGTGCTGAAAAAACAGTATTTCTAGTAGTTGGTGAGAGAACACGACTGTTTGCAGTTAATGCACCAACAACAAATTCCTGACCAAGAAAACTTGGATTAACTGGGAATGGTTGATGAGTAACATGCACAATAGCAAATTTTCTAGTTTGGAGAGTAGACATCACAGATATATTACTCAATTTCTATTTAAATATCTTTCCATAAACTACAACATATAGCCAAAGGTAAAAATAAGGTTAAATATCTTAAGTATGAGAGGTAAGCTGGTGAATGAATGGGATTATATATTTCAGTCTTAATCGCTTTAGCTCTAGTACTTATGGGTTGTACCGGCAATAATTATCTATATTCTGTTGTCTTAGAAAAAGGCGGAATGGAATGTAAGTTCATAATTGATAAAACAGGAACATTAGAATACGAATTTTCATCAGCAACTCCGTTTGGACATAATCTTGGTGGACAGCAAATAAAACAAACAGTATATATGGGCTCGGTAGAGGTTGAAGTTGGAGAAAAATACGTTTTATTTGGACCAAGCACCCATGAAGCAATAACGATAAAATCAAACTATCCAATTGAATGTTTAGATACTACATACTGATAATTATTTTTTCTTACAATATTTATTAAAAAATTCTTCATCTTCGTAAGCAATCATTTTGCAATCTCTACATCGCAACTTCCTCCCCTTAGGAGTATTATTTTCAAGAATTTCCCAATTATGTTGATCTCCTACCATCCCCTCACCCATTTTAATTATGCTATGAAGAATTTAAATTCTAAAGTAACAATTATTTTTATATATTCTAAAAGTATTTTGTATTTTCTTAAAGTCTTTTGGAAGGATTAGAATATAAATTGGCCAACCTTTCCAAAATCATCTTCAGTTGGATCTGTTATGAAGAGAAGTGCATCATCTGTTTTATTCGAGTATAATAATAGATTCGCATTTTCCCCTTCTTTAAGTTTCATTAATTGATAGAAAATTTGAGAAGTCTCAATACCATATGACGTGAGATCAAATCTTGTTTGTTTTTCATCAACTAATATAACCACATTACCATCTATAATAGTAAAAAGTCCTTTTGCAACTATTTCAAATACTGGCGTCTTACTTTTCAGATTTAGTTTGAAATTTTTAATTTTGAAAACACCATCACTATGAATGAGTCGGTAGATGTTTTTCTTTACTTTATCGTAGAGGATTATGGTACCGTTACCGCCATAAATTAAGAAGTTTTCAGTATACGGAATTCCAAATCTATATGAACATTGGCCAATATGACAATCAAAAGTAATATTTTGGATATCGTCTTTAAATTTCTTAGCACTTGCTAAATCATCCGATTGAATTTTTCTTAGAGAGGTCATAATGTCTGCCAAGAGATTGAAGGATTTTTCTTTCCTTATAATATCAATTCGCAGATTGCCATTATCTTCACTAATTATTGCGAATGAAAGAGAGAATACATTTTTTTCCTCGATCTTATTTTCAAGATGGATTATTTTTAATGGATTTTTAATTGAATTTGGGAGATCAATAGTTTCATTTTCTTCTATTTCATATGCATTAGAAGACTCGTCATATCGATAAAAAATAATTTGGTTATTTGTTATTTTTGGAATAAAATTAGCATTGATATCACCATATATGAAAGTAGAACTATCTATTGCTCTTGAACTGATGAAACCACATAATGAAATGGAATTCTTTCCCATTTCTTTACAAAGTTGTGTATATTGATTTAATTCCCCCATTAACTTCCCCTCTTTCTTCTTAAATCATAACCAGTTACTGATGCACCCAAACCTCGAATAAGTTGTTCTCCATACGCACCAACAAATGTTATATTGCCACTTGAAGCATATATCCTTTCAGATTGTGCTCTTCTTGTTTCCCAGATGGTTTCAAGAGCTTTTTTTGAGATCAGCCCTAATGCAATTGCACCAGAAGCAATTGGACCTGCAACTGGGAACAGAACTAACGCAGCTCCTATGAATACAGAATCAGGAATTTTGTTAAGAATTCTTTGAGCTGTTGTAATAGTTTTTTCGTCTTTTATAGCAGAACCAACAGATTCACCAATTTGTCTTTGAAAACCGCGATAATTATCTATGAAATTAGTAAACGCAGGATCATTTGGCCTTGCATTTTGGAGTCTTTCTAATCTGCTCTCTAATTCATCCAATGTTCCTAATAATTTCGTTCTATAAGCCCAATCAAGTTGAGATGGCCTGTTAATATGCTCCCGATATGCAGCAATTGCTTCTTTTGCCCGAGGAATAAATGTTCTTGAAGAGAGAAAAGTTTGATTTGGACCAATCATAGCTTCAAATTGTTTGGCACCTTGTGGTGGTGTTCTAGCTAAAGCACTTATCTGATCAAGAGTAGTTGGTTCCTGTTTCAAGGCCATTGTACCTTATCTAACAAAGAAAAATTAAAAACCTTCTTCATAAAAAAATTAAAAATAAAAAAAATTAATTTCTACCAAAGAAAACTGATGCACCAACTAAACCCAATAGCATAAACATTGGACCACAGCATGATACTCCGCTACTGTCATCATATGCTTGAGTTAATGATGATGATAATTCATCAGCATCATTTGCAGGATAATATTTACCGCCACCTGCCTGGGCTATTTGTTGTAAATTTGTATATCCAGTTGAAGAACTGCTTATATCAAATCCAACAACGTTAATTATTTTTATAGGTCCGCCAGTAACCGCAGTTTGAGCTGCAGTTACAGCATCAGATTGAGAATCACATGTCTCCTCCCCATCAGTTAGGATAATAATCCCTGCACCACTTCTTCCTGAGCTTTGTGCATAACTTGCAGCATAGGTAATTGAAGCAGCTATAGGCGTATATGATTCTGCTTCAACACTTGCAATTTTTGTTTTTATTGATTGCATATTTGTTGTAAACGGAACTTCAGTCACTATGTCATCACAGTCATAATAGACTATAAGAGCAACTTCATCCCCATATTTTACATTATCTAAAAATTCATAAGCAGCCTGTTTTGCAATAGTCATTTTAGTACTGTTCCCACTGTACTCATCCATAGATCCAGAAGCATCAAGAACAAGTATCGTAGACGAGGCAGATACCAAGATGCTTAAACTTATAAATACTAAAAATAGTTTGAGAATATTCATTCATTCACCTCATTATAAATCTGATTAATGCAGCTATATTTATAGTGCTTTCGGAGTTCTACTTTCTGCATAATTTACAAACAAATGTTTTTTCAAAATTCGAAACTTCATCATTATGCTCTTCTTTATCTGCAGGCATAACACAACCCATAAGAATAATAGAGCCATCTTTCATTCCTTTCTCAATTGGATGGCCCACAGGTGGGTATTCACCATAGATAGCGCGAATTTTCCTATGGCATTTGGAACATTCAAGAACAAATTCAAGGTCATTTATCCTTTCCATAAAATCACATTATCTAATATTCTTTTAGAAATTCTAACACTATTTGAGATTCTTATAATTTTTTAATTCTGCTTGAAGATTCCCATTAAATGTTGCTATAGGACAATTCAAGAATTTTGACAAATAAATAAGCGAAGCATCTGAATAGCTAATTTTATTTTTTTGGTTTTTCATAATGTTTGATATTGCAGCTATATCGTCTTCTTCATTCTCATGGATTTTATAATTTTCTAAAGCATAATCAACAAAAATTGCTGCTTTTTCAGGTCCTACTTCAGAATTTATAACACTGGCAACTTTTCCCAAGACTGGCTCATTAACGACGAATGTTTTTTCCTGCGCTTCGTATTTTCTCATTTCACCAACTGCTTTATTATGAGATGGATCTGAAGTATTCAGAAGTGCAATCAGAAAAGTACTATCAAGTATTATCATCAGTTCACCCTTAACTCCGTATTTTCACTAGAAAATTTAAGTTTGTCGTGTATAGCAAAAATACTTCGATATTTTTTCATCCTACTTTGTTCTTTAACATACTCTTGTGCAAGGGAAACAATCTCTCTAAGTGCATCTCCAGTCTTCATTTTATGTTCCCTTGCATATGCATTTATAAATAATATTGTTTTCTCATCAACATTTCTTACGGCGAAGATTTCTTTCATCAAGCCACCTTGTATAACATGTAAAACAAAATGTTTATAAAGTTTGTTAAACTTGTTAAACAGAAATTCAATAAGTTAAAAAATTAGAATTCCGGAAACATTCCTAGTTCTTTCACTTTTCTTACTTCCTCGATAATTGCAGTACGAAAACCATCAATCCCATCATCAATTCTAGCTATTGCACGTTCAACAATATCAGGATACAATCTGACTATTTGCATTGTCATATCAACTAAAGGATTCTGTAATGCGTATAGTTCAAGAGCAGCACCAATACGCTTACGATTTCCTTTTGCAGTTTCAAAAAATTCAGAAGCATATCCTAGATTCTCTTCTATAGCAAGTTCTGGTGAAAATAGTCTATTACCAAGTCTCATCTCTCGAAGATAAAGACATTGATTCATCAGACTTACACCACGTAAAGGCAAATCTAAGAATAATAATAATTTTCCGTTGACTCGCCGCTTCGCGGCTCGTACGGAAAACGGGTAACATATTGCGCTCGCTATCTGCGGGCTAAAGCCCGCAGTATTCTCCGCTCGCGCCTTAGGAAAACGAGATTAATTGCATTTGACCTGCTTCTGGATTTACAAGTTGTTCGTGATGAATATCTTGTGCACCAATATATTTTTTCACTGCATCGGCCGTCATTGGTCCGACAGTTCCATAATATTTGAATCTGCTCCAAAAACTTCCACGAGGATACCTTTTCTGAAGCCCAGCAGAATTTTCGAATATTCTTTTTGCAGA
Organism: Microcaldota archaeon; assembly: GCA_043821365.1. GTDB lineage: Archaea > Micrarchaeota > Micrarchaeia > Anstonellales > Bilamarchaeaceae > Bilamarchaeum. The sequence goes on along the minus strand of JBDRCX010000003.1, from coordinate 96,868 downwards.
GATGCCTTTGAGGAGTTGAACTGCAAAAGAAACCGAAAGTTTTGCAGGGATGTGAACCATTAAGTGCACATGATCATTCTGAAATTCAAGTTCGTCCACTCGTACTCCATAGTTTTTCTCAACCTCGTGAAAAGCTGCTTCGCAGCTTTTCTTAGTGAATTCATTCTTGAAAACGTTATACCTGTACTTCGAGACAAAGACAAGGTGATACAAATTCCTTCTTAAATCCTGAGTTCCACTAAACATTTGGACACGTCCAGTAGCGTCTTCTCATGGAAGAATGTAACGCCGCTTTGCGGCGCTGCCGCTACTGGTAATATTTTTGAAGTTACAAATAGAAAAATGAGCCGATTCAACTGCTCGACTTAAGTCCAATAGAACGGCCATCCGTTCTATGGACCATTGAACGATACGTCGTTCAATTGGTCGGCAGTATTCTCGGCGGGTTATTCAATAAATATTCATGATCAATTGCAGTTGGCTTAGCCTCAGGTTTGAATATTATCCCACCTTCATTACGATCAAGAAGACCAAAAACATAATCAAATGCAGTTATGGCTATTATTCTGGCAAATAATTCACGTCCATTTCTAGTTGAATTAAAACCATGCGATTGGAAAAAAGTATAATCAAACAATGAATAGCCTTCCACACCTTCAGTAATTATCCAATCTTGATAACGTTTATAGCGATAATTTGGAAGTCCAGTTAATCCTTCAAGATCAATACCAATTGCTTCCTGACCTGCATTCCTGGACTTACAGTATGCACTTTTACCATCGCTAAATTCAATTCTAACCACAATACCATCTCTTGGATATAGAATACCATCATTACGCAATGGCATTGTATGTAATGCAACTTGAAAATCAACAGAAGCAGATGTTCCAACAACTGATTTTGCAATCTGAACTAATTTTTCAAATATTTCTTGATTTGGATGTACCAAAACAGGATTATTAGCTCTTGCAAAATCCTTAAATCCCATATCAAATGCTGCACAACAAACAAGAGCTCGATTAAAATCATCTGGAGCAGTAAGAAACATCCTTTGGAAGTACTGTAGTCGATCTCTGACACCACGTGCATTAAGACGTATAGCATGATCTGCTGGCACTTTGCGTGGGTCTAAGTGAATTGCCATGATTTATTATGCATAGAAATGATTAATAAATGTTATTAAAGATGGGTAATAACGAGTTTAAAGTCCTGCATCCTTCTTCAATTTATCTGCAACATCAGTTTTTTCCCAAGTAAAATCAGGATCAGTTCTTCCAAAATGACCATAAACTGCTGTTTTTCTATAAATTGGTCTTAGAAGATTCAGGTTTTTGATCATGTCTGCAGGCTTGAATGAGAAATGTTTTAAGATTAATTCTTGTATTTTTTCTACAGGAATTTTGTTTGTTCCTTTTGTATCAACAAATACTGAAAGAGGTTTTGCAACCCCAATAACATAGGAGATTTGAACTTCACATTGGTCAGCTAAACCAGCTGCAACAACGTTTTTTGCAACATACCTAGCCATATATGCACCAGATCGATCAACTTTTGATGGGTCTTTGCCAGAGAAACATCCACCACCATGATGACCACGGCCACCATAGGTATCCACAATAATTTTACGGCCAGTAACTCCAGTATCACTTGCAGGTCCACCAATAACAAATTTACCAGTGCCGTTGATATGGATGATTGTGTTATCATCTATTAAATTTCCACAAATTGGTTTTATGACATTTTCAATAATGTCTTTTTTGATTTGATGTTGTTCAATCCCTTCATCATGCTGAGCTGCAATAACTATAGTGTGTGCTCTAACTACTTTATGATCAACATATTCTATAGTTACTTGTGTTTTACCATCAGGACGTAAATATGGGATGATTTTTTTCTTTCTAACAACAGCCAAACGTTCTGCTAATTTATGAGCAAGAACAATGGGTAGTGGCATAAGTTCAGGTGTTTCATTGCTTGCATAACCAAACATAATGCCTTGATCTCCAGCACCTTGTTCATGTTCTTTAGCCACATTAACTCCTTGAGCAATATCAGGTGATTGTGAATGAATAGATACAAGAACGCCACAAGACTGATTATCAAATTGATATTCGGGATTAGTATAACCAATATCTTTTACTACGTCCCTTACTATTTGCTGAATTTCAGCATATGCTTTTGTGGTTACTTCGCCCATAACAACAACCAGACCAGTAGTAACTGCAGTCTCAACTGCAACACGTGAATTTGGATCTTGTTTAAGCAATTCATCCAAAATAGCATCAGATATTTGATCGCAAATTTTATCAGGATGACCCTCTGTTACTGATTCAGAACTAAATAAATAATTTTTTGAAGACATAAATCCACCATATAATAAGATAAAAAATAAACAAAATAGAATATAAAACTATTATTTAGACTTTTTACCAACAGCTTCATCATACTGTTTATCAAGCAAAATTGCATATTCAAGATAATCTTTGTAGATCTTCATTGCAATTCGAGTTGCAAGTTCACGGTTTTTGAAATTTTGGTGCATTACTTCTAATTTATAGATTATCGCATATTTAGTTGAATTTTCACTTTTACCTTTATACACTTTAGTTTCATGCCTGCTTATCTGTCCTATATCCTTGGAATCATACAGAAGGTTATAGCCACCGTCACCTATTCTGCTAAAACTAACCTTCTTTTCTTCGTCATCGACTTTAATCAATTCCCATTTTTCAGGTGCACGAATTTTTTTAGCTACAAATGAACCTGCCAAGTCTCCTGCTTTTCTAATTGCTCCGCTCAAAAGACTGCCAATAAAATTTCCAAACGCATCTGTAATCCCCATTTAATCAATCCTTTAAACCCATGTCATCGACTAATTTTTCACTAAATTTTCTAGACACTTCCTTGTTTTTTAAGGATTGGTGCATAGGACTCAGATTATAATAAAGAGAACTAATTGCTTCGGTTCGTTTTTTTGATTTGAAATTAGTAACTTCTCTGAGATTCAAGACTCCAACCTTTCTACCTTCGTAATTTATGACATAACTGCCATCATCTTGACGATCAAAACCTAGTTTTTTTAATTCAGCATCAACATTTACTGCAGCTTCCTTCACTTTTTGACTAATTGTTTTTGATGCCACATTAGTTGCTTCTGAACCTGCCCTTCTCACTGCACCACTAACTGTACTTCCAACTGCGCTCTTAGCGCTTCCAGCTATACTATCTAATATACCCATAAAAACACCAAATCGATTACTTAGATAAAATTTAAAACCGTTGAGGAGAATAAATGTCGGTGAATCCATGGCAAAAAAGAAAGGTAAAGCTTCTAATAAGAAGATTATAACAGTTGCAAAAGAAGCAGATAAATTCGCAAAAGAAATGGGAGTCAAAATGTTCAACATCAACGCAACAAAAATAACCATAGAGACTGCAGAAAAGAAAAAAATAGTTTTAGATCCCATAAGGTGTACTTCAAGCGTAATGGAAGGTTATGAAGAGTATGGATATAGTTTCCAAATAAGTGCAAAACTCAAGAGTGGTAAGATAGTTTAAACGAAAATTCCAGAAATTCTTTTAGATTTCCTCCACCTTGTTTGTTCCATTTTTTAACTATTTTTTTATATTTTTTGACTTCTTTTTCATATCTCTTTAAATCAGATAGATACTGTTCTTTTTCTTTGCCATCTGGCATCCAGCACGATGGGCATGCACGTAATTTTACTTCGATGAATTTATTATTTTTAAAACAAAATGGGTAAGTACGGCAAAGGAATGGCCTATATTGATAGATATCACAACCATTTCCATAAAATAAGCAATCAAATTTCTTTTTCCATCTTAAAACAAGTAAGGCATATTCACCTTCTATAAGTACTGTAGGTTCCTTTCTCTCTCTTTCAGTTGGTGCAGAAACAATTTGAACAAACTCAATGGGCTTAAGATTGAGATGTTTTGATATTCGTGAAACATCAAAAGAAGTAATACAAACAGCAAAGCTTGTACAACAATTTCCACTTCTTAAGCAAGATCCCACAAAAAAATAACAATAAATACTAATTAAATGTGTATTGAACAACCTTGATCTAGATGGAAGAGAGAGAATATAGAGATTGGATGGCAAGTTACACTGATTATGACAAATGTAATTTTGCGTTTTGTAATCAGAAACAATTTTTTCGTATTAACACAATAAAGATCGATAAAGAAAAATTATTGGAAAGAACAACTTTGGATATAACTGAAAATAAATATTATGAATTTGCATTTGAATTTGATAAGAAAGTCCAAATAGGAAAAACTTGGGAGTATTTCCTTGGTTATATCTATCCTCAAAGTCTACCATCGATATTGGTTTCATTAGTACTTGAACCAGAACATGATGATATTGTTTTGGATGTTGCAGCAGCACCAGGTTCAAAATTTTCACATATGGCAATGTTAATGGAAAATAATGGTGTTCTTGTTGGCAATGATTTGACACCAGAAAAGATATCCACGCTTTATTCTACAATAAATAGAATGAACATATTGAATTCAATAACAACAATGCACCATGGTGCAAATCTAAACTGGAAATCAAGATTCACAAAAATTTTAGTTGATGCTCCATGTACTGCACTTGGCAGTGGCATGAAAGCGTTTTCAAGATGGGAGATAGGCAATTCAGAAAAAATCTCATCATTACAAAAAAGAATGTTATTCTCTGCTTATGACGCATTGCGCCCAGGAGGAGAACTGGTTTACTCTACTTGCACTTATGCAAAAGAAGAGAATGAAGAAGTCGTAGCTAATTTACTTAATAATCTTAATGCAAAACTAGTTGATATCAAACTTGATATCCCGCACGAACACGGATTAAGCGAGTATGGGAAGGAATTCAGAAAATGCTATAGAATTTATCCCCAACATCTGGAAAGTGAAGGATTTTTCATAGCAAAAATAAAAAAGGGAGAATAATGTTTATTGCAAATAAAGAGAAAAATTTCAAAAAATACCTGGAAAACCACTTTGGCATTGTTATTCCAAATGGAATAGACATATTCTATGCTGATGGAGTCAGAATTGGAAATAAAGAGATACAAAAAAGCCACATATATGGAGACCGAGGTTATGCGGCATGTGATAGTGGATTTAATCCAACCAACGCATTAATTCAAAATTTCGGCCAACTTGCAACTAAAAACGTAATTGAAATAAAAGATGAACGAACAGCGAAGGGTTTTGCTTTTGGCAAAGGTATGAAAATGGATCTTGGAAATAAAAACATGCATATAATCCTGAAGTATTCGGATTACATTCTAGGATTAGGATATTATGATGCAAAAGAAAAAAAGATAAAAAATAAAATTCCTGAAAAAAGAAGACGAAATATCGTAAATAATTTGTGATGCTTTGTGGATTATTTTATAATAATTTTAATTGCCTTTGGACTGGCAGCTGATTCTTTTACAGTTGCAGTAGCACGGTCAATGGCAAATAAAAAAATCACAATGAAAACATCATTAACTATGGCAACCTATTTTGGTTTTTTCCAAGGATTGATGCCAATTTTTGGATATTCTATAGGAACCAGGCTTATAGATTTTGTTTCTGGCATAGATCATTGGGTAGCATTTTTTCTTTTGTGTTTTGTTGGAGGTAAGATGGTTTACGAATCAAAAGTTGTAAAAAAAGACAGTCATACTGATCAAAAAACGTTGTTCATACTTGCCATTGCAACAAGTATTGATGCATTTGCAATTGGATTGACATTCTCTTTTCTTAAAGTAAATATATTGGAAGCTGCAGCCATAATTGGAGTCATAACATTTGTTGTTTCTCTAATTGGTTGTAAACTTGGCAAAAAATTCGGAGAGGTGTTAGGAGGTAAAGTTGAGATTCTTGGGGGAATAATACTAATATTCATAGGTCTTAGGATACTCCTAGAACACTTAGGATTTCTTTGATTTTTTAATGAGATTTTTATAATCACTCAGTGGTAATTGAACAGGTAACCCACGATAACCACATTTGCAACTAATTGTAGGTAGTACTGATTCAAGAACTGCAACAACTGCTAAATTTGCAAGATAATCTTTTGCCTTTGTTGGTTTTTTACATCTTGGACAAAACATAATATTTGGCAAAAAAATCACTTTGGTTTGTAATGCCCCCATTTTTCTAATGCTTGAGCAAGTTCTGGAGAAGTTTTTGCTTTTTCTTCTAGGGATTCTTTAGCTAAATATGCATCAACAGCTTGCATAGAAGCTTTAGCACCTGCCCGTGTTCCTTTTGGATGGCCATGAATACCACCACTCACTAATAAAACAAGATCAATGCCGTAAATCTTCAGAACATCAGGTACAAGACCCGGATGAAGACCACCAGATGAAACTGGAAATGCACTTTTTATATGGCCCCAATCCTGGGCTAATAATGTTTCTTTTAATGGTTTAACATTTTTTTCACGTAAAACATCTGCCAATGCAGTAACTTCTTTTTTACTCCCAACTAATTTACCAACAGCAGTACCTGTATGGATTTGGCTAACACCGATCAATCGCATCATTTTGGCCAAAAACTGCATTGTCATACCATGCTTTGGATTTCTGTCAAAGGAAGCATGCATTGCACGGTGGGCATGTATTGCAATTCCATAATCAGAACAATAATCTCGCATGGTCATGACTCCGGCAGCACCTATAACCACAACATCAAGCATACAATAATTCCACCCATATTCAGCAAGTAGATCTACTCTTTTTTTCATGGTTTCTATGTCGCCAGTGACATTGAGAAATGCTGATTTTTTATCACCAGTTAATTTTTCTGCTTTTTCACGCATTTTTGCCATTAATTTTACTCTTTCTTCAAAGCGATTGAATGATGTTGAAGTGAGGTTCTCATCATCTTTAACAAAATCAAATCCACCCATCCAGGTTTCAAATCCAATATCAGTATGCTCTGCTGCACTGAATCCAATTTTTGGCTTTGGTACTGCACCAGTTAAAGGACGCTTGTAAACCTTCATCATCTTTCTTATTGCATCCATACCATGGTGTGGTCCTTTGAAATGCTTAATATAAGCTTTTGGCAATGACACATCAATCAATCTCAGATTCTTGACTGCTTTCATGCCAAAAATGTTCCCTGCAATTCCACTAAGAAGCTGTGGGGCATTTCCTTCATCCCATAAATCAAGTGGGTATGCAATTTTCACATAATTCCCAGAAACTTCATATCCAGTTGCTTGAAGCTTACGCATACGTGGAGGTAATTTGAAAAGTGTTGTCCAAGTTCCAGTTGAACTTTCAGACGCAATTCTACCTATTGCTTCTTTTTTTGATATGCCTTTATCTGGCTCAAAATAAAATAAGCAAACAAGATCGTCTTTTGCAGGTTTATGCTTAAAATCAATAAATTCATCATACCAGTCTATTTTTGGTGCCATAAATTGGAAACCCAGAAAAATGCTTTAAACCTTTGGAATGGAAGATAGATTATGTTTGAAGTAAGGGCACCAGAAATAAAGGGAATTAAAACATGGCTCAATTCTAAAGCTCTCAGGATAAGTGATCTTAAGGGAAAGGTAGTTTTAGTTGATTTTTGGACCTACACTTGCATCAATTGTTTGAGGACTTTACCATACCTTAAAGAATGGCACAAAAAGTATTCAAAAAAAGGTCTTGAAATAATAGGTGTTCATACACCAGAATTTGATTTTGAAAAAGAAGTAAAAAATGTCCAAGCTCAGGTTGATGCTCTTAAGATAAAATACCCAATTGCTCTCGATAATGATAGAGAAACGTGGAATTCATTTGACAATCATTATTGGCCAGCTAAATTTTTGATAACTAAAGAGGGTTATGTTGATTATGTGCATTTTGGCGAAGGAGATTATGAAAAAATAGAGCAACGAATCCAAGAAGCACTGGGAATCAAAACAAAAATAAAAAAAGAAAAATATGCAGGATATATGTTTGATCAAACCCCTGAAACATATGTAGGATATGAAAGAAATACTGGTCTTGGATCTGGGTTGGTTTGTGGAGAGGATGGATGTAACATATATATTGAACCATCTGAAAAAGAACCTGGGGTAATATACCCACATGGACAATGGATACAGGAAAAAGATTACTTAGAACTTGAAAAAACACCAGGAAAAATTAGTTATGTATTTAATGCAAGAGAAGTCAACATCGTAGTTGTTCCACTAGAAAAGAAAGCCACCTTAGACATATTTGTAAATAAGAAGAGAATTAAGAAAATAAAAAATGACACAGCAAATATGTATAATATTTTCAAAAATAAAAAATATGCAGAGAGGGAACTGGAACTAATTTTCAATAAAAAAGTAAGAGTTTATGCATTTACTTTTGGTTAACAACACTAACAATTCGTTGGATGATTGTTATTAGCGACAGAGCAACAACTAGGATAAGTGAATAGATAAAGAAATCCATATTGTAAAAGATACCAACAACAAGCCCGATAATTAAGATCATCAAACGTTCGATTCTTTCACAAATTCCTCCTAATTTCAATGCCTTCTCTGTTGACAAAACTCCTTTATGATCAGCATATGCCCGAATAAATGATGGCATACATGCACCAAGAAAAATAACAGCAGAAAGCCAAATTTTTGTATCCACATAGATAGTTGGTAGTTGATAGAACATAAATGAAAAAAGAAAAATTGCTTCAACAAATCTGTCTATTACGCCATCTAAAAAACCACCAATTTTACTAACTTGTTTTTTGGCACGTGCAACTGCACCATCAATTGCATCAACCCCCGCAGCCAAAACAAAGAGCATAAGACCGGCAATAAGATCATGTAGAAAGGCAATTGCAAAACCAGCTATCAACGCAATGATTAGGGATAATAATGTCCATTGGTTTGGTGATAATGGAAACCTAGCAAAAAAACTACCAAATGAACTTTGGGTTGTTTTTAGTTTCTTATTTTGTTTTAGCATTGTTTCACCAGCTTAAGAACATTGCCTCTACCTTTTTTAATTTTCTTGATATATCCGGATACTTCTAATTCAGTTATTATAATGCTCATTTTGGTCTCTGAAAACTTAAGTATCTCTCTAAGTTCTTTTTGCACCATTCTACCCTCATTTTCTCCAAGTATTTTCAAAACTTTAATACAATCATCATCTAATTCTGGTTCAAGAGAAGTAACTGGAGTTTTACGTAAGAAGAACCATGCCAATGTAAATACAATAACAATAGCAAGAACAATGATGTAGAGAGAATAATCAACAATAGTTTGATCGTTTGGATTTGAATTGTTCACAGTATTTGAAGGATTAACTGCTGGTGGTGGATTAAAACCAGGAGATAAAGATAGAAGTTCATATGGCATAAGTATGAGGTCAAGTTGCATATTATTCTGATTCACTTGGATGTTGTAATCTGAATAATACTTCAAGGAACCATTATCAAAATAGTATGCTCTGAAAGTGTAATTCCCAGTTTCAATTTCTACATTATAGGGACTATCGCAAACCTGTTGTAACACAACATTATTATCAGAATTTTCAACTGTAATTATGGTATTATTAAGCGGTTTCATGTTATCTGCATCATAGATTTTACCAGAAATAGTGGTAGAATGTAGTAAAGTAAGACACAGCATAAAAAGCACTAATAAGCGCATGTGTTACGAATAGAAAAGGATATTTTAAATACTATCGAAAGGTTTAGCTAAAGCTTTCGAACAGTTTATTTTTAAAGAAAGAAAACAGGAATATTGCTGGTGAAAAAATGAAAATAATGAATTTGATGATCATGATGCTGATTTTAGGATTGGCATTTGCTGAAACAGCACCTTTGACTGTTATTGCAGTCAACAATGGACCAGCAGGGTATGGCACCCCTTCTGTTTCAAATGTTGATGTTTATATGAAAGACCCATCAACAGGTGTTATTCTAGATTCTGATACAACCACTACTGCAGGAGCAATAGTATACCCAGAACTAGATGAATCGTTCTATATAACCACTGCAGCAACAGGTGCACTCGGTGGAAAATATGGTTTCCTACAGGAGCTTGAAGGGAAGGGCGTACCTACTTTCACCATTAGTAAAAATGGCAGTATCTACGCACTTTGTAAAGTTTCTACAAGTGAATGTTCTTACAGCTCAACACCATTATTGATACTCTACAAATTATATGATAGTGAAAATAATGGACCAACACATGGTGGAAAAGAATTATGCATTGATGAAAGTTTAACTGACAATGGGTATACAGTAACTTTGGACAACATAATTAAACCAGCCACACCAATCGACAAGGCAGAATTAAGTTTCTCACCTTCAGTTTGGGATCCTACTTTGAACATAGATGGAACAACTCATATCTACACTGGTAACGATGTCAATATCACAATTACACTATATAGTCTGGATTCTGATTGTGTAGAAATTTTGTATAATGTAGATATTGAAGAAGAAAATAGTGGAGAAGATTCGGAATATGATTGTACAAGCACCGATGAAACAAATGGTGCATACAATATCTATACAAAAGGTACACGCACTGTAAATGGAGTAACCGCAACTGATTATTGTAGCGGAGACTACCTAATAGAAACATGGTGCAGTGGAGATGTTGGATATACAACAACTGTATTGTGTCCTTCTGGATATGAATGTTCAGATGGTGCATGTATAGAAGAAACAGAAACAATATCCAAATATTGTAAAGAGACAGATCAAGGAAAAGATAGATACAATGCAGGAACAAATTATATCTATTACAGTAACGGCACTTTGTTTGCTTCTGCAAGCGATTATTGTAAAGATTTGAGCACTGTAGCTGAAATAACTTGTAATGGTGATCAATGGGATGTGAGTTATGAAACTTGTCCATCAGGTTATGGATGTTCTAATGGGGCTTGTATAGCTGATGGAATGACTCCAAATTGGCAAATAGATACATTACCAGTAACATTTGAGGTTGCTGTAAACAACTACCCAGATAGTGAAGATTATTCATTAACCACAAATATTGATGGTTGGGTGAATATGTACTCAGTTGCAGTTGTCAATGGACAATACAAAGGTACACTGCTAGAAACAAAACAAGCAACTGAAGACAATGGGGCTTCATTCACTGTTGAATATGGTGAAATAGTTGATTTTGTTGGATTTAAATATCAAACAAATGCCAATGCCGCAACAAGCTGGACTTTTAGTTCACCACCATACAAACATTTTGGCAACACTAATGCATTATGCCAGATAAATTTCTTAGATAGTACAACTATCATGGAAAGCAATGGTGAAGCATCATGTGCAAGTTCATTAAGCACACCATACCAAGATGAAGATGCTGGGATACCAACCTTACCAGAAGAATATAATTATACATACTCGATTACATTGCAAACAGGATGGAACCTGATATCATCGCCAGTGATGGGAAGTAGCAGTTCAAGGTCTGAAGCTGTTGTTACTGCTACAACTTGTGACATATCTCAAGTGTATGTACATGACCAAGCTTACAGGTCATACGTAACAAGCGGATATGGAGTTGATGTTGGTGATGTTGTTCCAGTGCCAAATGCAATGTGGGTAAAAACAACAGAACCATGCAAAATAACATTTACTGGTTCATCTAAAATGGAATACACAAATGGATGGGCAGTATCCGCAGGTTGGGTTGGGTTTGGTGGAGCCTATACATCCACTAGCTGGAGTGATTTTGTAGGCGATTGTAATGTGGTAAGTGGCCCATGGAAATTCAATACCACAGCATGGCAATGGGAAAAAGCAACAGCTATAAGACCTGGCGAAGGATACTTTGTTAAGGTAGCAGATGCGTGTACACTAGGTGCATCATCAATGCCACCTTCATTACCAAGCTAAGGTGTGTCTATGAAATTAATTATAGCAGGTTTAATTTTTTTATTTTTATTTTTTGGATGTATTTTACCAGAATGGGATGTGCAGAAGAGGAACGCAACTAACAATACAATAAGTGTGGCTCCGTATGATAGTGATCTTCCACCCCCACTACCTGGTGAAGAACAGGAAATAACATCAAATAGTGGTCCACCAGCCCTACCACAATGATTTTATTTCTTTATTTATTTTTATTAGTATGAAAAAGAAGAAGTTAAAAAAACTTCCAAAGATAAAATCAATATCAAATATTGATAAAGAGTATCCTATTTGTGGAACAACCAGGGTTTGGATAAGAAAACTGGCAAAAGAAAAATCAAGGAGATAAAAAGATGGACTTTAGAATTCTAGGTTTGAGTGAAAAAACCTTATTAGCATTAGATAAAATAGATTACAAAGAACCAACAGAAGTGCAACAAAAAGCAATACCAGAAATAATTGCAGGACATAATCTTGTGGTAAGAAGTCAGACTGGAACTGGGAAAACAGCTGCATTTGGAATTGGAATAATTGAAAGGATAGATAGTAAACAATCAAAAAAAGCATTGATACTTACACCAACCCGAGAACTTGCAGTGCAGGTATGCAAAGAACTGCAAAGTATAGGGCAAACACACAAAATACACATACATGTTGTTTATGGTGGACAAAGCATAGAAACACAGATTAGGCAGTTAAGAACAGGAACAGACATATTAATAGCAACACCAGGAAGACTTTTAGATTTGAACAGACGCGGGGTAGTTAGAATAAATGAATTTGATATTATTGTTCTTGATGAAGCAGACCAAATGCTTGATATGGGATTTTTAGACGAAGTTACTGAAATTCTGGATCAATTACCTCAACAAAGACTTAGTATGCTATTATCAGCAACATTAGATGATAGCATTATGCGTATCGCAGCAAAATATGTCAAAAAACCAAAAATCATAGAGATTGGCGAGATAAAAGCTGCAGACACAATAAAGGAAGAACATGTTGAGATAACTGATATTGATAAGTTCTCAAAACTAATTGACATATTAAGCTCACATAAGGGAGTGAAAACACTGATTTTTAGAGAAACGAAAATGGGCACTGCGAAACTCCAGGAAAGACTTTGGAGAAGGGGAATAAAATCAGGAGCATTGCAAGGAGATATGTCCCAATCAAGGAGAAACAAAACAATACAGGACTTCAAAGAAGGTAGAATAGATGTTTTGGTTGCCACAAATGTTGCTGCACGTGGACTGCATATTGACAATCTTGGATTGATTGTTAATTATGATAAAGCACAAAATGAAGAAGTTCACCTACACAGAATAGGTAGAACTGGAAGGATGGGACAGGAAGGCAAAGCAATTAATTTTGTAAAAAGAAAACAAACATTAGATGAAAGAATGGATGAGAGCCATCCTGATTTTGCATGGATGAGACAGGGACATGACCCATACAAAAGAAGTTCAGATGTGCCAACCACAAGAAGAAGAACTTACACTAGAAAACCTAGCCATCAGCACAAAAAATCAAAGAAATACTAATTATTTGAGTTTTAGAAATTCCTTTATTTTTGATTCATCAAACCCAACAAGAATTTTACCATCAATATCAATTACTGGAATGCTTGTTTGACCGCTTTTTTTCATGCATTCTTCTGCATATTTTTCATCATCCACGTCGCATTCCTTGAATTTTATTTTGTGTTTTTTAAGAAAATCAGTAACCCTATGGCACCAGGGGCACCAATCTGCCACATAAACTATTACGGATTTAGACATAAATTCACCCAAATACATATATTCCGCTAATTATTCTAAGCAAAGAAACTTTATAATTTCTAGCCATAAAAGTAATAACATAAATATGATCTAAAATACATTCTTGGACCCACACAGTGTTAGTATGAGTCTGTGTGTTGATAAGAAAAGTGATGGAAAATATAAGTATACAGAAAATATATGAGGAGCATTATGGTAACTAGAGTAGCAGTAATAGACAGAGACATATGCACAAGGAAGAAATGTGGCTACGTATGCACGAAGGTATGCCCCCCTAATAGAATGGGGGATGAATGTATAGTAGTAGAAAAAGAAACAGACTTCCCAACAATAGCTGAATCCATATGTATTGGATGTGGTCTTTGTGTAAAAAAATGCCCTGTAGACTGCATTGCAATTGTAAACCTTGCACAGGAGCTTTCAGAACCAATATACCAGTATGGGATAAACACATTCAGACTCTATGGTTTACCGCTACCACTTGGTGGAGCAGTTTCAATAATAGGAAAGAATGGTATTGGAAAAACAAGTGCGATAAAACTTTTGACCAGGCAAATCTCACCGAATTTTGCAGTGTTTGATAAAGAATTTATTGAAGGAGAAATACTAGAAAAACTATCATTAGAAATGAGAAGATATTTCATAACAACAAAAGATAAGATTAAGGTTAGTGTAAAACCACAGCATATTGACAGAGTAAGAGGTGCCTTCAAAGGAACAGTATTGGAATTATTAGGGACAGTAAATAAAAAAGAGATAGATAAAATTGTTGAAAAATTCAAAATACATGATATTTTGAACAGAGAAATTGGGCAACTTTCAGGGGGAGAATTACAGAAAGTATCAATTGCAGTTGCATGTATGAAGGATGCAGATGTTTATTATTTTGATGAAGTAACTAATTTTCTGGATATTGAGGAGAGATTAAGAGTCGGAGTTATCATCAAAGAGTTATCAGAGAAAAAAAGAGTTATGATGGCTGAACATGACCTGACTATTCTTGATTATGTTAGTAGTTATGTTTATGTGATTTATGGGGATGAAAATGTTTACGGTGTTGTTTCAGGAGTTAAAAATGTAAGAACTGGCATAAACGAATATATTGCAGGATATTTGAAAGATGAAAATGTTAGATTTAGAAATCATGAAATTGAGTTTAGTAGACATAGTGAAGGTGAAGTAAGAACCCCGACATTACTCAAATACGAAGGTTTAAAGAAAAAGTTCACTGGTTTTGACTTTTCAAGTGAGTCTGGAGAAATTAGAAAAGGAGAGATATTGGGACTGGTTGGAAAAAATGCACTTGGAAAATCACTTTTTGTAAAAATGTTAGTTGGACTTGAAAAAGCAGATAAAGGAGAAAAAATTTCACTTAAAGTTTCGTATAAACCTCAGTACATAACAGCAGAAGATATTTATGTTAATGAATTATTTGTAGGAAAAAGCCTTGATCTATCAGTTTTGGAGGACTGTAAGAGAAGATTAAACGTTGGGATGTTGTTTGAGAAAAAACTAACAGAACTATCCGGTGGAGAACTCCAAAGAGTCGCACTTTCACTTGCATTAAGTCAGAAAGCAGATATTTATCTTTTTGACGAGCCAAGTGCATTCTTGGATATTGAACAACGGTTTGAATTTGCAGGATTACTTAGAAAAGTAATTAGTGAAAATGAAAAAAGTGCATTTGTTGTTGACCACGACATAGTTTTTGTTGATGCAATTGCAAATAGATTGATTGTGTTTGATGGTAAAAGCTCAATAAATGGCCATGCATCAAAACCATTCAGCAAAAAAGATGGGATGAATAGTTTCCTGAAAGTTACTGGAATAACAATGAGAAGAGACAAAGATAGTGGAAGACCAAGAATAAACAAACCAAACAGCCAACTTGATAGTGAACAAAGAGCAGCTGGAGAATACTTCTATTATGATCGTTAAAGTTTTAGTGCTTCTTTCAATTTGTTTACATTAAACCCAATTATTATTGTTCCACCAACATCAGTAACTGGAACTGCATAACCACCGCTTTTCTGAAATAGTTCTTCTGCGTATTTAGGATTTTCCTGAGCGTTTCTCTCCTCATATTCAACATTATTTTCTTTGAAAAACTCCTTAACTTTAACACACCATGGACATTCTGTTGTAGAGTAAACAATTGGTTTCATAAATAAAGATTGATCCACAATAATTAAAAATAATGAGAGATTAGCAAATGCATGAAACCACTCAGCAAAATATGGATGAATGGAAAATTCGTAAATTGGAAAGATGCCAACATTCACATTTTAACCCATGGACTCCACTATGGAACTGCCATATTTGAAGGGATGCGATGTTATGAAACAGCAGACGGCCCTGCAATTTTTAGAATGACAGATCACTATAAGAGATTTTTCAAAGGGGCAAAGGCCTACCAATTCAAGATTAATTATAAACTAGATTATCTTTGCAAAATAACAAAAGAATTAGTAAAGAAAAATAAAGTAAAAAATTGTTACATACGACCCATTTCTTATATTGGCTATTCTTCAATTGGTATAAATATGTTGGATAAGCCATTCTCATTAGCAATAATACCAGTTGATTTTTCAAAATATTTTGGTAAAAAAGCAGAAAGGGGCATTGGATGTACTATTTCAAGTTGGAGAAGAGTAAGTTCAAACATACTTTCCCCACATGTAAAAGCAAGTGCAAATTACCTGAATTCTGCTCTTGCTAAAGTTGATGCAATTAATGCAGGATATGATGAAGCGATTATGCTTTCACAAGATGGCCATGTATCTGAAGGAACTGGTGAGAATTTATTCATTTATAGGGATGATGAATTGTTGACCCCACCACTTCATGATGGTGTACTGGCAGGTGTAACAAGAAACACAGTGATAAAAATTGCAAGAGGATTAGGAATCAATGTAAAAGAACGATCAATTTTAAGAGATGAACTTTACACTGCAGATGAATTGTTTTTATGTGGAACTGCAGCAGAAATAACCCCAGTGCTTAATGTTGATAGAAGACCACTTGGAAATGGAAAACACCCTGGAAAAATTACGTGTAAAATAAGAAACAAATTTTTCGACATAGTAAAAGGAAGGGATGAAAAATACCTCAAATGGCTTGACTTTGTTGATTAGAATTCAGATTGGCCATAGAGATGTACAAGACTCGAAATAGTTAATAATGCACCTATTGCCAAAACAACCATATTTGCAATATTAAATGGGTGTAGATCATCTTTTAGTCTTGATTCAGATGGGTTATTTGGATTGATATATATCTCGATTCTTTCGTTACCAATAGTATTAGTGACAAATTCTTCTGCTTCGTCATTATCAAAAAAGCTATTCTGGCAACAACTACCTTCATAATTTTTGCCATTATAACGATAGGAATATTCAATAACTGGCCAATAATATGAACCATCAGGATCATAATCTGATTCTACATAGGATGATTCAACATTAGCATGAATTTGTTGCCATGTTTTTTGAATTAAAACTTCACTGAACACCATGTAGATTCCGACGAGAAAAAATGCCATGCTAAATAGTACAAACAGAATTGCACCAGGATTGATATGCATAAAATTGCTATGTGAAGAAAATTTATAATTAAGCAGGTAGAATGTGAAGTATGTTAATTGAACGTGCACTCAAAGAAATAGTTTCAAATGCCAAAGTAATTGATAACCCTAGTTCTAAAGAATTGAGAAGATTAGCAAAAAGAGACGAGAGAATAACAGAATTTGGCAGTCCATCATACATAACAAAAGTAAGAAGTAGAAGTGCAAAATTCACTGAGATTATTTATGATAAACCAACAAAAGAACAACAAAAAACTTTAGAAAAAGTTGTAAAGTATTTGAAAGGAAAGGAATTGGTTCAGGTTGATAGAACAATGTGTTTAGACCCAAAACACAAACTTGCATGCAGGTCTTTTATAACAAAAAAATATGCAAGAGTCATCCATATGTGGCATGAGATGTTATTTCCACCTAAAAAAAGAAAACCAAATATACAGGTTTTGTTTGTACCTGAATGGCCTGAAAGGAAAATTCTTGTTTATCCTAAATCTTACATAACAATAGCTTTGGGATCTGATTATTCTGGAGAAATGAAAAAAGCGGGTTTACGCTTGGGTATGTATTATGCAAAGAAGCATGGCGGATTGGGACTGCATGCTGGATGTAAGGATATATTTGTTCGGAATAAGAAAAATAGACTAATCGAGAGAGGCATTTTATTATTTGGACTTAGTGCAACTGGAAAAACAACTCTAACTTGTCACCACCACTGGTTGAATGAGAAAAAAGGTGAAAAAGTAGTAATAAGACAGGATGATGTTGTTTTTCTTTGGCAAGATGGATCATGTACTGGTACAGAAGATAATTTTTATATGAAAACAGAGAATTTAGATAGAAAAACAGAACCACTGCTTTACAAAGCAGTTACAAGTAAAAGAGCGATTCTAGAGAATGTGAAAGTAACTAAAGGAAAAATTAAGTTTCATGATTCTTCAATTACTTCAAATGGTCGCGCAGTTGTAATTAGAAAAGAACTTGGGCACTATTGGGATGAGTCTATTGATCTGAAAAAAGTGAATATTATCATTTTTATTACAAGAAGGAATACCATTGTCCCACCAATAGCTAAACTCAATTCAGAGCAAGCTGCTGCGTTTTTTATGCTTGGAGAATCAATTGAAACTTCTGCTGGCGATCCTGAACATGCTGGAAAGTCAGTTAGGGTCGTTGGCACAAATCCATTCATTGTTGGTCCTGAACATGAGGAAGGTAATAGATTTCATAAAATGATAAAAAAAGGCAAAATTGAGTGTTATTTGCTTAATACAGGGCATTTTGGGGGGGGACGAAAGAAAGGTGTGAACATAACAGTCCATGATTCATCTGCCCTTATTGTTGATGTTGCTAGAGGATGCATAAAATGGAAGAAAGATGAATTTTGGGGATATTTAGTGCCAGAAAAAGCAAACGGGATTGATTTAGCGAAATTTGATTGGAAAAAGTATTATACAAAAGAAGAATATGAAAAACTGAATGCTGAACTTAAATTAGAGAGAGTAATGTGGTTGAAGAAATTTAAAAAATTAAATAAAAAAATAAAACTATAGAGATATGGGGCTATCGCCCCATCAATGACAAAAAATTACTTGTACTTACTCTTTCCCCTTGTACTATACCAGTATATCACTATTGCAGCTATTAGCAACAAAATCACTGCTAAGAAAATAAACTGCATTGGATCAGAACCAACAACTGGTGGATTATCATCGTCAACAACTGTAGTTTGACTTGAGGTTACTTCAGTTGAAGATACTTCAACTCCACCTTTAATGAGTGAAACTGTGTAGGTACCAACAAGGTTTAATGGTAGATTAAAGTTACCATTTTCATCTGTTGTTCCTGTTAGAGTTTGACCATCTGGAGTTGTTACTTCATATTCACAGTTTGCACAAGGAGCATTATCTTCTGTTGCTGCACAATTTGCTGTGCTTCCAACTAAACCATCTTCACAAGTAAGATCATTTGCAACACATTCATTGTTGATGCAAAGACCATTTGGACAGGTTGGGCAGTTTGCATCAGTTCCGCATTCATATGCTACGAATGCATGGTTTGCAACATAACCACATGTTCCTGTTACATCAAGACAGCTTCCGTTTGAGCAGTATTGTGTTTCAGCACAGTCTGCATCAGTTGAACATTCATCTTCTGGAGTTTGTTCACAGTTATTTGACACACATGAATAGCCTGTAGAACATTCTGAATCTGAACAGCATTCATAGGAAACACATTCATGATCTTGGATTGTTCCGCAGGAACAATCAATGTCTTCACAGACATTGTCTGTACACTCTTGATTATATGCACAGTTCTGGTCAGTAGTGCATTCAGGTTCTTGGCCTCCTTGGCTGCAATCACAGTCTAAATCTTCCTTATATAATGCTGAATCATAACCGCTTTTAGTTGCACGGATTATTACTGAATCAGTGCATCCTTCAAATTCTATTTCACCGTTTTCATCCGTATAACCTATTGTATCTCCATTGACTACAACTTTAGCATTTTCTACTGGATCATTACCGCTTGTTACAATTATTGTATGATTGAAACAATCAGTTTCAAATTCAATAGAAAGTTCTGGATCTGATTGGCCACCATTGTTGTTTCCACCAGATGATGTTGTATTAGCAAATAGACCAAGAACATTTGGATCATTGATGGAAGTGAAATTAGTCACATTAAGTGTGTTTGAAGCAGTATCAAGTGATTGATCAGGAACAAGAATCCAACTGGTGCCATTCCATGCAAATAAAGTCATTGAAGATTCATTATAACCATTTGTTTCTGAATCTGACCAATGGAATTGAAGAAGATCTAGTACAGAATTGCCAAGATCCAAGTCATACAATGCGATGTATTTATTTCTAAATGATGAATATCCCGTAGGTGGAGATCCTGGTGAAGTAGTTTCGTTTATATAATATGAAGAATTAAAATCGTCATTTATGGAAATATTCACACTGGAATAACCAAACTTACTATTGATTATTTCAAGTGGCCAAGTTGCTCCAGATGTAGTTGCACCGAATGATAGATTGTTGTAATAGAACCAAGAATTGGTTATAGTTGTGTAAAATGGATTGTAAATCCGCATTCCATTAATGTTATTGGCATATGCAACACAATCTGTTAATGTTGCATTCGAGGAAGTAGAGATAAAGAAACCATAATCATTATTATTGGCATTATTATTTGTAAATGTTGCATTTGAATTTGTTATTACGAAACCATATTCAGAACCATTAGCGAAATTGTCTGTTAGTAAATATATAGAATTGGAGTCAACTAATCTGAAACCATAGCCAGAGTTATCATAAGCAAAGTTATTCGTAAACGAATCATTTGATCCTATAGAATAGAAACCAGACGGATTAAACCCAAAATTAGAATTGTTAAAAGCAGTGTTGTTTATGAAAGTAGAATTAGAATAACGAGAATCAAAACCATTAATATTGTTAAAAGCAGTGTTGTTTATGAAAGTAGAATTAGAATATACAGTAATAAAACCTATATCATTAGAATATGCGTCATTATAGCTAAAGAGTGAAATAGAATCTTCAGACCTAAAACCAGAATTGTCATTATCATGCGCAGTATTATTTATGGCAGTAGTAGTTGAATTTTGAAGATAGAAACCGTATTCAGCATTATTTTTTGCAGTGTTGTTGAAAAATGTTGAGGTATAACCATAGGTATAGAATCCATGATTTCCACAGTAACTCGCATTGTTTCCAGTAAATGTTGAATTTGAAGCTAGAAGATAAAAACCGGTTATCCCAGTATCGTTAACACTATTATCTAAGTAAGTAACCTCAGAGGTGTCAGAGTAAAAACCATACCCTACTGCGTCATTAACACGATTATCAATATATGTTGAGTTGGAATATTCTGAATAGAATCCACCCGAAATAACACTACTCACATTATTATTGATATAAGTGACAGTTGAATTATATGAATGAGATGCATAATCATAATCAGAAATATCACAATTTCTAATTGTAACATTAGATAGTTGTTCCGATTGACTATAAATAACAACTGCAATATAATCATCCGGACCAGTCATAGTAGAACCATTGCAATCGAAATCAACATTAGATACATTAATCCATATACAAACATCCACATCAAATGGTGGTGGCACATATGGAGATACACCTGAGAGTGACTCATTAACAACATATTCACCAGGAGTGTCTATTTTCTGACATAACGAAACATTAACAGCATAGGCAGTTGACAACAATAACAATACCAAAGCAAGATATGTAAATTTCATAAAATTAGAATGTTGCCTAAGTTTAAATAAGTTAGCATAACTAACCTCCTAACATATTGCATGGGGTCATGTACAAGAAACTGTTATTTCTTGAATGCCCCATTCACTTACGTTCATGGGGTCATGGGCTAACCTGGTAGACTATCGCCTTCGGGCCAAACTTTTTGGAAAAAAGTTTGGATCAAAAACTTACGGTTGAAAACCGCTACGCGGTTTTGAGTACGCTTATTTTCGCGCAGCGAAAATCAACAACAAGTTTTGATCCACCTTTTACCAAAAGGTGGGCGGAAAAGGCGGTGATCTGAGCAAGCTTTTTTGGAAAAAGCTTGGCAAAAACCAAGTAAAAAAAGCTTCAGAAATTCAAATCTTCGCCGATCGCTCGGCGATTTTTTCACGAGCGATGCGAGTGAAATTCTCAGTGACCCCATTTTATTCTGATAAAATGTTGGACCATTGAACAAAATTCAATTGTCCCATTTTTTATTTATAAAAACCAAACAAGCCACATAAAAATTCCTTTATTAAATTTACTTCTGTTAGTTTACTATGTCTATTCAAAAAGTATTTGAAGGTAGTGTCGACTACTTACAAATTATAGATAAAGAAGGTAATAGTGATGAAAGTCTTGATCCTAAACTATCAAACGAATTATTAGACAAAATGTATCGATTAATGTATCTTGCTAGAATATGGGATAAAAAATGTATAGCATTGCAAAGAACCGGAAGAATGTACACTTACCCTCCACTTGAAGGCCAGGAAGCAATTTCAGTTGGAATTACACTTGCAATGGAAAAGGATGATTGGTTTTTTCCAACTTATAGAGAAAGTTTTGGCTATTACATACGAGGAGTACCGTTGGAAACAATAAACATTGGTTGGATGGGAATTGAAGATGGTTTAAAATTAGATAAAAATGTAAAATCATTTCCGCATGCCATACCAATAGGAACACAGTACACTCACGCAGTTGGTGCTGCGCATGCACTAAAAATGAAAGGTGAAAAAGCAGCAGTAGTTGTATGCGGTGGAGACGGATCAACAAGTGAAGGGGATTTCCACGATGCATTAAACTTTGCAGGCGTACTAAATGCACCTTGTGTTTTTCTAATATCAAATAATCAATGGGCAATATCAGTTCCAAGAAAATGGCAAACTAAATCAGAAACTATTGCCCAAAAAGCACTTGCTTATGGTTTCAAAGGAATCCAAATAGATGGTAATGATGTTGTTTCTGTTTACAAAACAGTGAAAGAATCAATTGAAAATGCAAAAAACGGAAAAGGTCCGATTTTAATTGAAGCAATAACGTACAGAATGGGAGCGCACACAACAGCAGATGATCCAAAAAAGTATAGGCCAGAAACTGACCTAGCATATTGGAGAGACAGAGACCCAATCAAAAGACTAAAACTTTACATGAACAAAAAAGGATTGTGGAATGAACAACATGAAAAAGAAGTTGGTGATTGGGCAGTAAAAATAGTTGAGGATGCAGTTGTAAAAGCAGAATCATTCAAACAGGATCCAAAGGACATGTTCAAATTTTTATATTCAAAAATGACTAAAGACTTGCAAGAGCAAATGGGGGAGTGTTTCCAATGAAAATGAATATGGTTGACGCTATTAACATGTGCTTAAAGCAAGAGATGGAAAGAGACAAAAACATAGTTGTACTCGGGGAAGATGTTGGAGTTGATGGGGGAGTTTTTAGAGTAACAGACGGACTTTACACTAAATTTGGTAGAGAAAGAGTAATTGATACTCCACTATCAGAATCAGGAATTATAGGAGTTGCAATAGGTATGGCTGCAATGGGACTTAGACCAGTTCCTGAAATCCAATTTCAAGGTTTTGAATATAATGCATATCACCAGATTGTCCAACATGCAGCAAGATTAAGAAATCGAACTAGAGGGCAGATTACTGTACCAATGACAATACGATTGCCATGTAGTGGAGGAATAAGGGCACTAGAACACCATGGAGAAAGTTTGGAGGCTATCTACTTACACATACCTGGTTTGAAAGTAGTTTATCCATCATCACCATATGATGCAAAAGGACTTCTTGCATCTGCACTCAAAGATGAAGACACAGTATTATTTTTCGAACCAAAAAGACTTTACCGAGCATTCAAAGAAGAAGTACCAGAAGAGGAATATTCCATTGAAATCGGTAAAGCAAATATAATCAAAGAAGGAAAAGATATAACATTAATATCATGGGGAGCAATGACTTTTGTTAGCAAAGATGCAGTTGAAGAAATTGAAAAACAAGGAATTTCAGTAGAACATGTTGACCTCAGAACACTTGCACCATGCGATTGGGAAACAATAACAAAATCAGTGAAAAAAACAGGAAGAGCGATAATTGTCCATGAAGCAAGTAAGACAATGGGTTTTGGAGCTGAGATAGCAACAAGAATTATGGAAAATTCTTTTCTAAGTTTAGAAGCACCAATAAAAAGAGTAACTGGTTGGGATATACAAATACCATACCCAAAACAAGAGGACTATTATTTTCCTGATAAAAAAAGAATAATAAAAGGAATTTTAGAAACTGTCAAATTTTAAGGTTGTTATTATGGCATCTGAATTTAGATTTCCTGATGTTGGCGAAGGAATACATGAAGGTGTATTGGTAAAATGGAGAGTAAAGGAAGGGGATTCTGTTAAAGCAGATCAAATTCTAGCCGAGGTCGAAACTGACAAAGCAGTGGTTGAGTTACCATCACCATTTACTGGAACAATACTAAAATTAAATTTCAAAGAAGGAGATGGAATAAAAGTTGGTCAGGTTTTAGTAGTTGTTGGGGAACAAGGAGAGAAGATCGAGCTTAAAGAAGAGATAATTAGAACTGAAACCCAACCAATTACAGAAACACATGCTGAACATGCTCTGGCAACTCCATCAGTAAGAAAACTAGCAAGAGAACTTGGAGTCAATCTTAGCGAAATACATGGAACAGGAACAGCAGGAAGAATAACCGAAGATGATGTAAGAAATGGACCAACCAGTGTACCAAAAGTAATTGAAAAAACTCCAGAACTAAAAACTGAAGAAGGAGATATAATAATCGAATTAAGTCATATGAGAAAAGTCATATCTGAAAGAATGCTTTATTCAAAAACACACATACCACATGCATGTGGAATGGACTATGTTGATGTAACAAAATTAACTGAATTAAGGGAAAAAGAAAAAAAAGTAATTGAAGCAAGAGGAGTAAAATTAACCTATTTGCCTTTTATTGTAAAGGCATGTGGGATAGCACTCCACAAATTTCCTGAGTTCAATGCACATTTTGATAATGAAAAAATAATAGTAAAAAAGCAACTTAACATTGGAATTGCAGTTGAAACTCCAGATGGACTAATGGTTCCAGTAATCAAGAATATAGACAAAAAATCAATAGTGGAAATTGCACAAGAGATAGAGCATTTGGCAGTAGCTGCAAGAGAAAGAAAAATAAAATTAGAAGAAATAAAAGGTGGAACTTTTACCATAACAAATGTTGGTAGTGTTGGTGGCATGTATTCAACACCAATAATCAATCCGCCTGAAGTTGCAATCATGGGAGTTCATAGAATAAAAGACATGCCATTAGTGATAAAAGAAAAGATAAAAGCAAGAAAAGTTATGGGGATTTCATTATGTTTTGATCATAGGGTAAATGATGGGGCAAAAGCAACAGAGTTTATGAATGAAGTTATGAAGCATCTTGAAGATCCTGATCTGATGTTAGTAGATATGATATGAAAAGGACTCAATACTTCAAGTTAAACAAAAGTTTTTTGGGCGCTTTTTTTCCAAAAAAGTGCAGGTGAACAAAAATGGTTATGGGAGAATTAACAACACGCGTGGATCTCGCAGTTATTGGTGCAGGTCCAGGTGGGTATACGGCAGCCATAAGGGCAGCCCAGCTTGGACTTGAAGTTGTACTAATTGAAAAAAATAAGGTTGGTGGCTGCTGTACAAATGTTGGGTGCATCCCATCAAAAGCATTGATACATGCTTCAAATGTAAAGTATGAGGCAGAAAAAGCTGAACTAATGGGCATTATAAGTAACCTAACTCTAAACTTTGAAAAAATGCAAAATTGGAAAGATGAAAAAGTAGCTAGATTAAGAGAAGGAATAGAAAAACTCTGTAAGCTCAACGGAATTGAAATAATAAAGGGGAATGCATTTTTTGAATCATCAGATAAGCTTTCAGTTCAAACAGAATCAGGTTTAAGGGAAATTGAATTCAAAAATGCTATAATTGCAACTGGAACAAAAACAAAGGAATTACCTAATTTGAAAGTTGATCATAAAAAAATACTAAATTCTGATGATATTTTTTCATTGAAAGAATTGCCAAAAAACCTAATTGTAGTTGGTGGAGGGTACATTGCAGTTGAAATGGCATGTTTATTTGCAAAATTAGGTTCTAAAGTAACTGTTGTTTACAGAGGAACAAGACTTCTGAAAAATATGGATCATGAAATAAGTGATGTTCTAACTAAAAAAATGAAAGAGATTGGTTGTGAAATTATTTTTGAAAGCAATATAGAAAAGGTTGAAGGAAATGTGGCACTAGTAAAAACTCTGAAAGAAGAAAAACAGATAGAGTTTGACAAACTTCTTATTACAGTGGGGAGAGTCCCAGATTATAGTGAATTAAGACTAGATAAAACAAAAGTAAAGGTTGGAAATAATCTTATCATTGTTGATAATAAAATGAAAACAACAGATGAAAAAATATTTGCAATTGGGGATGTTGTTACTGGACCGCAATTAGCACACAAAGCATTTAGGCAAGGAAAAGTTGCTGCAGAAGTCATTGCAGGCCTAAAAAGTGCTTATGATAATATTGTAATCCCATCTGTAGTTTTTTCTGAACCAGAGATAGCAACAGTTGGATTGAAAGAAAATGAAGTTGAAAATCCAAAAATAGGAAAAATGCCATTAACATCATCAGGCAGAGCAAAGGCAATTGGTAAAACAGAAGGCTTTGTAAAAATTGTAGCAGACACAAACAAAATTGTACAGGGAGTTCATGTGATTGGAGTTGGTGCTGAAGGGATAATAGCTGAGGCTGCACTTGCAATTGAAATGGGTGCAACCTTAGAGGATTTGGCCATAACAATACATACTCATCCCACTATGTCAGAATCTTTAGCTGAAGCTGCAGAAGATGGATTAGACAAAGCAATTCATTTATACAAAGGGAAACGATGAAAGAAAAAAGAATAGAAGATAATTATTCTAAAGGTAAAATTACATTTAACGAAGCTGTTAGAAAGAAATATGAAAAAAACTATGGTATAGTTGGCAACCACAGCGGAGTTCAAATCTGTTTATGGAATAAAAAATCAATAAAAGGCCATAGGGGATGCTATAAAGTAAAATTCTATGGAATTGACTGTCATAGATGTGCACAAATGTCTCCTGTATTAGCCTGGTGTAATGAAGCATGCACATTCTGCTGGAGACCAATGGAATGGATGAAGAAAACAAAATTTAGTGAAACTGAAGTTGATGAGCCAGACCTAATTATAGCTGAGACAGTAAAACAAAGAAAACGATTATTATCTGGTATTGGAGGAGCAGATGGAGCAGATAGACAGAAATTTGATGAAGGGTTCAAAAGATTTCCATCCCATTGGGCAATTTCATTAAGCGGGGAACCAACAATCTATCCAAAACTAGCAGAGATGGTAAAACAACTAAGAGAAAATAAAGAAGTGAAAAGTATTTTCATAGTAACAAATGGACAAGAACCTGACAGAATATTAGAATTAAAAAAGAAAAACGCACTTCCAACCCAATTATACATTTCATTGGCAGCATCTAATGAAAAAAAATTCAAAGAAATAAATAGGAGTGTCTACAAAGATGGATGGGAAAGATTAAACAAAACACTTAAACTGGTTTCAAAATTACCTTGTAGAAGAGTAATTAGACTTACATTAATAAAAACCCTTAATGACGAGGATAAAAACCTCCCAGAATATGCTGAATTAATTGAAAAATCAAAGGTTGATTTTGTTGAAGTAAAATCCTACATGGCACTTGGTTTTTCAAGAAAACGACTGGGAGTCCCTTTTATGGCATATCCAGAGTATGTGCGTGCTTGGAGTGAAAAACTTATTGAACATTTAGCTAAATATGAAATAATTGATGAAGACCAGCAATCTCACATTGTTCTTTTGAAAAGAAAAGACTCAAAATACGAGAATATGATAAGAAAAGCATAAATCAGACAAAGATATAAATTTTCCTGAAAGATAATGATTATGTTACTCAAAAAATTCGCAATTCTTATTCTGGGAGTATTACTTTTTGGATGTTGTGGAGTTTTTAATCAAAATGATAAGATACAGATGAGTTTGAGTACTATGACAGATAACGGTCAGATGACAACTATTCCATTAGATGTTATGAATACTGGTGAACAGAATACGAATGTCTTTCTTTCAAGTGCAAGCATCGTATTGGCAAATGGTACCCAACTAAATAGAGTCATGCCAATAAACTCCAATTGTTATAGAGGACTTGTTGGTGAACAGTTGGCACCTGGAGCTCAGAAAACCATGAATCTTTGTTATGAGGTTTCTTCCAATTCATTAGCTGGCGGAAAATTACACATAACAATAAGATATGATTTCTGGTATGATGGAATTGAGAAAAAAGGTGGAAGAACAACACAAACTACCTATGACCTTTCAAATTAGTTATCATGTTTTCAACTAATTTCGGAAGATCATAATGATGCTTCCAGTTCCAATCTTTTCTTGCTGAAGAATCATCAATTGAATTTGGCCATGATTCTGCTATTTGTTGTCTGAAATCAGGAGCATAGGTAATTTCAAATTCTGGAATGTGTTTTTTGATCTCTGCAGCAACCTCATCAGGAGAAAAGCTTATTGCAGAAATATTATAACTTGTCCTAACAGAAAGTTTAGAACCATCTGCTCCCATAAGTTCAATGGTAGCACGCACAGCATCTTCTATATGCATCATTGGCAAGTAGGTTCCTGGTTTTAAAAAACAAGAAAATTTCTTTTCTTTTAATGCTTCGTGGAAAATATTCACCGCATAATCAGTTGTTCCGCCCCCAGGTGGTGCTTTCCACCCAATTACTCCGGGATAACGAAGGCTTCTTACATCAACTCCATATTTGTGAAAATAATAACTTGCTAAAAGTTCGCCTGCAACTTTTGTGATACCATACATAGTACCAGGTTCAAGCACTGTCCTTTGAGGAGTATTATCCTTTGGAGTGGTGGGTCCAAATGCAGCAATAGAACTTGGCCAGAATATTTTCATCTTCAATTCTTTTGCAATATCTAAAATGTTTTTTAGTGAATTCATATTTACATTGTAGGCAAGATCTGGGTTTTGTTCGCCTTTTGCAGATAATATACCAACTAGGTGGTAGATCTCTGTTATGCTGTATTTTTTGATAATAGATTCTAAAAATGATTTATCAGTAGCATCTCCAACTTCATGATGTTTGCTATCTAATGGTCTTAGATCAAGCGAAATGACATTATCCTCACCATATTTTTTACTAAGTGTTGGCAAGAGCTCAGACCCGATCTGTCCTGCAGCTCCGGTTACTAAAATTTTCATAGTTTCGCCTCGGTTGTTAAGAGATAGCACAAAAAGCATTTAAAATCATGCAAACTGACGCATGAAAATTCGACTATAAACGAATTTGGGACAGAATATATAGAATTGGGTGTAGCTTTTAATATTTTATCTAAGAGTTCCTCTCGGTGTTTTCTATGAACGAACAACTTCAAAATGATTTAAGAGCAGAATTAGAAGTCTTGGAACAAAAAAATTTACTTTGGAATCCAAAAACATTAGAAGGACCATCATCTGCAAAATCCAAAATAGCAGGTAGAGATGTTGTGATGCTTTGTTCAAATAATTATCTTGGTCTTTCAACTAACAGATTACTAAAAAAAGCTGCAATTGAAGCAATAAGAAAATATGGTGCAGGTTCAGGAAGTGTAAGACCAATAGCAGGAAGCATGGATCTCCATATAAAATTAGAAGAAACAATTGCAAAGTTCAAGCATACTGAAGATGCATTATATTACAATTCTGGTTTTACTGCAAATAGTGGTGCAATACCTGCATTACTAAGAGAAGGAGATATTGTCATTTCTGATGAATTGAATCATGGATCAATTATTGATGGTGTAAGATTAACTAAAGCAGAAAGAATGATTTTCAAACACAGAGACATGGGAGAATTAGAAACACGATTAAAAGAAGCACAAGCTAAAAACCCAAAAAGAATTGTAGTAATTACTGATGGTGTTTTCTCCATGGATGGGGACATTGCACCATTAGACCAAATAGTGAAATTAACAGAGCAATATGGCGCATGTGTCTACGTAGATGATGCACATGGTGACGGAGTGCTTGGTGAAAATGGCAGAGGGATAGTCAACCATTTCAAAGTTGAAGGAAAAGTGGATATGGACATGGGAACTTTCTCAAAAGGATTTGGAACTATGGGAGGCTACATCGCAGGTACTAAAACAATGAAAAATTACCTATTAAACAAATCAAGAACCTGGCTATTAACTGGTTCTCACCCTCCTGCAACAGTTGCAGCAAGCATTGCTGCGCTTGAACTTTTGGAAAAAAGCGATAAACTTGTTAAAAAACTCTGGAGAAACACCAAAATGTTCAAGAAAAGACTCAAGGAACTTGGTTTTGATACCGGAATAAGCGAAACTCCAATTACGCCAGTGATGACCTATGACGAAGGCAAAGCATCGAAAATGAGTCAGAGACTCTGGGAAGAAGGAGTTTACGCATTACCAATTGTTTTCCCGATGGTTGCAAAAGGAAAGGCAAGAATAAGGACTATGATATCTGCAGATCATTCAAAAGAAGATTTGGAATTTGCAATTGATAAAATAACAATAATTGGAAAAGAATTGGAATTGATAAGGTAGGTTATTTTGTCCAAAACTCGGATTATTTGAGTTCAACTGTGCTACCAAATTTGGGAATGTGAGTTCTAAATCCTTTATTTTTCAGATTAGTACTAAGTGCTTGGGTAGATGCAACTTCACCATGAACAACAAATATTTTTGGATTGTTTTTGAAACCACCAACCCACTTGACAAGTTCTGTTGCATCTGCATGAGAAGAAAAACTATCGATTTTTTTTACTTTTGCTTCTACTGCAACCTCAATCCCCATCATCCTCACAACTTCTGCACCGTCAAGAATTACACGCCCTAACGTTCCTTCTGCTTGATAACCAACAAAAAGAAGAGTGTTTTTAGAGTTCCAAAGATTGTGTTTGAGATGATGTCTTATTCTTCCGGCAGTACACATCCCACTTCCGGCAATTATAATACACGGCTGACCATAATCATTCATCCTACGAGATTCCTTTGCAGTTTTTAGATATTGTAATTGCTTGAAGGAAAATGGATTTGAAAACTCTTTTTTTAATTCAGGTGAAGCATAACTCAAGTGTTTTTTGAAAATTTCAGTAACTGCTATGGCCAAAGGACTATCGAGGAATATTTTTTGAGATGGAAATTTACCATCACGAATTTCCTGATGAAGATAGAAGAGTAGTTCTTGGGTTCTTTCAACTGCAAAAGAAGGAATCATTAATTTGCCATTGGAATTGAATGTTTCCTTAACCACATTCAATAGAAGATCACCGCGTATACCAGATACCCCATGAGTTCTGTCTCCATAGGTTGATTCTACAAGTACAAAATCAGCTTCTTCAATTAGAGTTGGATTACTAACAATTGGAGTATTCCATTGACCAAGATCACCAGAGAACACAATTTTTGTTGTTTTGTTATTTTCAGTAACCCAGAGTTCTATTATGGCAGATCCAAATATATGTCCAGCATTTCGAAAGATCATTCGGAATGTTTTATTTATTGTATAAGATTTATCATAACCAAGAGATTTGAAAAGATTTGATGCTGTATTTACATCATCAAGAGTGTATAATGGATTTCTTGGTGCAAGACCCAACCTAAGACGTCTTTTATTTTCTAAAAATGTATCATCTTCATTAACATGAGCTGAATCTTCCAACATAATTTTTGCAAGATCAACCGTGGGTGGTGTTGCAATTATTTTACCTCTAAACCCCTCTTTGACTAGTTTTGGAATAAGACCTGAATGATCTATATGTGCATGCGTAAGTAATAGATAAGAAATTTCTTTTGGATTGAATCTGAATGGTTCGTAATTCAATCGTGTTATGTCTTTGGTACCTTGGAACATACCACAATCAATTAGTATCTTTTGTCCTGCTGCTTCCAACAGATAACAGGATCCAGTAACCATCTGGGCTGCTCCGTTAAATGTTAATTTCATAATCCCATTACACTTACAGCTTTTAAGAATAAGACTTTATTCTTGTGGATCAATAGCACAGCCAGTTTTATTACTTAGTTCTTCCAGAGGTAATGCCCCAACACGTCTGCTTCCATCAGAGAATTCCCATGTTGGGTATGACTTAATACCTGCATCTTTGCATACTTGAGTTTGACCGCTTCCATCAGGAGTAGAACATTCTGTATAATTAATAAGACTCCAACTATCACCAAAGAGTGTCTTTTGCTCCTCACAGTGAGTACACCAAAAAGCACCATAGAATTTTACACCTTTTTCTGTTAGACAGCTTGCAAAATTCGGATAATGTCCTTTGGGTGCAGAGCTAAGTAGCATGTAACTTACAACTAGAACTACAAGCAAAATACCTATGGTTATTGCTGATTGTGGAATTTTCACAATTTGTATTAGATAGCTATCTTTAAATATTTTTCATAAATTAGTGGTGGAGTTTAAGGAAACTTCTACAAAATACAACAAATAGCAATGCACTCATAGACAAAATAACAAATAATGGGGTATAACCAAATGCTGCAATAACAAAACCACTCATAGATAGGAAGATTATTTCCATAAGTTTTAATGGTACATTAATAACTCCAATATCAGTAGAAACTGATTTACTTCTGTAGATCTGATCAAGAAGTATGTGTTCATAGACTAGGTTGCCACATCCAGCCCCTATTGCCGCAAGTATTACCGGGATAACAACAAGAGTCCCGAAGAATTGGAAAAACACCAACAATGGAGCAGTAAATAGTATTACAAGAAGTAACCAGTTTATGTTTATTTTCCACCTAATCGAAAGAATTGAAACTGCAGCTGACACAAATGAAAAAAGTGCAACAAGTGTACCAATTTGCCCATAATCAAAACCAAGATTAGAACGGGTATAAACAGGAATTAAATAGCCTAGAAGCATATTTGTTGGCAGCACAACTAGACCAAGAAGTAAAGATGCCTGCCAGAATGTTTTTGGATGTTTTTTTGTTATTTTGCTTAAAACATCCTGGCGATAGTTCACTGATTGTAATGGTCTGTGATTGTCGTTAGTAGATTTCAGTGCAAGATAAAGCATTACTAGAGAGATTAATGAAAGTAATAGAAATGAATTTTGAAAAGCAAAAAAAGCAAGTATAAACCCAATTGAAACTCTTCCAAGTGCATCAGCAAATTGACGTACACCTGAGAAGAATGCAAGTGCACCCTGAGGATTCCCAGTATCATAAATTATCTCAGTTCTTACTACTGCCCAGAAAGCAGAATTTCGTATACTCTCTCCGAAAATTGCAAGTGCAAGTAAAAGAGTATTTGATGCAACAAGATAGAGGAGAATTGAGAAGAAACTTGATAAGGAATATATTATATCTATTATTTTTGTACCTAGTTCATCAGCAAAACTAGCAAAATTAATGCGAACAATCATGAAAGTAAGTGGTGCTATGGCAAGTAGCAGACCAATATGTGCAAGATCAACATTATTTTCTATAAGATAAAGAGGAACCAGAACAGTCAAAGCTGCCACCATGAAACTGTATAGAAAATTTATAAATAAAAGGCGCCTAAGCCCTTCATTTTTTCTTATAGCATGGAATGGACACATATAAACCTCTGCATGGGATAGACTGATAAGTACCTTATGATTAAAATAGTTTCTTTTATTAGAAATTTTGTGGAAGCAATAGAAATTAATGGGAAGATTTTTACAGTGCAAGAAGTAGTTTGCAATAATAAAAATGCTACAGCACGACTTAGGGATAATACCATAATAATAAGTCTCCCGTCAAGATGGCCTGTTCACGAACGAGAAAAGATAAAATCGAATCTTAGAAAAAGAGCGATAAGATCAATAGAAAATGGAAGATGGAATGTTGATATTGGAAAACGGTTGGAGTTCGAAGATGGAGAAACAATTATTGTTTTGGGTAATGAGTTTCAAATGTGCTTTATAGAATCCAGAAGATCCAGAGTGAGAATAACTGGAAGGAAAGTAGAAGTCTATGCAGGTGATAATACAGACAAAAATACCACATCAAAATTAGTAATGAAAAAAATATCAGAAGTAGTAATGCCAGAACTTATGGATAAAATAAACACACTAAATCAGAAATATTTTCAATCAAAAATATCCAGCGTGAAAATAAAAGATTCTGTTAGTAGATGGGGAAGTTGTTCTACTCATGGAGGAATTACACTTAATTTTCGTTTACTCCTAATGCCATCAGATATTTTAGAGTATGTGATAGTACACGAACTTGCACACACTAAATATTTGAGTCACGGCCCACGATTCTGGGGACTTGTAGAAAAGATAATACCAGATCACAAGGAAAAGAGAAGATGGTTGAAGAAAAATGGATGGAAGGCAAATTTAACAAAAGCAGAACCACTCGAAGAACCCTACTAATCACCCATAACTTTTACCAATACTCTCTTGCTTCTTTGGCCATCAAATTCAAAATAAAAAATTTGTTCCCAAGTTCCAAGATCTAATCTTCCGTTTGTTATTGGCATCACCACCTGGTGACCGATTAACTGGCGCCATATATGAGCAGCAGCATTATCTTCACCAGTATCATTATGGCGATAATCTTCTTTGTAGGGAACTAATCTTTCTAAAACTTTCAAATAATCGCTATGTAATCCAGATTCATTATCATTTACTATCACTGCTGCAGTTATGTGCATTGGATTTATCAAAACAAGTCCTTCTTTTACTTCACTCTCAGTTATTGCCTGGTTGATTTTGTCAGTTATTCTGATTATATCTATTTTTTTATCAGTTTTAAAAGTTAGATACACTGTTTTTGATTTCATGTTTATTTCAAGTAAAGAAATTATTTAATTGTGAAGGAAATGCTTAAACTGATGGAAAATGAAGATAGTTAAGTGGGAAATAACAATAAATAGATTGATTTGGTGTGGATTAACATATAAAAAATTACAAAAAATATAAATAATCAAATTTTATGCTCTTATTAGGGGATGGAATGGGCAGGCTTGGCGGGAACAGATCGGACATAACTGTCCCCACACCTCTCGCCAGCTTGTTTATTCTATTCGAAGGGGATAGGTATGAAAGGACAGTTATCAGCTGAAATGTTGATTTTGATTGTTGTTGTTCTGGCAGTTGTTGCAATTGCAGCAAACCAACTAATGGGATCAGCTAAAGAAACAAGCAAAAATATTCAAAATCAAACTGATAGAATAAATTTTATGACAGCTGAATCAATCAAATCTGCAGAAGGAGAATATTGTATTTATGAAGAGGATTGTAGAGAAGGACTAGGTTGCATTGATTATAGGTGTAGTAGTTAGTTTATTTGGTAAATATAATTAACCGCCTTTTAAGCCTTCAATGAACAATATCAAAGCCATACATCCAATACCAGATAATAGTAATTTCATACCAGATATGAAAAGATCTTTTGAAGAGAATTTACCAAGGAAAACCCCCAACCCAAAAAATATAACCAAAGCACTACCAAATGAAACGTAATAGGCTTCTGGAATTGACATAAAAAAGAAAGGAAAAAGTAGAACTAACGCAGATAGAACAGGTATCAGACCATTCACAATAGCAGTGATCAAACTTGCGAAATCATGTGCAGATTTGTAGTCTGTATTATCTAATTTTCTTTGTAATGCCCGCTCTAGTTTTTTTAATTCGCTAGCCCGTTCTGCAGTTTCTGCTACAAAAGCACCAGTAAGTCCAGAACATCCAATTGCAATTGCAGTACCTATACCTATGCTTATGACTAATGTTGGATCAGTAACATTTGCTGTAAAAGATCCAATTAAAAGTCCAAAAATAGTTAAAGCCCCATCAAACGAATTCATTACAAAATAACGGCGCATGATTTTAGTCATGCCAGTTATCCTATCGTAATAATGAAATTTTTCATGGTGTTTCTTAAAAAATCCAAGCATTAATTTACTAACCTCTTGCCGCAGCTGATGCGGTCAACACCTTGAAGTGAAGCACCCAATTTATCAAGTACGACTTTTACTGACTCAAAATTAATGTCGTCTCCTTCTATTGTTACTTTAATCTTATCAACTCTATGTTCAACTTCCTGAGTTATTATATCAACTCCATCCACGCCACCAAGTTTGGCTAATTTAACTGCCAATTCACTTGAGGGCATTGTTGATGGGATAACCACATCTAATATCAATCTTCGAATACCGGCCATAATAGAAGTTTAGATAGATACATAAATAAAGAATATGGTTTTAATCTTGGGTGCTGGCTAGAAATGCCCACCATGGTTTGTTCTCTTTTAACAACTCACCATTAGTTGCATCAAGTTGAATTTCCACATCCATATCTGCATCAAAAAAGAACAAAACTTTAGCCTTTTTAGTTGCATTAATATGATAGACAACTCCGCCTGGTTCGCTTTTTAGATACACTGATTTTAGTTCTTTAGAGTGAACTAATGCTGGAATATCAGAAGGCATTAGACCAACATTTTTGCCGTTAACTGATAATGAACCATTTAAAATGTCCAAAGTTTCATTTGTTGTAATTGATACATTTCCATCAGTCATATTTACCTGATTAAGTCCTGGTTCAACTATGAATGACTTATTTTTACCATTGACAGTCAAGTTTAGTTGGAGTTTTTCAGTTATTTGAAGTGAGGTCTCATTGCCAACATTCATCACATGATTTTGTGCTTCAATTCTAACTAAAATACCTTGGGGCATTACAATTGAACCATTTTTTCTTTGTTCAACTATCTGTTGAACCTGTGCAGAAATACCTTGAGATTGATTTGCAAACTGTTGTTGGTTCTTGGTTTGGTTGGAAGCTTGATTTTGAATATTAGACTGGTTTTGAACTTGAGCCATTGTTTGGTTTTCTACCTGAGCACTCGGATTGGTGCCGGACTGTTGATTTGAGTTATTAAGTTGTTGGTTTTGCCCATAATTTTGTCCTTGAGAAGAAGCAAAAATAAGATTAAACATTAAAAAGATAATTAGGATAGACGCAAGTAATTTCATAATATCACAAAGAGAATAAGAATGGAATAAATAAATATTAGCCGGGTAGACGCCATAGAGAAAATAGTGTGTTTGTTTACTTTGACGCCAGGTGATTTGGAGGCTTTTTCAACATTTCAGCGGATAGCTTTTATAAAGGACAGTTAACGATCAACATACCACAGAATAATTTTCTCACCACCCCCATTATAAGTATATTCTTGGAGAATTGCTTTGGATAGGTCGGAAGGACATCCATGCCCAGATTAAACAATACAGAAAAAAGCAGAATACACATTTCAATATTTGATGCATTCTTTGGATCTTAGGATATTCATAAGGAATTAGATAGAAAGGTTAAAGTATGAAAAAGGTATTAAATAATTTTGAAAAATACTTGTATGTATGGGTTTTTACCTGTATGTTGATTGGTATCCTTTTTTCTCAATATATCCCAGGATTAAGCGTTTTGTTAAATAGTTGGCAAATTGGAAATGTTTCTATTCCAATTGGAATTTGTTTATTTCTAATGATGTACCCAGCTCTTTTGAACTTTCAAATTAAAGAAGTAAAAAAACTAATAAAAGCACCCAAACCAATATTATTAACACTTTTATCTAATTGGATTATTGCTCCAATTATTACGGTTATTCTAGCAAATATTTTTTTGAAAGGTTACGATCAGTTAATTATTGCTTTGATACTGTTGGGTTCAAGTCCCTGTACTGCCATGGTAATTGTGTGGGGAAGTTTAGCAAAAGGAAACCAAGAGCAAAATGTGATAACTACAAGCATTAACACATTAACAATTATGTTTTTGTATGCTCCTGTTGTTGTACTCCTTACAGGAATACAGGGGATACCCCTAGATGTAACTGCATTATTACTTTCAGTACTTGTTTTCATAGGATTACCGTTGATTATGGGGCATATCTCGAAAAAAGTACTTGTTGCTAAAAAAGGATTAGATTGGTTTGAAACAACATACAAACCAATTGTTGGTAAAATCTCAATTCTTGCACTACTTTTTACACTAATAGTTTTATTTACTTTAAATGGGGATGTTCTACTCAAAAATCCAGGAAAAATGCTACTTGTATCTGTTCCATTATTGCTTGGTTTTGTGATCATTGTTGCCATAAATATTTTCATGACAAAACTGTTTAAACTTAAATATAAAGAAGCAATAATTTCTGTAATAATAGGTTCTTCCAGCCATTTCGAAATCGCTATTGCTACATCCATAACTCTTTTTGGTTTAAGTTCACAAGCTGCCCTAGGAACAACAATGGGATTGTTTTGGGAAGTTCCAGTAATGTTAGGATTAGTGTATTTAGGAAAGTTCTTACATAAAAAAGAGTTTTGGTTAACTACCAAAAAGCATAGAAAGGCTTTTACCTCGATACAAAACACAAACTAACTAAAAAGAGAGAGCCGGGTAGAGGAATTGTTCGCTACCTTCTTATTCGACATAGCAACCCAGTTTTTGGGTGTACCTCGTCATGGAACGTCAAGACGTTCCATACGCATCTTGAACGATGTTTCGTTCAAGAACGTTTTCCTAAAAAGGTACATTGAACCCCTCTATTCCGCTTTCAGCTTATCATTGATTCTGTCTAAAGACAAAACCTCATAAAAGCGGTTGCAGGCGGATGCATAACCGATCTGCCAACCCGGCGAATCGAGATGATTTAGACTACTACAGTTCAAATCAAACCCGAAGTTATGTAAATAGGCGTCAATGCTTTTAAAAGCGTTGACACAAGTGGTGTTTTTAAAACGAATGTAAATAATTTACCATACAAATCAGGGCCCAGAGCTCAGCTTGGTAGAGCGTCGGACTTTTAATTTTATCAAATGGAGAGCCACTTTTGGCTCCACTTTTTGGTAAAAGGTGGAATCCGCAGGTCGAGGGTTCAAATCCCTCTGGGCCCGTTTTTGTTTGTTTGTGAAACCTACGGTTTCACACATCCCTTTTATTTTATTAACATCACAAAGCATAATACCCCTCCCGAATCCTCAAACTTGCGAAGCAAGTTTCATCTAACCAAAACAAAATTGTTACATTAGTTTATAAACTTCAAAATTTCATTTTTATTTAATAAAAATTTATGAGGTGTAAAAATGTCGTACATTTTTACTTAATAAAAATCAGAATTTTTATGAGGTGTAAAAATGAAAAATAGGTGGTTGGCCTGCTAACATACTGGAGACAATAGGATGGACTCCGTTAGTTAGAATAAATAGATTAAGTGAAAACGAATTATACGCAAAATTAGAAGGTAGAAATCCTGGTGGCAGCATAAAAGATCGTCCTGTTCAGAAAATGATTGAAGCTGCAGAAAAATTGGATTTGATAAAAAATCGAATTGTAATTGAAGCATCATCTGGAAATACTGGTATAGCTCTTGCCATGATTGGTGCAGTGAGAGGGTACCAAATTGAAATAGTTATGCCAGAAAATGCAAGTTTGGAACGAAGAAAAGCAATGACTGCATTTGGTGCAAAGATAACATTAACACCAGCAGAACTTGGGATTGATGGGGCCATAAATCTTGCAAATAAAAAATTAGAAAAAAATCCAGAAAAATATTTTATGCCAGATCAATATTCCAATGAAAACAACCCATTGGCACATTATGCACAAACAGCAAATGAAATATGGGAACAGACTGACGGTGAAATAAGGGCATTTGTTTCTGGTATTGGAACTGGAGGAACAGTTATGGGAGTTGGAAAATTACTAAGAGAAAAAAATCCAGAAATTAAAATTATTGCAGCAGAACCATACCCAAACCATAAGATTCAGGGGTTAAAAAATATGCAAACATCAATTGTTCCAAAAATATTCAATAGAAAAGAAGTAGATGAAATAATCTATGTTAGTGACAATGATGCTTTTGAAACTGCAAGAAATTTAGCAAAAAAAGAAGGTATATTGGTTGGCATTAGTAGTGGGGCATCAATGTGGGCTGCAATTCAAACTGCGAAAAAAATAAAAGGAATAGTGATTTCCCTACTTCCAGATAATGGAGAGAGATATTTCACCACTGAACTATTTCAATAACTTTCCAGATAGCGATCAAGCTCCCACTCGGTAACTTGTAATCTGTACTCATCCCATTCAGAAATCTTTGCATGAATATACTTGTTGAAAGTTGTTTCTCCCAGAACATCTTTTACAAGCTCACTCTTTTTCATTTCTTTTGTTGCCTCAAATAAAGAATAGGGAAGTTGTGCAATATTGAGTTTTGAAAGTTTATTATCATCAAACTCATAAAGATCTTCTTCTACAGGTACTGGTGGTTCAAGTTTATTCTTTATTCCATCCAGGCCAGCCTTTAACATTATTGCAAATGCAAGATAAATATTGCAGGATGGATCTGGGCAACGTAATTCAATACGAGCAGCTTTTGGCTTATCTTTCTTGATGGCAGGCACACGAATTAATGCAGAACGATTTGTTCTTGCCCAGCTTAAATAAACTGGGGCTTCATACCCCGGAGTAAGCCTTTTGTATGAATTGACTGTGGGTGAAGTTATCGCACACATACCACGAATATGTTTCAATTGTCCGGCAATGAAATTTTTTGCAAGTGAAGACATGTTATGAGAATCAGACCCATCAAAGAATAGATTGACATCATCTTTGAAAAGACTCTGATGGATGTGCATACCACTGCCATTTATACCCGTAATTGGCTTTGGCATAAAAGTAGCATGTAAACCATGTTTTTCTGCAACAGCTTTCACTACATATCGCATTGTTGTTGCATTATCAGCAGTTTTTAGAGCATCACCATATCTAAAATCAATCTCATGCTGACCAACCGCAACTTCATGATGAAGTGCTTCAACAGCTATACCAAATTTTCCTAATGCTATGGCCATGTCTCTTCTTATTTCATAGGCATGATCCATACTTAAATCAAAATAGCC
This sequence comes from Microcaldota archaeon, assembly GCA_043821365.1. GTDB lineage: Archaea > Micrarchaeota > Micrarchaeia > Anstonellales > Bilamarchaeaceae > Bilamarchaeum. The sequence continues at coordinate 56,020 of JBDRCX010000003.1, read as the reverse complement.
ACCCTTATCATGTGGAAGTGGTTGCAATTTACAATTCTCTTTTTTGAAAAGAAAAAATTCTAGTTCTGGTCCAGTATTATATTCATATCCAAGTTCTTTTGCTTCTGCTAATACTTTTTTTAGAATTGTTCTTGGAGCTCCCTCAAACGGCTTTCCATCTGCGTTATATATATCACAAATCAACCTCGCAGTATTACCATCAGCAGAATGTAACCATGGGATTGAAACATACGTGTCTTTATCTGGTTTCAAAAACATGTCGCTTTCATGGATTCTTGCAAACCCTTCGATTGAAGAGCCATCAAACCAGGTTCCACTTTCGAGTGAATCTTCAAGATGTTCAGAAGTAATTGTAACATTCTTAACAACACCAAAAAGATCAGTGAATTGCAGATTCACAAATTTTACATTGTCTTTCGCAACTCTTTCCAATATTTCTTCGTCAGTAACTTCTTTAAATTCCATAATAAAACCTCCCAAATTAAACTAAAAACTCCCAAATATTTGTTAAAATAAGAAAACAAAGATTAAAAAGCTTGTGAAATGGTTTTTAACCAAACAAATGTCCAATAAATATATAAATATTACATACAAATGTTTGGTTTATATGAAAAATATTACAAGAAAACTGGACGAAATGGACAAAAGACTACTTGGGGAATTAGTAAAAAATTCAAAACGTTCCTATCGAAAACTTGCAAAGGATATTGGAATGTCAACAACTGCAATAATAGAAAGAGTAAAATCTCTCGAAGAATCAGAATACATAACTGGGTATGGGGCTAAACTGGATTACAACAAACTAGGCTTTGAATTTATGGCAGTTGTAGATATAAGCATCTCAGGAAAGGATTTACTGCAGATAGAAGGAAAGGTGGCAAAAATACCACATGTGGCAGCAGTATGGGATACAACTGGTGGATATGATGCAATTGCAGTTGTTATGTGTAAAACACGCGGTGAACTCAGTTCAACAGTAAAAAAGATACTTGCAGTTTCTGGTGTAGAAAAAACAAATACAAACATGGTTTTGAATGTTATAACTAGACTTACTGAATTCAAGGAGATCTAGGAGTAAGTCTTAGTTCTCTTATTAAACCATGAATTTCACGTGCAGTAGATGGATTAATTGCCATCATTTGAAGCTCTCTTAGAATTTGTTCATTAGCAACAAGAGGATAACCAGACGTAACTAAACGTAATTCTGAAGTACCACGAATTTGATCAAAAATTGATCTTGGTGGATCAATGGAAAGTCTATCAAATAGGCTGATGCCACCGCAAATAAGAGCTTCTCCAACTGATGCACCTCCCGGAACAATGCGCAGATATGGTTCAGAACCTGGAACAACAAATTGAATTCTTTGATAAGAAACTGATCGGTCAGTGTCATTTGGATTTTGACCCCCTGCAATTGCATCTTTGATATTCCTGTAAGCTTTTTCAACTGTTTTTGTTAATCCAGCCCCTCCTTTGAATAGATGATGGGCTGCACCACCTCGTTCGGCATATGTATGCATTATGGTATTTCGTACTATTGCTTCAAGCCCAACTAAACTATGGTCTTCAAATGCCATGTCAACATGATAGGACTGGTATCCACTTTCTTTAGGATTAGTGATTCTATCAGTAAAAAGACTAGCGCTGTAATTATTATTACGTAATTTTTTCAATCCCGATACGATTTCAACTATAGATTTTGCTACAAATTCAAAATCATCAAGATCATTTTGTGTAATAACCTTACCACCATTACCATCTTTTTTTGAGTGTAAAACAACAGTAAAAGCAACAAGATCACTAAGCGATTCAATATGTGTTTCGGTTGAAAGGCCATCACCACGCGAATACCTGTCAACCTTCTCCATAACTTTCCCAGGATGTTTTTGTTCTCTAAAGATTATATCATACCTATAACCAGCACTATCCAGTCTCTCTTTTAATTGGAGAAGTACTGCCTCCATAAGTCTCTGAGTTGCAGCAATTTTAGTTTCTAGAAGTTTTAAATACAGATTTACATCATCATAAATCCCACGATCAAGATGGTAATAGGACATTTGCATCAAATCTCCAGCTAATTTTCTATAACTGAAAAGATCACATAGAGGTGCATAAACCATTCTTGCAACGCGAGCTATATGTTCATATTCACTTTTACCTGTATATGGACTGAATCGGTAGAAAATATTTGGATCTAAGTTAGCAAGTTCACCTTCAGAAGTAAGTCCATCTGGCCCATATTGTGCAACATCAATACATCTTGCTAATGTGCCGAGCGATGGAGTTTCTAAAAGTTCACCATATCTAGCCCGTGACATTGCACTAAGATCATTCTCCCTTAATGCATCAAAAATTTCAAATCCACTCATGGTCAGCTGGCTTCTTTCAAAGTCTTCTGATGGGAAATCTCTCCGATTATTTCTTCCATGTCTAAATATATGTCCGAGTATGATGTTCGCTAGTTTAAGATTAAGTTGTTTAGGATCTACCCGCCTATCCCCAATTTTATGCAGTTCAACCATATCATGGTCTATTGCACGGTCAAGAACACGGAGTGGATGGGAAAATGCATCTTGGCCACCGAACTTGGCATAACAATCAGCCCACCTTCTAGCTGATGCTTGAAGCTGAGGAGGCCAATGCGATCGCTGAGCTAGCATTTTTTCTACTCTTTGCATGTATATACACTGTTTATAACATTATTTAAATACTACTTTTAGCACTAAATCTAAGAGTTTAGCCACTAAGGTACATTGAATGTTAGAATATGGTAGTAAGTTTTTAAATAAGTGTTACAAAAATCGAAGTTTGGCCTTTTTTAGATCAGAAATAGTTTTAGAACCAGTAAGATAAGCTGATATTGCCATTTGCTTCTCAAAAATCTCTATAAATTGATTTAGTTTGTTTTTCTTTAATGATTTGATGAATGGGTAGGCTGCACCACACATATCTGCACCAAGAGCTATTGCTTTTGTACCATCAACACCAGTTCTGATTCCACCAGTAGCAACTATTGGCAGAACTCCCTTACATTGGATTATTGATTCAGCAGTTGGAATCCCCCAGTTTTCAAAACCAGGAACACCACCACCACGAAGATATTCAACAACACTCCAGGATGTTCCACCTGCTCCTGCAACATCCAAATATTTCACACCTGCTTTTTTCAATGCAATTGCAACATCCTGACTAAGGCCTGCACCAGTTTCCTTAACAATAATAGGAACTGACAATCCGTCACATGTTTTCTCTATTGCAGCTAAAATTCCAGTAAAATCAGTATCGCCTTCTGGTTGGATAACCTCTTGAAGTGCATTAAGATGGATTGCAAGAGCATCTGCCTCGATATCTTGAACCAATGATTCAATTTGTTTGGTTGAATATTTCTTAAGTTGAAATGCACCGATATTGGAGAGTAATGGAATATCTGGAGCAACATCACGAACTTTATATGTTTTTGCTAATTCTGGTTTTTCGATCATTGCTCTTTGTGAACCAACACCAAATGCAAGACCGTATTTCTGTGCAGCTGCTGCTAGTTGTCTATTGATTTTTTCAGCATCAGAATACCCACCAGTCATTCCAGTTATTAGAATTGGATATTTGATTTTTTTATTGAAGAACTTTGTTGAAAGATCAACTGATTGAAGAGATATTTCTGGCAATGCATTATGGACAAAATCCATACGTTCGAATCCAGTTGTTTTTGCATATTGTGCTCCATCATCAACAACTAGATCAACATGGTCTTTTTTTCTGGACTCTGTCTGATTTTTTGGCATTGAATTACCTTGCTAGTGGATATTTCTCCATGTACATTTGAGTTTGTAAGATTGTAAGATAGGGAAGTATCAGTAATGAATTCACCAATAATACAAAGTATCCTGAAAATGGATCTGAAAATATAAGATCAGCGAATATCTTAACCACAGATAATAATATCAGAGATGCAACTGCCCACACTAAAATGAAATGTGGATTCTTCATTGCCATCTTAATTGAACGTTTTATTGCAGTTGGAGTATCTGAATTATCAATTACAACTGCAGGTGGAATAAAGAATAGTAAGAATGACAGTATAAATGATGCAAGTGGGTATATCCAAGTTTGAAGAGGATTATCATAGGTCAAAAGTTGGAAAATAAACATCAGCAATAGTACCATTGTATATATGTAGAATATCCTTGTACCGTAGGTTCCCAATGCATGAACAACTTCGTATTGAATAGATGTTAGTGTTCTTTTTGATCGTACAACTATATTGATATTGACTATGGTGTCTGCGATTATGAAAACAGATAATGCGTATGCTAGTGCTGTAATTACTATGTCGAAAAGAGTTAGATCGGGAAGACTCCCGGTTCTTAGGAAAACAGCACCAAGGGCTAGGTATGTTGGTGCTGGAACAAGTGTTGGAATTAGAAATGCAACAATGAATGGGATTGAAAAAGCAACAATAATACCCCATCTTTTTAGATAAAATTCCCAAGCATACTTGAATGATCTTGCTAATTTATCATGCATAATCAAAATATGAACGCATAATTTATTAGGCTTAGCCTAAACAGAATTTCACCACTTAATTGTTATTATGCGCTCTATCAGCCATCTGCCAGACTGATGCAGATTGATAAAATCCTTTGAAAACATCAGCAGGAATGGTGTATGATGAGAAATTCTTCCAATTTGTCGGCGATGTGAATGGCTGATTATCTGGAAGATCATTCCTATTGCTGTAAAGCGGGTTAATTGAAGTAAGATAGCTACTACTTGGATTTATTTGAACCCAGGATACATTTGCTTTCATTAATCCACCAAAAGCTTGTTGGATATTGAACTTATCATATGAGGATTGAACATGATCAACTTCGCCTGCTAAAACCATGGCTTCAAGATCTGGCATATTTGCAATTGCATCATCATATAGAACAACTGACTCTCTCAAATCCCAATACTCATCTGCTTGCTCTGGTGTTGCAATATTTGAAGGCCAAGAACCATTGAAGATATTCATTTCTTCCATTGCATAAGTTACTGGACGGGAATAGAAGAGGATTGTACCATTCTCTCCACCAGGATAGTAATCAAGTGGGAAATCTTCATTAAGTTCAAGTTTTCCGTTTCCATCAAGATCAGGAAGGTCTTTACCAGCTACTGAGACAGTAGTATATTGACCATCACCATTACCATCATGGAATATAGTGTAATATGAATAACTCGGATTGTAAGTAAGATCACTATAATTTGAACCAAGAATAAGTGGGCCATAACCAGAATAACGTGGATTGAAATAATCACCTTGTCCAGTTGCTGGTTTAAGCCAGACTCTACCAAAATCACGATTCGCTATTTGACTTGAAACTGGTGTTTCCCATTGGATAACATAGCGCAAATGACCAACAAGTTCATCACCATAAAACGCAGGTAGAGCAACTATTATGTTGCCACCATTTGATGAACCAACTAACCCAATATTATTATGAAGAATATCAATGTTTGAAATTTCATCAATAGTACGGTTAAGATTGTCTGTTTTTTCTCCAGCTGCATAGAGAATTACATCTTTAAGTGAGATAATACAATTCTCACCACGATAATCATAAACACCATCAGACTTAATTCCTGCCCATGGATCCTCTATACCAGGAAAAAGAAATGTAATTACTGCTGTATCGTCTAATTCTGAAGCAAAACCATGATTGAGTCCGCCACCATCATAGCCACCAGAAATCCATATGACAACTGGTGCACCATCAGAATATCTAGTTTTGTTTGGTATTTGAAGACGAACTGCAATTGTCCCATTACCACTTGACGATGGAATATTTACATCAACAATATTAGATTTAATACTAGTATTGGGTAGTGGCGGTTTCATAGTATTATTCTTAGATTGATTTGTTAGATGATTCGAAGGTAGTCCATTATCTGAAGGCGTGTTTGGAAAAAAACAACCAAACAGTAGAAAGACACTTACAATCAAAAATAAAAGTGAGAAATTTTTTATAGAGAACATAATAAATTCAAAGCAACCTATCTTTTAATTCATATCGGAACTTAGATCTCTTAGGTGAACCATCTGTCAATTATTAAATACAAAATAACAAGCATAGAAAAGTCAACTGACAGTGTTAATATATACAGAATGGAACCCATAGAAAAAAAATTAGAGTTTAAACCAGGGCAATTTGTATACATACATATTTTTGATGAACAAGGAAATACAATAATAAAAAAACCATATTCAATAGCCTCATCTCCGAGTGCAGATTATTTGGAATTTTGCATAAAGATGGTTAATGGAGCCATGACCAGCAAACTAGAAAAATTAATGATTGGAACAGATATTGGTATTGAGGGGCCATTGGGTCATTTTCAATATAATGAACAAAAAAATGTAGGGTTGATAGCATCTGGAACAGGGGTTGCCCCGATGCTAAGCATACTTAGAGATATTGCAGGGAAAAAACTAGATGGAAATTTTGTTTTACTATATAGTACTAGAACCAAAGAAACAATAATTTACCAGGAAGAATTTGAAAGAATACAAAAATTAAATCCAAAAATAAAAATAATTATAACATTAACAAGAGAAGAATCAGAATGGAACGGAGAAAAGGGGAGAATAAACAAAGAATTAATAACAAAATACATTCAAGATCCAAAAAACACTGACTGGTGGATGTGTGGATCGATGGGTATGATTAAAAGTATGAAAGAATTTCTTATTGAACTTAAAGTTGATACAAAAAGAATCAAAATGGAAGGATGGGGTTGAAACTTTTACTAAAAGTTTCATCAAAACTCTTAGTAAACCAAACAAGTTAAATTTAAAAAACAAACCAGACCAATTGAATCCATTCTTCTACGAATAATTACAAAAGATAGGTAATAGAGGTTTTTGAATGAAAACGATAGATATTATAGTAGACGGTGGCAAAGCTTCGGCTGGTCCACCTTTGGCACCGGCATTAGCACCCATGGGAGTTAATATTGGTCAAGTAGTTTCGAAGATAAACGAAGCAACAAAAGATTTTGAAGGTATGAAAGTACCGGTAAAGGTAAGTGTTGATCCAAAAACAAAGGAATTTACAGTTGAAGTTGGCAGCCCACCAACCGCAGAGATCATAAAAAAAGAAGCTGGCATTGAAAAGGGCGCTGGATCAAAAGATGCACCAGCTGGCAATGTTGCTTTGGAAAGATTAGTTGTTGTTTCAAAGTCTAAAAGAAATTCTTTGGGCAAGGACTTAAAGGAAACACTTAAAGAGGTTCTTGGTACATGCGTTAGTATGGGCGTGACAATTGATAACAAAAATGCAAGAGAAGTTATAAAGGAGGTAAATGAAGGAAAGCACGACTCATTGTTAAAAGGATGACATTATGAAAAATTTTCATAAGAATTCTTCAGCATTTGGATATTCAAATCCAATGAGGAAAGCTTTTCTATTTATCTTGCTTCTTTCGTTTTCCTATGCTTCACTAGTATGGGAGTATAGTACTGGCGGTGAAATTAGCCTAAAACCAGTTGCATACCAAAATATGATAGTCAGTGCATCTGATGACGGAAAACTATATGCCATAGACCCCAATAGTGGATTGAAAAAATGGCAAACAACATTAGAAAAAAAACCAACAGATATGCTTATTTTTGAAAACTCGGTTTTTGTATCAACAACAACCGGGAAGATAAAGAAGATTGGAAATAATGGAGTAGTATCATTGACAATTGATCTAACGTCCCAAAATGCAACATATGTGTATGGTATGAGTGCAAACAGTGATGAAATTTTTGTTACTGCAAGTAATGGAATTTACGTTATTGATAAGAGTTTTAGTATCAAAAAAATAAGCAGCTTTAATGAATCTATTGTCGGATTGCCAGCTGCAGGATCAGATTATGTTATTTATGGGAAAGAAAACGAACTTGTAAAAATGAATGAAAATGGAGTTATTTTGTGGAAGGTAAAACTTGATGGTGGAACTTTTTGGACATCTAGACCAGTAATAGAAAGCGGAGTGGTTTATGTTGGTGCATTAGACAATAAAATGCACGCCTATGTTGCAAACAATGGATTAGTAGTCTGGGAGGTAGTACTAAGAAATTGGATAATGAGTACCCCACATATAAGCAATGGTATAATTTATTTTGGCGGTAATGATGGTAATGTTTATGCTGTCGATGCAGGAAACGGCGAAATGAAATGGTCTGCCCAAACACAATTAGCAGTACAAACAATGCCTGAAACAGGATTTATGGGTGGGCGAGAAGTTATTTTTGTTGGAAGTACAGACAAAAGCATTTATGCAATTGCAAAGGACAATGGAGAAATTGTCTGGAAAACAGTTATAGGTGGTGCAGTAGGTGATCCGTTATTCTATCAAAATAAAATCATGTTTGGTGCCCAGGATGGTTCTGTACATGCATATAGCACTGAAAGAGCATGTTCGATAACAAATCCACTTGAAGCTGAATTAATTGGACAGAAAGAATTAGTAGTTGGTGGAAAGTATGTTGCAGAAGGAAGTAATGCATATGTGCTTATGAGCATAAACGGTGGCGAATGGGATTACACTAACACAACACAAGATGGTTGGAATCAATATGTTGACCCAACTAAAAATTTGATATTTGGTCTTAATACAATATCATGTTTAGTGGTTGATGATTATGGACAAGAGAGTGGAACAACGTACACAACAATTGCGATAAATTACGATTCAACAATACCTTTGAATAGTTTTGTTATTACTACAACATCAGACGTAGTAGAGGGAACTCCATTCACTGTATTTGTGAATGACCTTGAAAATGGAGAACCAGTAGATAGAATTAACATAAGTGTGAATGGACAAAGTTATTTTGTGGATAAAACCCTAAACATAACAATAAACGAACCAGGAGAATATACAATTGCAGTTAATAAGATTGGATTCATTGAAGCAACTAAAAAAATAACAGTAAATTCAACTGGTGTTAGTCCATTTGTGCTCGTTGGTGCTATAATAGTGATAGTTATTTTATTATGGCAAATTTGGGTTAAGATAAGAAAAAGAAAACCAAGAAGATAATTACTCCACAGTAACTGATTTTGCTAAATTTCTTGGTTTATCTATATCACATTCCCTCATATCAGCAATATAATATGCAAAAAGTTGAAGTGGGATAATAGTTAGAATTGGGGTTAGTATTTCATCAACTTTAGGAACATAGAAAACATCATCAGAGTATTTTTTTATTAATTCATCACCATTGCTGGCAATTGCAATTGTCTTCCCGTTTCTTGCTTTTACTTCCTGGATATTATTGAAAAGTTTTTCCTTAATCTTGCTATCCGTAGCAATTACTATAGTTGGTGTGTCCTCAGTAACCAATGCAATAGCACCGTGCTTTAATTCACCTGCAGCATAAGCTTCTGCATGGATATAACTGATTTCTTTTAGTTTGTGTGAACCCTCAATAGCAATTGGATAATTGATACCGCGGCCTATGAAAAGGAGATTGTGGCATAAGAAATATTTTTTTGCAATTTCTTTTATTTTCTCTCTATTCGAAAGAATTTCTTTGATAGCTGATGGGAGTTTGTCCAAACCTAGTTTTTTTCCTCCCATTTTCTCAGCTATTTTATAAAGAATCACCAATTGTGCCAGATATGCTTTTGTACTTGCAACACCTATTTCAGGACCAGCACGGGTATAAATAACTGAATCAGATTCTCGCGCGATAGTACTGTTAACAACATTGACTATACTAACAACACGTGCACCTTTCTCTTTTGCAAGTCTTAGGGCAGCAAGAGTGTCGGCAGTTTCCCCACTTTGTGATATTACAAACATAAGATCATCATTACCAATGATGGGATCAGAATAACGAAATTCAGATGCTGGCATCCATTCAACCGGGATGCGGGCAATTTTTTCTATTAAATACTTGCCCACAAAACCAGCATAGGAAGCAGTCCCACATGCAACCATAAATATTCTTTTTGCACTAAAATCTAGATCGATATTGACCTTTAGTGTTTCTTCAACCACAGTTGGTTGCTCAAGAATCTCCTTTAACATAAAATGTGGATGGCCGCTTTTTTGAGCTTGTGCTAAATCCCAATCAACAATAGAAACTTCTTTTGATATTTTTTTACCAGTATTATCGAAAATTTCAAAACCATCATTGTGTAGAACACCCATTTCAAGATCATCAAGATAGATTACTTTTTTTGTGTGTTCGACAAATGCAGCAACATCTGATGCAACAAAATTTTCATTGCTCCCAACCCCTAATATCAATGGACTGCCGTTTCGGGCAAAAATGAGTTCATCATGACCTTCCATTAAAACACAAATTGCATAGGATCCTTGCATTTTGTTAATTACTTTTAGAACTGCATCCTTAAGATCACCAGAATAAAATTTTTCTATCAAATGAGCAATTATTTCTGTGTCTGTCTCACTCTTAAAAGTCACTCCTCTCAATTCTTCCTTTAATGATAAATAATTCTCAACAATACCATTATGGACTACTGCAATTTTGCCATTAGCACTCATATGAGGGTGTGCATTTTCAACAGTTGGTTTCCCATGTGTTGCCCATCTTGTATGAGCAATACCAATATTTCCAGTGAAATCAATTGTTTTTAGATTTTCAACTCTTCCAACAACTTTATGTACTTGTAATTTTTTATCACAAACACATATACCTGCAGAATCATAACCACGATATTCCAAACGTTCCAAGCCAGAAATAAGAACTTCATCTGCTTTCTGGTAACCAACATAGCCAATAATGCCACACATAGAAAAGAATGATAATAGATAGCCTTTTTAATACTACTATTAAAATATTTTTATTAGTATTCAAAAAAAATTGTAAGGGTCTGAGGTATGCTGAAATGATGCTAATAAACGATGATGGAAAAGCAATTGGTTGTATGAGAATAGAACAACTGAAAGCAATTTCAGGAGAACGTCTCAAGATCCTGAAATATCTTAGTAGAAGACCTGCATATGCAATTGAGATTGCACGTGAAATTGGTCTTCAACCTCAAATAACTTACTACCACATTAAAGTACTTGAAAAAGCTGGAATGATAGGATTTGTAGATTATGAAGAGAAAAATGGCGGAATAGCAAAAAAATACATTGCCAAAGCTCAGAGTTTTGCTATGGTTGTAGATGATAATGGCTGGAGAGATTCTACACCACCATTGAAAGATACACCACCGATCCTAAAACCCTTTTTCGAAGAAGGTGTTTTCAGTGGGCTTATGGTTGTTGGATCACCAGAACCACATGGAAAACATAGAGCGAGAGCAAGTGAATTTGGTATGTTAGAACTTTCCATGTTATTTGGAAGATATGCTGCACCGATCTTTCCAATCTACAAATTAGACACACAAATCACTGAACTCGATAAAAAGAAAAACCTCATACTCGCGGGTGGACCAAAAGTAAACACATTAGTTGCTGAGATTAATAATAAATTGCCAATTAGATTCACCAGGGATAATGCTGAGGTGTATAGTACCAATGCAGGAAAAGCCTATAGCGGAAATATAGGAGTGATTGAACTTATTAAAAGTCCTTTTGCCAGCTCAAGAAAAGTTTTAGTTATTGGAGGTCTAAACCAACATGGAACAAGGGCAGCAGTACTTGCAATGATCAAGAACATAGATAAGATTCAAGAAACTAGAGTAGTTGAAGGATTTGACGAGAATGGAGATGGGCAGGTAGATACTGTAGAATTTTTAGAATAATTAAATAGAAAGAATATTGATCTGTGGAGTGTATGGGATTACCATATCAATTCCATGATTTGGATTCCATAAACGTAGTTTTTCTCCATCAAAAACTGCCATAGATATATTCTCTCCATGCGATGTGGCTTGGTTAACAACTTCATGCTGAACAAGAGCCATCCTTACTGCTAAAGCACGGTCAAGATCTGACCCAGATGTCAAAACAACTGTGTGTCCTGAACCTGGTTCACCATGCTGATTAAGGCTATTTATACCAGCAACATGCCCATAAGAATAAATCAATGAACCTAGATTTTCAGTGCTTAATTGTGCACCGCCATTTATTGCCATTGTTACCATGAATGATTGATTTGGAGGTATTCTAAAAAGATATTTTGGGCTATCAGGCACATTTGGAGTTACTCTTGCATCAACGCAACAAATTCCACCAACATCCAATGCAGAGGTAAACGGATCCAAAACAGTTCTCATGTCAAGTGGATCATACAAAAATGCAGCATGAGCATAATGAGAATCAAGCCCTTCTCTATTAGCATCGATTACCTTACCCAATGCTTTTGGCATTTGTAATCTTAATGCAATTAGTTTTGGATGTCTTTCAAAAATCTTATCCTGGTTCCAGGTACGATTAAGTAGATGATAGGTAAATGGAGTAATATCTGAACAAACAGCATAAGCAACAGTTAGATTCTTTTTATCGATTATTTCTCTTAATTCAGGATCTTCAAACACCCTGGTTGCCTGATATCTTGCATTAACCAATTCTGCATCTGGTGACTCTAGGCCGCGAACATCCTTGGGGAGACTGTCTAATAGTTTCAGAACGACCTCTGGTTCATGAAGATGTTCTCCTTCGGGTAAACCAAGAGCTGCTTGTTTTGCAGCAACAGCACCACATTTTGCAATATGGCCATGCCCAAAAATTAAGAAAACTCCTCCTGGTTTTATTTTTTCAAGTAATCGTTTTATTTCACTTCTTGGTAATGGTTCATCCAAGCATGCCGCCTGCCCAGCAACTCTCAAAAAACTTACGCCATTCATAGAAGAAGGAGTTGTTCTTTGTTGGAATCTCATAAAACCTTCAGCTAATACACTAATAGATTCAGGAACAGTCAATTTTTGGTGTTTTCTAACTTTTTCTAAAGCTTCTGGACATCTAGCTACAATTGAACCAGCCATAATTTTCACCTATGTTATAATATATGGTAAGAAGAGTTTAAAAAGACATCTAAAATGCTTAAATTACCTCTAACCCCTTCTAAACTTAACTGATTTTATATGTATTCGGATGGTTTTAAAAATTTAATTAATATGGTTGAAGAAAGACAACAATATAAATGTTAAAGACTAATTTTATTTGGGGATGCTTAGGTGATTTAATGGATGGAGAAGAAGCATTAGAAAAATTGATAAAGGGCAATAAAAGATTTGCATCCGGAGACATATCTCCAAAGGATCATAAGGCAGCCAGAGAAGCAACCAAAGATGGTCAAAAACCATTTGTAACTATAGTTTCGTGCAGTGATTCACGAGTAGTTCCTGAATATATATTTGATTTGAATATAGGGGAAGTATTCACAATAATCACAGCAGGAAATATAGTTGACACGATTACATTAGGTTCTATTGAATATGGAGTTGATCACTTACACACTCAACTATTAGTAGTTTTGGGTCACGAAAAATGTGGTGCAATAACAGCTGCATGTCATGGAGGAGTCTGTCCACCAAACATCCAGTCAATAATTGATAAGCTAAAATTACCTGTCCATATGGGTGAGAAAGATATCGAAAAAGCAGTGTGCATAAATACGAAGGTGGTTCTTGAAGAAATTCGAGGTAGAAGTGAGGTAGTTCGACAATTGGAGAAAGAAGGAAAGTTGAAACTTATTGCAATGAAATATTATTTTGAAGATGGCAGAGTTGACATAATAGATTAACTTTTACCTATTCTTTTTAATTATTTTGAGGGAGAATGATTGTATGGAAAAAGTACTGATTTTATCTGGAAGTAAAAGTGATGAGGAAATTGCAAAACAGGCTCTTGATGTTTTTACTGCATTTGGAGTATCTGCAAGATACGAAGTAGCGTCAGCACATCGTAATCCAGATAAAGTAGAGGCATTGATTTCTGAATCAACTGCGAGAGTATTTATTGCAATTGCAGGTCTAAGTGCAGCTTTACCTGGAATGGTAGCATCAAGGACGACAAAACCAGTTATTGGAGTTCCTGTTAATGCAGCACTAAATGGTATGGATGCCCTTTTTTCAATAGCACAGATGCCACCAAATGTTCCAGTTGCATGTGTTGGTATTGGAATGGGAAAGAATGCTGCACTTTTGGCAATACAGATTTTAGCTTTAAATGACCAAGATTTGTTAGCAAAACTTTCTGATTTCAAAGAAAAATTAAAACAATAGTATTGATTGACGGGGTATTGGTATCTTTCTGAGTATATCTCAGGAAGGAAGCCGAAACCTCATATGTAGACAGATGTGGTTTCGAAATGGCTGACTCTGAAAAAATGTATCGTTTACGTAAACAATTGCGTGTTTTGGAACAGTTTCACGGTAGTGGAACTGAACTTATATCAGTTTACATTCCTTCAGGATCTGCAGTGCATGAAATGAACGGTAAATTAAGGGAAGAAATGAGCCAGGCAAGCAACATAAAATCAAAGTCAACCAAACTAAATGTCCTAGGAGCACTTGAAAGAATCATAAATCATCTTAAAATTTATAAAAAAACTCCAGAAAATGGAGTTGCAGTATTTGCAGGGAATGTATCTGACAATGCAGCTAAAAATGACATACAATTATTCACAATAGAGCCACCTGAGCCACTCAACATTGGAGCCTATAGGTGTGATAGTAAATTTTTCCTTGAGCCACTTCAAAGTATGATGGGATCAACTGATTCCTATGGAATAGTAGTTATGGATGGAAGAGAAGCAACCATAGCAATTGTTAAAGGAACAAATATAACTGTCATAAAAAAACTTAATTCAACTGCACATGCTAAGATTAGAAAGGGAGGCCAGAGCGCTCGTAGATATGAAAGATTGATAGAGGAACAAATTGAAGTTTACTATAAGCGAGTTGGAAATGCTATGGATTCAGGATTCCTCAACCGAGTAAAAGGAATTATAGTGGGTGGACCCGGACCAACAAAAGAATTCTTCATGAAAATGAGTCCTTTTAACTACCAATTAAAAGTATTGGGAGTTGTTGACACTGGATATACTGATGAGTATGGTGTCAGAGAAGTATTATCAAAAAGTGATGGTATACTGGCACAGCAAGAAGCAATTAAAGAAAAGATATTAGTTGATAGATTCATAAGGGACGTTGTAAGTGATGGGCTTGCAACATATGGTGAACGACAGGTTCGAGAAACCATAATGACCAAACAGGCAGAAAAAGTTTTACTATCAGAAGGACTTACTTATTTAACTGGGATATACACTTGCCCGGCATGTAATATAGAAGAAAAAAAAGCATCAAAAGATCCTGAAGATACAATAAAGTGCAAGACTTGTAATGGACAAATGAAGCTTCAGTCAAAAGAACTATTAATAGATGATCTTGATGCACTTGCAAAACAGATGGAAATACCAGTTGAAATCATCTCAACAAACACTGTTGAAGGCGCACAGTTCCTAACTGGTTTTGGTGGGATAGGAGCTTTTCTAAGATATCGAAGTAGGTAATCAGTTTAATACTTTAATTCCACAAGTACCTAATGTATAATTACCACTAACACTAACTACCATTCCATTTGAATAATATTTAGTTTGCTCAGTTCCACCTTTGACATAGATAGTAGAGCCACCCTTAAGCATTGAAATGCAATCATTTGTTGGAGTTGCACCAGATTGAATAATACAGCCATCATCAGATATAGACAAAGGAATAACAGTTTTTCCACCCATTCCATTACTGGCAGCAAAATCAACACCACATTGGAGAACACCATTAGAAGTAGTTGCATCTACTATTTGTCTAACATCCATGACAATATACACAGTATCAGCAGAAGAAAAAACATCCTTGAATTCATCTTGTGTAATTTCAGTTCCAGGTATGAATTGTGACCCAGTGATAAAATAAAGAGCTAGATAAACAGAGATTAAAAACAGAATTGCCACAGCTACTAGCTTAAGTTTACCGCCTTTATCTTGAGACTTAACCACTTCTGGCTTAACATCCATTGTAGGTTTATCAAGAACCTTTTTGACAACTTTTTTAGTAGAATTTTTCTTACTCTTTTTCATATAATCAACCAAACATAGCAACTAACGGGCAGGACTCATAATAATCTCCATCTGCAGAGATTTCTGCTTTATTTTCATAAATAATTGAGAAGTTAGTATCTATTATATCTGAATAACCAAGTACAAATGATGAATCTGAGATAGATGCATTGGATTCGCATGCAGTTGGTGTGGAACTTGAATTGGTCCCAGAATGATAATAAACAGTACAGAAGGTAGATGAAACTGAATAAATTGTCCATGTTTTGTTTTGGTCTGAAAGAAGATCAGCGAATTTGTTTGCGCAATCTTGCATAGCTTGAGCATCAGATAGAGTAGTATTTCTAAGATCTACCAGTATTGCAGTAGATTGTTTTGGACCAAAGTCAGCCACAAACTCAGTTAGGGTTGCACTTGTTGCTGTCTTATCTAAAAATATAAACAAAAATGCACTGAACATAAACAGAATGATTAAGATCGAGAACATGGCTACTGCCATTATCTGAGGTGTTTTTGGAACTTTGAAATTATTAAGTGCAAATAAATAAAGGAAAACTAAGACGATTAATGAAGCAAAAGAAAGGAAAATAACTAATGAAAACCCAGCAAGCACCATTTGGTTACTTGGAATCTCAGAGCGTGGCATAAAATTGGTACTGTCTGCCAAAGCAGCAATCCCAACATTGACTCTTCTTGCAAGCCCCCTAAACATAGATGTTGCTTTCTTTGTTGGACTCTCCCCTTCAGAACGTAATAGATCCTGAGCACTTTCAGTTATTTTTGTATAATTGCTTTCTAAAGCTGCCAATTCATCTAAAGTTAATCCATCTCTGAATTGAGTGTTAAGATCAGTTGTTTGTGCTTTCAAAACTTCAAGTGAAGAAACAGTAATTGGATCAAGATCTTTTGTTTCAAGTAACATTATCAAGGAATTTTCTTGGTTTTTGGCAGTTAATGTTTTGTTGTACTGATCAACAGAAATATTTGTAAGATTTGAAACTTCAATAACAAGTTTTTGGTAGTTGAAGAAATCACTACTAAGATTGGAGAAGTTTCTTTGAGATATTGAATTGGGAATCGAAGTGTGTAGTGCTTGTAATTGGTTGAGTTTTAATGTAAGTGTAGAATTTAGAACATGTTTCAAAATGTCTTTTGCAGCTGCCATTGTTTTATTCCCAGAACTATTTAGTGGTTTGAATTGATTAGTATAATTTTCAGCAATTGCAGTGTTGAGTGCATAATTCACCCTCGTCATAGTGAGATTGTACATTGCAGCAGCATTAGAATCAAAATCATCCAAAGGAGCCACTTTATCTGCCAATGCATCTGATAGTGATGCTATGTCCTCTGCTGCATCCTGGTCAAGATCAAATGAGGGACAAATTGCCCAGCACTTGTATTCGCATGCTTTCCTGTCAGTGCTGCTATTCAATTTTGGAGTACGGAATATAGTATATTCAATCATTTCAGATAATGTTTCTATTTCTGGTGATGTTGTTGCTATGTAATCAAGTGTTGAAATAAGATTATCTTCATCTAGATCATCAAGCTTAGCAGTATAGTTTTCAAGAAGCGAATCCATTTTGAGGCTTGATGGAGTAAAGTTCATAAGAGGATCAATAATAACAGATATCGATCCAAGTCCAAGGCCCTGCCCGTATACACTAAATAATAACATTGCATTGTTGGTGCAAGATTCAGTATCCTTGCATATGACTGGCTCATTAAAAACAGAGATTTTTCCATTTGAAAGCAAAACATCATCACGACAGACATATTCCTCTTTATTCTTGAAATCATATCCATCATTTCTACTATCATTGAATGTTGTTATTGCATCCATAAGTTCATCGATTTCAGCTTCTGTAGGATAATAAAGTTGCATGTAGTAAGAATAAAGTGTGGAATCAAACTCAGTTTGATCTGTGATGATTGTATCGTTTTTCAGAAGAAATGTCTTGATGGAATTTAATTTCACTATGGAATAATTATTGCCATCCATAGAAAAATTAGTGTAAGTAACAGTAACATTCGCCTCAGTTGTCAAAAAATAAGGTGACAAGTTAAGAGCGAAAAACAAACTTGAAAATAACAGTAGGAACGCTACTGATTTGAGGGAGGTCATCGACAATAATTTTGTAACTCTAATTTAAATACTTTTTCATTGAATTCAAACGACGAGGATACGAGAGAGAAGATAATTAAGATTCACGATTAACCACATATTCAGCCAAATTAATCATTGCTGTTTTATCAATTGAGTCAGGAAGAACATTGAGTTTCTTCTTTGCCTGATCAACTAAATTCTGTGCATATTTTCTTGCATATTCTATTGATCCATACTTTTTCAGAATTGAAATTGCTTCAGAAACATCGTTCTGATTAGCTGAATGTGAAGATAGAATTTCGATTAGCCGTGATTTGTCTTGACCATTAGCCTTATTTAGACAATGGACAACTATCAGTGTTCTTTTTCCTTCTGTTATATCCCCACCAATCTCTTTCTTATAACTATCAAAATTCCCAGTAAGATTCAGGATGTCATCCTGTATTTGGAAAGCAGCGCCTATTTTCTCACCATAAACATTCAATGCAGTTCTGATCTTTTTTGGTGCATCACCCACCAATGCACCAACTTCGCAGGCAAGACTTATCAGTGCGGATGTTTTTCCATTTATCATAGTTATATATTCTAGTTCAGTTACATCAAATTTACCTGATTGTATCCAGGAAAGCTCAGCACCTTGCCCATCCACAACTCTTTTGAAAGAAGTTGCATACAATCTTTGAAGTTTGAGTAATTTTGATGGTTTGATATCAAGAAATACGATTTTTTTCCAAAGAAAAGTATATAGTGCATCACCAGAGTTTAATGCAATTGGAAGACCATGAGATATGTGTATTGCTGGTTCTCCTCTTCTAAATTGAGAATTGTCTTCTATATCATCATGTATTAGAGTAAAATTATGAAATAACTCGAGTATAATTGATGGTTGTAAAACATCTTCATATTTTCCACCAGTGGCACCAGCTGACAGAAATATTAATGCTGGACGGATACGTTTCCCTCCTCTTTTGATAAATGGAGCAAGCATACCATAAGTATTCTGATCTTCCTTTGAAAGTTCAGATTCGATAGTTTCTTCTACTTGATTTAAGTATGGTTTAATATGAGGACAAAAATCCATAGAATTACCTTACAAAAATATTACCAAATGGGATTTAAAAAGGACTTGGATTCGTGTATATTAAAGTCTTTTTGAATGCCCACAATTACATTGTACCCGTAAACAATTACTTCTCTTATCAAATTGAATTTTTATTGTTTTATCTGGAATCCAAATAAGATAACATTTTCTGCAGAAACTATTTCTTAGATGTTTTGGCAATTTGATTTTGTGCTTTTTTAATAATTCAAACGCCATTTTTACATAGCGAATAGATCTGGCCTTGTTTTTATGTAGGTATGAATCACGTGATTGATCTAATAATTTTTCAATTGATGAACGCACACTTGATTTTATAATGTTTTTCAGTCTACTATCCATGGAAGTGGTACGGTGGAAAACTTTATATACGAATACTTTATCAAGCCTATTTGGGATCATAGCGGATACAATATAGTGAATACGATTACATACGCAGTAATTGCAATGGTAGCGATTTTTTTCATACATAGATGGTTCAAAACAATAAAATTGAAAATTGATGAAAATTTTATTTTTGGAATTATGGCTTTCGTATTATTCGGATCAACAGTAAGAGTTGTAACTGATTCAATTGATTCAAATGTTTTTGCTCCAGTAACCCCAATACATGAATTTGTGCTTAACAGTCATCTTTGGGATTATGGATATGTTACAGTAACCCCAGGAGTGTATATATTGACTGCAGCAATACTTCTAGCATCCATCGCAGTATTCAATAAATTGAAGAGAATGGACTTGGTTAAGTATGTTGGATTGGCACTCTGGCTCCCCCATTTCTTGATATTGATACCATTCATGGAATATTGGATTTACTCTATACCAATATTGATTTTGGCAGCCATACCAACCTATATAGCGTGGAAATTTTTCAAAAATGAAATACTGGCCACAGTCGTAGCTGGCCAGGCACTTGATGGAGCTGCGACATTTTTTGTAATTGATTATTTTTCTACAATATCTGGTATTAGATATTTTGAACAACATGTATTCTCAGCAGCAATAGGAGCAATAGGTGGAACATATTTGTTCTTTTACCTTATAAAAACAGGAATAGCATTCTTAGCTGCAGATGTAATAAACAAAGAAAAAATATCAATAGAAGATAAACATTACATTGCATTAGTAATTATAATAATGGGATTTGCACCGGGTATAAGAGACATATTAAGAATGATGATAGGAGCCTAGAACGTCGATACAACACCTATCAAAAGTAGTATCCCACCCAAAAGGATTAATGGTAATGTAATTTTTGATATTGCAACAATTGAATTTATTGTTGATATGACTTCAATTGACTGTTTTGCACCGATGACCCTAATATCAAACCAACGAGTATCTGAAAAGAATTTTGCCTCTTGCATATCATTCATGGCAACAATACACGCCTCACATATAAGTTCAAGTGTTGTTTCTTGATCCTTGGCTGGATTCAATACCCCCCGCACCATATTTGTTTGGTGAGTATCTGTGGTGAACACACCGACTGTAAAATTCCTTTTATGCTTTTTACCAAGTTCAAGTATTGATGATTCTATCTGATCTCTGAATCCAGGTGTAACACCATTTGAATCAATTAACACGATCACATATTCTGGAATTGACGAGAATATTGCAACTTTAATGCCAGCTTTCCCTATTGTGTTTGAATCGATTGAACGTGTAGCGACACCAACATTGAGTTTTTTGAATTTAGGTTTTTTGGAAATGGCATCCTTAATTGCATGGATATAACCAAAAGCAATTGGACTTCCTGGTTCAAAACTAGTTATATCACCAGTCTCTGCATTATGCTGATCAATGATCATTGCCCTATCTACGTGTTTTTCTGCTTCAAACATCAATGCCATACCAAGGCCAAGGTTAATATCTTCAGTAACTTCTGGAGCGCGGCTTAGACCCACTATGGCAGAGTTGTTTATTCTAAGTGCTTGAGCTTTGCATTCTGCCTCTTTACCTAATGAGATGGACACTTTTGCATCTTTATAAATTGCTGATTTTATAGATTCGTCCACTACATCCAATATTTTCTTAATTTCTGTAGTCGCAACTGGATTTAGATCGTGAGTAACA
This sequence comes from Microcaldota archaeon, assembly GCA_043821365.1. Lineage (GTDB taxonomy): Archaea > Micrarchaeota > Micrarchaeia > Anstonellales > Bilamarchaeaceae > Bilamarchaeum. The sequence goes on along the minus strand of JBDRCX010000003.1, from coordinate 34,732 downwards.
GTACCATGGAAAATAAACGAAGTTGATTTGTACTTTTTATCCATTGCATCAGCGATAAGATGCGAGAACTCACTACCACCAAGATTCCCAAATGGACCATAATGCACATATGGAGTGACAAAGAAAATAGTATCATTTTTACGTTTAAATCCACTTAGACTTAGAAGAGTTTTTGCATCCTCACCAACCTGATCAAATGCATTTTCCATATCTTTATTGTGATATAACCATGCACTGAACAAATAAGATGCGGCATCAGTACTACTTAAACCAAGATTCTTCTTCATTGGTGCATTTATTATAAAAAAGAAGATCACTATTGCACCCAAGAGAACAAATGAAGATATGTAGAATTTGGCTGCAATATCCCAAAATGGTGCATTTGAAGTATAGAGCGCCTGATCACTCAACAAAAATATCAGATAGAATAGAAGCTGGATTATGGAGAACAGGATTGAACGGTATTTGAGTATAAATACAAATCTTGCAATTACATACCAAAAAACAAAAACAATAGCAGCTCCAATTAGAATCACTAGTTGTGCCCAGAATTGATTAATATTGGAAAGTAGCATACTCGAAACATACGCAGTAGCATAAACTACCTCCCCAGCAAAAGCAGTTGCGGCAATCCTACGGTAAGGCATTTTTCTAACTAAAACTTTGATAACAAAAGAAGATAAAAGTGCAGGGGCAACAAGCAACATCATCCCATCAATAACAGCACTTTCAATGATGTTTGGATCATCTAAATTCATGAGCAAACCAAAGATAAATCCGATGAGAACGATTCCACTGACGATAAAACGTGATTCTGGCAGTGTGATAAAATAAGATGTCAAGTTTATGGCTTGATTAATGTTCTTTGTCATAAAAATCCCTGATTTTTATTATTGAAATTTTTCCAGAATTTCAATGTCATCGTTTTTTAATATCATTCTCAATGGTTTAAAATGTATGTCGAACCTTATTTGCCCCAAATGCGGGAGAACTAATAATCAAATTGAATTCATAGAAGCATTTTGTCCAGATTGCTATCCAATAAAGATAGAAATACCGAAGAAAATAGAATTTGAAACTTGTACGCGTTGTGAGAAAATAAAATTCCGCGGAGAATGGGTACCATACAATAAGAGAAAATTAAGTGATTATATTTTAGGTAAGTGTAAAGGTGACATCGAATCTTCAACATATGATTTTGAAAGTCAGGATGCAACTTTTATTATGTCGAGCAGTGCAAAGGTAAAACGTTCAATACCACTTGAACTGAAAAAAACAATTTGCCAAGATTGTTCACGTATTAGTGGTGGTTATTATGAAGGCATAATCCAGCTTAGAGGGGATAGAAAAAAAATAGAAAAAACTGCAATTATGTTAATCAGCAAATTAGAAAATGTTACTTTTCTAACAAAAACTGAAGAAAAAGACGAAGGAATTGATATTTATATTGGAAGATCAAAACCAATCGTAAGGCTTGTATCTGATCTTGGTATAACGACCGTAATAACTAAGAAACTAGTTGGAAGAGACCAGGGAAAGAGACTTTATCGAACAACATTCCTGATAAGAATGGATTGATTACACTTCTTTGAATCTTAAGTTGAACTTAAGTTCTTTGGTATCTGGAGCAAGAGTTAATGCTGGAGGAATTTTTGAATTTACATTATTTATAAAGATTAGAATTTTGTCTATTTGTTGTTGGGTTAGGTAATCAGAAAAACAATTTAGGAAACAAATAAGATTTTCTGTTTCTAAATACAAAAGGGCAATAAGATTGTCTTTTATTTCACTTGGCCTTTTTTCAATTGTTGTTGTTCCCTCAAAATTAGGTGTATTATAGTTAAGACCAAATATGCTTGAATGTGATTTTTGACATAGAACCCAATATTGATTAAAGAAAAATTGTTCAAATGTTTTTTTAGAATATAATTTTTTCATCATTTTCTGGAAACTATACTTTCTCCGGTAGTTTTCGAGTTTCCTCTCCTGAGTATTAGACCATTTTTTATCAGTAATTGATTTCATTTTTTGAGATTCTAGATCTTCAATTTCTTTGAAATTTGAATATACTTCATCCTCAGTAAGATATGCATACTGCCATATGATAGTCTCAAATATGGTTCTCATGTTATTCCCTGCAGGATCAAGAAAGCCCATACGTATCATTTGATATGATGCAGATGAATAGATTATATTTCTGTGAAAAAATGCAAGAAGGTATTTTTGTTTTTCATTTAGATTTTTATTAAAGAGGATAGAACAGATTTGAAATGATAGTGAGATCGAATTTTCTAGAAGTTGGCACTGCTCTGAGAACAACTGGCCGCTTTGTACATACACATGTTCGTTTTTTCCTTGAATTTCATCAAAATCCATTCTAATCAATTCCGATTAATCAATTTAAATTTCTTTAATTTAAGCATGACATCAGATGTAATTTCTTCTGATTCTATTAGACGCTTCTTTTCTAGTGAATCAAGATAGTTTCTTATTTGACGTTTTGATTTATTGAATTTTTTGGAGAAATCTTCGTAAATTTCGGTGGAACTTAATTGGCCATTCTTAAGAATTTCCAGGATACATTTTTCCTCTTTTGATAGATTTAGTTCCTGTTTTTTAAAATCAGGAGTTAGTAGCAGAATATCTTCTAAATCCTGTATCATAATTTTTGTTTTTCTTTGTTTTTCTGCATGCTTAGCTGATTTCCACAATCTTTCTATTGCAACTCTTGCAGAACCATCTTCAACAGAACGCGCAATTTTCCTAAGAAGTTTTTCATCAAAACTATTTGGTAGAAGTGCTTTTTCAGCTCGTAAACGCAAAATCGAAAACAATTGATCCTCGCCATATTCTTTGAATTCCATTTCAGAAAACCGTAGTGAACTCTTGATTCTCTGATCAAGTTTTGAGAGTAATGATTTGTTGTTAGATATGCCGATTATTCCGAATGTAAGCATTTTTTCATTTGATCTCGAAATAGCATATAAAATTTCTTCGCGACGTATGGCATCCATCTCATCAAGAATAAGCAGGATTGGTTTTTTGTAGTTTTTAACAAACTGAAGGATCTTATCGAATATTTCATCAGGTGCCAGACCACGCCTTGGAATTGGAAGTCGCATCTCTTCAACAATTCTATTGTAAATTGAAAGCTGAGTTTGGTTTTCCCAGCAGTTAATATAAACTGGAAGCACGGCAGAAGATTGTTCAGACAATTCACGAATCAAATATTTTAGACAGGTTGTTTTGCCTGTTCCCGAAGAACCATAGATAAATAGATTTTGAGAGGTGTTCCGTTTTAGTAATGGCTTTGTACAATCTGCTATGTATTGAAGCTCTTTTTCTCTTTGAGATAGTATATCTGGCAGATAATCTGGGAGAAGAATCTTTTCATCACAAATTATGGTGGGGTTTTCATTCTCACCATCAAAATAACCCGCCATGACTAGAATGAAGCACAAAAACATAAAACTCTTAGCTTCGCATATGTTTTGGTGTTAAATTGCAGGAATTTTGGGTAGTCAAGGAAAGTGGCGAGAAAGAAAAGTTCAGTGCCAAGAAAGTAAGAAAGGCATTAAAACGAACAGGACTACGACAAAAAGAAGCAGAAGAATTGCTTGATATTTTGGAATCACGATTGTACAATGGAATTACAACAAAAAAAATATACGCAATGCTTTATAATTTAATAGAAAGTAGAAAACCGACGTTATCCCATAGATACAATCTGAAAAGAGCATTGTTTGAAATAGGACCAGAAGGATACGACTTTGAGACTTTTATATCAAAATTACTAACTATACAAGGCTACAAAACAAGTCTCAGAAATATAATAAGAGGAAAGTGCATAACACATGAAATAGATGTTGTAGCATCGAAAAATAATGAAACCCACATGATAGAATGTAAATTTCACAACCAACCAGGAACAAAATGCAGAGTACAAAGCATACTTTATGTTTATTCAAGATATTTGGATCTGAAAGAAGGTGTGAAAAACGGGTATTGTGAAAATTTTGTAAACCCATGGTTAGTAACCAATACTAAATTCTCACAGGATGTTCTTACCTATGCACAATGTATGGAGATACCGCTTCTTGGTTGGAGATATCCAATAAAGAATAGCCTTGAAGAAAGAATAGACAAAACAAAGTGCTACCCAGTCACAGTCTTGAATATGAACAATGATACATTGAGAAGGTTATTATCAAGAGAAATAGTTGTGGTAGCAGACATACCTGAGAACCCACATAAACTAGTTGAATTAACTGGTATTCCAATAGCAACGGCAAAGAAAATTGTTGAAAGAGCAGAATATGCAAGAGAATAAACGAATTTTGGAAGTAGACGCATTACGTGGTCTAGCCATAGTGTTAATGATAATATACCATTTCATATTTGACCTTAATTATTTTGGACTTGCGAATTTTGATATGAGTAATCCATTAATGATAATTTTTCAGAGAGTTATAGCAGTTTTATTTGTTGGTTTGGTTGGTGTATCTTTAGTTTTGAGTGAGAATAAAAACAAAAATGGATACCTAAAGCACATGTGGAGAGGGTTTAAACTGACAAATTTTGCAATTTTAATAACAGCAGTTACGTGGATTTACCCTCACAAAGGTTTCATTAGCTTTGGAATAATACATATGATTGCGCTTTCCACATTTATTGCACCGCTTTTCTTTAGATTCAAAAAATGGAATTTGTTGATTGGGATAGTATTGATAGTTGTAGGTATATGGTTCAATTTGCATCAAACAGATTCAAGGTCACTGTTTTGGCTTGGGCTTATTTATCCAGAATATGAAGCACTTGACTTTTATCCAATATTACCCTGGTTTGGAGTTGTTTTGACTGGTATGGCTATTTGTGAATTGATTTATAAAAATAAGAGATTTGAATTCAAAAATACGTGGGCAAATAGACTGGCAATTTTAGGAAGACATTCGCTGGCGATATATTTAACTCACCAAATTATTCTTGTTGGAATTATTATGGCTTATATCATTAGTAGATAGACCCAATGTAATATTAGTACCATGAGGGGAGATTACAAAGAACCTCAGTTCTTTGAATTTAACAAAAATGGGCCCGATGGGATTTGAACTCATGACCTTTCGATCACTGATAAGTTTTTTGTAAAACTTTTTTTCCAAAAAAGTTTTTATCAGTCGAACGCTCTAGCCTGGCTGAGCTACGGGCCCTGGAAATAGGGGAATATAGTACCATATGTTTTAAAATCTCTAGCACTCTGCCACAACGATCATAGTCTTAGTTTTTGTAATTCCCTTTATTGATTGGATTTTCTTAAGCAACAGATCTTGAAATTCTTTCATATCTTTACAACGAACTGTAAGTAGAAGATCAGAATCTCCAGTTACAATGTCAACAGATTCTACACCATTTATTTTTTTGATATCATCTGCAATATCTTTTTGGGTTCTTTTCATTTGTGTTAACATAGTCAGATCAACGAACGTGAGTATGTGTGCTTTCATAGTAAGGCCAAGAGAAGAAAAATTCTTTTTTATTGTCCAAGAACTTATAATGCCTTCTTCTTCAAGTCTTTTTATCCTGTGATGGACAGTTGAAGCTGGGAGATTTATTTTCCTGGCAATGGAATGTATTCTGGCTTTTGCATTAGATTCTAGAATTTTAAGTAGTTCCATATCTGTTTCGTCTATCTTTTTTTCCATAGTTGGATAATTTCCAATAAATATTTAAAAAACTTGTGATTTTTGTAAATTATACAAAAAATAATGGATAAAATATAAATACTAGATTTTACACTCACCATATAGGTGAAATTATGAAAGACATTAGAAAAACCCATTTGAAGATTGTATCTGGTTTGTTGCGTTACACTAGTGATTACTTCCACAAAAATAATTTTACCCAACTTATGCCAATAATTCTTTCTTCAGTAACCGACCCCCTTGGACCTGACCCAGGAAGTACAGTAATCAAAACAGGGGAAATTGACTACCTCGGGCAGAGATTAAGCTTAACTCAGTCAATGATTTTGCATAAGCAGATTGCCATAAAAGAAGGAATAGAAAAATTGTTCATAATATCTCCAAACGTAAGGTTAGAAGACCCTAAACGCAGAGATAGCGGCAAACACTTGTTTGAATTTTCACAGGTTGATTTTGAAATTGCCCATGGAACTAAAGAGGATGTTTTTAGACTAATGGAAGGTTTCTTGAAGGGAGCAATTGATTATACCAAAACATTTCATTCAGAAGAGTTGGATCTTTTAGATAGACACCTCTCAACCATAGATGGGCCTTTCAAAAGATATACAACCTATGAACTAAAAGACAAATATGGAGAGGATTGGGAATACTTGGCATCAACTGAAACAAAACAACCATTTTGGGTGCTTGACCATAGCAGGGAATTTTACGATAAAGAGGATCCTGATAGACCAGGCCATTATGTCAATTATGATATGGTTTACCCAGAAGGATTTTGCGAGGGATTATCTGGCGCTGAACGAGAATATGAGTACGATACAATAATAAAAAAAATAGACAAACATGGTTTGGATAAAACTCGCTATGAACCATACCTTGAACTTGCTAAAACAGGACTAGTTCCATCTGCCGGGGGTGGTTTTGGTGTTGAAAGATTGGCCAGGTATGTCACTGGGGCCAAACACATAGGAGACGTACAGTTATTTAGAAGAGTTCCTGGAGAACCAATCGTAGTATAATTTTTATTTTCTTTTACATTTATTCTATTTACATGAAAATAGCTATTTTTTCTGATCCGCACTTAGGATATGCAAGATTCGAAGAGGATAGCTATATTCAAGCAGAAAGAGTGATTTTAGATGCATCTGGAAAATCTGATATTATAATTTGTGCAGGAGATATATTTGACGTTAAAATTCCAAAATTAGAAACAATAAAAAGAGCAATGGAAATTTTCAATAAAACAAATGTACCCATCTATGCAATTCATGGCAATCATGAAAGACGTGCAAAAGACATGGTAAACCCAGTGCAATTACTTGCTTCAGGAACCAGATTGAGACTATTGCATGGTTCTGAAGAGTTATTTGAAAAAGATAATGAAAAAATACAGATTTTTGGTATGGGAAGTGTTCCAGAAGAATATGCAGAAACTGCACTTAAAACAGTTATGCAAAAATTCACCAAAAAGGATGATGCATGTAGAGTTCTAATTCTCCATCAATCGATAAAAGAACTTGCACCTGGAGCAACTGAAGAGCTTTCTTTAGAATATCTTGAAACTCTTCCTTTTCACTTGATAATAAATGGACACATACACGAAACAATAACAAAATTAGATGGACGGTTTTTGATCCCAGGAAGCACAGTAATAACACAACTAAAAAAGGATGAAACTGCACCAAAAGGATATTATATATATGACACACAAACGAAAAAATCAGAATTTGTACAAGTACCAACCAGGAAATTTTTCTATGAAGAGTTGAAATTTGAAGAAGCTAGTGAAATGGACATAAGAGAAAAAGTAAGAGAAGTCATTGATAGTATAAGAAAGGACCATAAGGATGCCATAATTGCAGTAAAGATTGATGGGAAATTAAAACAGGGATTAAATAACTCGGATATCAGGTTAGACGGATATGAGAATGTTTACATTGAAAATAGATTAAATGAGGAAAACTTAGCAGCAAAAATTGAAAGAATAAAAAATGCCAGAGATGTGAATTTATCAATTAGAGAAGTTGCAATTCGCGAACTTAAGAAAAAAACAGAGGAAAAAATAACCATGTTTGACGGTGCTGATTTGTTTGAAAAGTTGATAGAAGGACCAGAAAAAACTTTAGAATACTTGGAGAAACATAATAAAAAAGATACTAGTCAGTAATGTACCCAAAGTCCTTCAGACTCTAAGTAGTCTTTGAAACCTATGGACTTTAAAGCAGTCAAAATTTCCTTTGGAAATTTTAATTAGTACTTGAACGGTTCGCCGTTTAAGATTCGCGAAAATCTGCTGATTTTCACGATGCAGGGATGACAGAGTCTGGTCAAATGTGCAGCGCTTAGGACGCTGTGGTTTAGTACCTGCGCAGGTTCAAATCCTGCTCCCTGCATTTTTCACGAAGAAAATGGATATAACCAGACTGGCAAAAATAAATGCTGGTCCACAACAATTAGTAGTTGGCGAGGGGATGCTAGAATAATCTATTTCTGTATTGTTAATACAAATAGCATATGAATTGAAACAATTGGGGCAATGTTGTTGTAATAATTGTAATGTTTCTTCATCAGTATAATTTTCATCTATCAAACAATCATCTTCAAAATCAGACCATGTTCCACCTATTTTTGGACAACAAGATTGTGCACACGGTCTAGTCTGATCCCAGCATGGATCTGCGTTAGCAAAGACCGCTCCAATAATTAGAAAAATAAATAAAATAGACTTCACAAGACCACTAGTAAGTAAATACATCCGACATTTATAATTTCTAGTGTTATTTATTTTGAAACAATACCATAAACAGTAGAATATATTCTCTTTTTTATATTTGAAAATTCGTTGTCAGATAATGCTTTTGGATAGCTCATTATGAACATATTTACAGGTGGTTTCTCAGGACCATATGGTGGTTGTACATACTGGTAATTATTCAGATGAAACCCTATTTGCTTATAGAATTTTATCCGCATATACTGTTCTTCTGTTTTTGGTCTTTCAATTTCAAGTATTACATCTGGATGATCGTCTAAAAATTTACTAAGCATTCTAGTTCCAATGCCTTGATCACGAAGTTGTTTTTTAACTGCAAAATGTTCAATAAAAACAAAATTACCAAAATCCCAAACAGAGATAAAACCAACTGGTTCATCCTCAATTGCAGTTAACAAAGAATAGTTCTTCCTATCAAAAAGATCTTTGTTAAGTTCTCTTTTTTCTTCAGGAGGAAAAGAAGATTCGTAAATTTCTTTTACTGCATCGAATACGAAGGATTCGGATGTAATGCGTTCAAATCGCATATACATGATATGATGGATAGGTTATTTATTACCCACTAGATTACTAAGGAAGTTATCAGCAGCATCAAGAATCGTCTTAGTATTATCAAATGTGAGTTTTTTCCGTGCCATTTGATAGGATAACCACATCGAACCAACATGCTCATGTGAAAGGAGAATTCTTTCGGTTTTTGTCTTTCCTATAAAAAAATAGACAGTTTTATGGAATTTCTGGCCATTTTTCCTATATTGATAAACAAGTGATTCATGAAAATTAGGCAAAATAGTTATTTCAGTAATTCCTGTCTCTTCCATTGTTTCACGAAGAGCAGTTTCAATCTCATCTTCATTTTTTTCAACATGACCTTTGGGGAACCCCCAATGTCCTTCCTCATAATTAAGTAATAGATAAAGACGCATCTTATTTATTTCCCTAAACAGGATCAGACCACATGATTTTTCTTCTATCATAATGAGCACACCATAGCATAACAAACTGGATCAGCAAATTTAAAAACAATGCTAAGCATAGGTTAAACCTATTAATACTACTCTAGGTGTTAAAAACATGGGAAAATTTCCAGAAGCAGACTTGAAACTCGCTGGCATTAACGTATGCAAAAAGTGCAAGACGAGAAATAAAAAGACAGTTGATAAATGCAGAAAATGCGGGTCTAAGTACTTAAGACCAAAAAGAAGAGAAATCAGAGCTAAAAAGTGATGCTAGAAGGACTTCATAAACTTTATAAATCCTTCTCAGTACCATTTAATGTCTTGAAGCAAAGCTTCAATGATAGTTCATGGCTTAATAAGTCTAGCTATTATCAAATGCTAGGTTAGAATTATAGTCGTATTACTACAGGTAAATTAATGGATAATGGTGGATCCCTGAACAAATCAGGTCATTCACCAACAGGTGTGTATATGGGTAATGGTGAATTCGCAGGTAGAAACTTAAAAAGAAACAGAAGAAAGCACAAGTGGCTCTCCAAAAGATGGAAAAGACGAACGCTTAAATTAAAAGAAAAATTTGATCCTCTGGAAGGAGCTCCACAGGCGAAAGCAATCGTACTTGAAAAAGTCGTTCTTGAGCAAAAGCAGCCTCACTCTGGACTTATAAAATGTGTGAAGTGTCAGCTTCTTAAAAATGGAAAGGTAGTGACTGCACACGCTGTTAGAGACAAGGCAATTACATTTATTGATGAGCACGACGAAGTCCTACTTGCTGGTCTTGGTGGATCTCAAAGAGGGCAGATGGGTTCTATTCCAGGTGTTAGATACAAAGTCGTTGCAGTAAACAACACAGACCTACAGATGCTCAGAAAGGGCAAGAAAGAAAAAGCAAAGAGATGATTGAATGGATAAATTATTTGGTAAATATTCATTGAATGATATTGTGATAAAGGACATGAGCCTTGCTCAGAACATATCTCTTAACCCAATTATGGTTCCACACACATTTGGTAGGAACGCAAAAAAGGTTTTGGGTAAAACACAAGTAAATGTTGTTGAGAGACTTGCAAACAAACTTATGAGAGGAGGTACAGGTGAAAAAACCTCTGGTAAAGTTATTAGAACAAAAGGAAGAATGCAAGGTAAAAAACTCAAGGCATTGAAAGTTGTCGAAGATGCATTTGCAATAGTTGAAGAACAGACAAAAGAAAACCCAGTTCAAGTTCTTATAAAGGCATTGGAAAATGCTGCTCCAAGAGAAGATGTTACAAGAGTTTCTCATGGTGGTGTCAGCTATCAGATTGCAGTTGACGTATCAGCAACAAGACGATTAGATATGGCTTTGAGAAACATGGCTCTTGCTGCATTAATGAGTTCTTTCAATAAAGCAAAATCTCTCTCACAATCACTTGCAGATGAAATCATGTCTACAGCAAAGGGAGACATGCAAGCAAGTTATGCAATTAAGAAAAGAGACGAAACTGAACGTATGGCACGTTCTGCACGTTGATCGTGCAGATGCGTCTTGAAACGCGACGTTTCAAGTACGACAAGTGCAAGGTAGCACTTTTTGACTATCTTGAAACCGCTTCGGCTTCAAGGACATGGCAGGATCAGCTCGATAAATTTTTATTTTTCTATTATTTCTCATTCTTTGCAATCTAGAAATATTAATAAATTTTATCATAGAGTGCTAACCAGGTGATAATAATGGCTAGAAGCCCTGTAATGGCAGTAGTTATGATGGTAATACCATTTGTAGGACTGTATCTTTTGTATAAATGGTTCGAGGAATTTAAAGCATCTACAAATGCAACATATAATCCGATTATTCAATTGGTGTTGTGCTTTATTCCGCTTGTAAACCTATACATCTTATGGAAATTCTTCTGTGATGTAGAAGAAGCAGCAAAGAAAAAAGGTTCAGCTGGTTACCCATTAGGAGCAACAATTCTATTCGTGGTTGGTCTAGTAACATTTGGTCTCGGTATGCTGTTTATGACTTACAAGACACAGGAGTTAATGAACACATTATAATTTTTTTATTTTTATTATAATTGTCTTGCCACTCTTCTTATTGTTTCAATCATTAATCTATTATGTGCTGAGTCTAAAAGTGCAACATGCCTTTGATAAGATGTTTGATCACTACGATATTCTGGTGGTAAGAAAAGCTCTCCAGGAGTATTTGCAATCATTGGTCCACCGACTTTTACGCACTCTTCTACTAACCTAGCAGATTGTGAAAGTCCATCTGGAACATATCTCCTGAGCTTATCAATTCCCCAAAGTACATAGAATGCATTTATCTTATTTGGATCAAGTCCCTTGCTTGGATCGCCGTCCACATAGTAAGCAGGATGAATGTAAATTCCTTCGGATCTCAATTCATCAAGTGCATTTACAAATTCCATAGTTCTAGAAAATACCGTTTCTCTCATATAGGTTTTGTGGTCCTCATATTTATTCCATTCAGTAGGAATACCACAAGCAAGAGCAATTGCATACCAATCTGAATGATATACCGTACCATAAAGTCTACGTTTTATACCAGTTATATTGTAAGGAATGCCACCAGAGTCTTCTGTTGCAACTGGAAGATCCGGGATATCTGCAACTAATTTATAGAATTTCTTATCTCCAACTTCCTTAATTTCGATAAGTGGTTTTCCACGAAATACTACATCTTTCAATAAATCTAAAAACTTCTGTACACGAAATGACGCTCTTAATCCATAATCCCCATCTACAAGTTCGTCACTCATCTCAGCAAATGCAGTTACACATACGTCAGTATTAACAGAATAAAATCCTTCTGGTGCTTCTGGATCTAATGATTTTCTGTCTTTTAATCTTTTAAGTGCAGATAGAGCAGCTGCAATTGGAACAAACTTTTCATCCAACGGAACATTTGCATTAATTCCACTATATAGCATACCAAGAGCCCACTGTGTTTTTTGGGATACTGGACAGAGTGTTGGACTGTAGAGAAGCTGTAGTGCTTTAAGAAGATTGAATCTTTCATTTGGAAATAAATTTTCTTCCCAATAAAGACAGAAATACCCCACACGTTGACCTGGGATTGCCATCATTTTTGAAAAACTTGAAGTTTGTATCACTATGGCAGGTGGATCTAATTCTCTATTCAAACGAAGTGCTCTTTGAATTGGATCGATACGAACTGATCCAGGTCTCCTAAATGGTTCGTAAATAGTATCAGCAACTAATATGATTGGGTGTCCATATTCCTTCATTTTTGCACTTACAATTCTTAGGATTTCATCAAAACGTTCTGGTTCCATTGCAACTGATAGTGGATTTCCAACAGTAGCAAATAGAACTGTTCGTGTATTTTTATCTATGGTTTTTTTAAGTTTAGCAAGATCAACCTGTCCATTTTTATCAATAGGACATATTTTTACTTGTCCATGTGCACGATAGGTTTCAGCAAGATGAGAAGGGTATGTCCATTCTGGAACTACAACATTATCAGGAGTGGTTTGGTGCAATCTCCTTAGAAGAGCACTTAGTTCGGTTTGGTCCTGTGCATCGAATGTACCGCGATCTAATTTAGTTCTAAGCGCATTAAGATGATCTTGATTAAAATCTAAAGCAAGTGGAAATAAAGTTGCATCACTTATTAAGCGCAATGCACCGGCAACACCTGCAGTTATATATACTCCAACCCCATCAGGTACCTGGATTTTATCCTCAACGTTTTTCCTACCTTGACGTAACCATTCTTTTAATGTTGGATCACCACCCATCACATAACCAGAATGAACATTTGGTGGATAGAAACGTGCCCTAGCTTCATGTCTTTCAACACCAGAATAGGGACCTAAACCAGGATAACATGTTGGATCACCAAAACGCCCCTCTATTATGGGCCTAGGGTTACCAAAGGGTGTTCTACTATAATGTGCAATTCGTTGGCCAACATCTGTTTTGTCAAAAACAACACCATTAATTCTAGCTACATGAACAGCACGCTCCCCATGCCTTCCTTCTCTAAAAACTGGTCTTGTATTTGGTTTGCCCATAAATATCATCTATTAAGTCTAGTTAATCTTTGCTCAACTTCAGAAACAAGTTTATGAAGAGATTGTCTTGAACAATCTGCTTCGTGTGGAGTTGCAACCACATTCCCAAGTCCTAAAAACCTTGTAGTAAGTTCTTTTGGATTCCCCCGTGCCCAAAGAACCTTATCATCAGGTAGAACATCAGTACCATATGCACGTACCAAACCATCCTGAAGTGCAATGTAAAGTGCCTGATTATCAACTATTTCATCTCTTGTTACATTTACTATAACTGGACGTCTACCAATTACAGCAAATCTGGTTTGGCTAAGTATGCCAACTGTATCTTCATTAAGTGGAAGACAAATAAAAATAAAATCTGAATCAACAAGTGGAGGTTCTATTCTAGACGTATATCTAACTCCAATAGCACTAAGTGGATTTTTTTCAGTTCTACTCAAACTAGCAGTAGAACAATCAAAACCTAATTTGCTTATTCTTGCAATAATAGAACCAATTCCCCCTGCCCCTAAAACTAGAACATTGCTTCCAGTAAATTCTTTTTCTGGTTTTGGAAGTGATCTTGAATCAATCCTCGTACCTTCAATATCAACTTCACCAGAACAATTGAAAATATAATTACAGTGACTGACTAGTTCGAGTGGTCTTGATAGGACACCAAATGCTTCTAGGTTTCTGTCAAAATCAAAACCAACTAAATTACATTGAAACCCCAGACGCAAAATCCTAGCTAAATTAGACACTTTTCTATCATGACCTATTATTGCAACTGTGCTTCCAGTTAGTTGGTGGTTTCTCCATGGTGCATCACCACGCTCATAATCATATTCTTTTGCTCGTGTTATTGACTCTTCCATCTGTCTTGAACGCATAAGAATCTGAGCAACAGCTGATTCGGCAAATCCATCTGAAAAATGATCAAATATAACTGTTTGAGATGCAAAAGAGGGTAATTTTGTAGGGCCATAGATAGCACGGAACCCAAGTGCAAGTGCATGTTCAGCAACAGATACAGAACAATAAGTCGGACAATTGAATACATCAAGACCAACAGATTTTGCAGCTGCAAGATCAATATGGTCAGTACCAACACTCATTGTAACTAAAGCTGATCTTGGGTGTAATTCTCTTAAGGTCCGACCATTAAGTCCAAATGTCCATTTTGTAAGCCATGCATCTGCATTTAGAGCAGCATTAGTAGGATCTAAAGGAACGCCACAAGGAACCTCGCAACTAACATCATAACCTGATTTTAATAGTGCACTTCTGAGTTTGTCTCTTACTGGACCTGGTGCATGATAGATACCAACACTAATTGGTGATTGAATTCTCTCCCGGGTCCTTGTTCCAGCCATGTACTTATAATTATCCATAATAAGATTTATAAATAATGTGGTTAAAACAGGAAAAATGAGAAAATCAAATACTACTAACAAAAAAAATGGATTTTTATGTAAAAAAACCACAATCTAGTTTTTAGATATAGGAAATGGTACACTCACCTATATTTATATTACTTTCTCATTAGATAAAATTTACTCTTTATGCTAAAGCAACCTATGGTTGCTTGTAGTGTCACTTTTGTGGTGCTGGAGTCTAAACTAGTCTGAGATTTGATTATGTATAGGTGTTATAATGACATTGACCGAGTCTCGGTCAATTATAAATTTCTATAAGAAAAAAGAGATGAAATTTATGGTATTGAACGGCGTTCCGTTCAATTATAAATTTCTATAAGAAAAAAGAGATGAAATTTATGGCAAGAAAAGAATTTGTTGTAGATGAAGTACAGAAGATGATGGAGCACACAGAATATGTGCGTAATGTTGCTATTGTTGCTCATGTAGATCATGGTAAAACCACATTAACTGATTCACTTGTTGCAAGAGCAGGACTTATATCAAAAGAACTTGCTGGAGAACAAAGATGGACTGATTTTGACCCGCAAGAACAGGCAAGAGGTATCACAATCAAATCAGCAAACATCTCATTAGGTTTTAATTTTGAAGGGAAAGACCACCTTATCAACTTAATAGATACTCCAGGACACGTTGATTTTGGTTTCCACGTTGTACGTGCAATGAGAGCAGTTGATGGGATTTGCCTTGTTGTTGATGCTGTGGAAGGAGTTATGCCACAAACAGAAACAAACCTTAGACAAGCATTAAAAGAAAGAGCAAAACCAGTTTTGTTCATCAATAAAATTGATAGACTAATCAACGAACTTAAATTGGATTCTGCAGGAATGCAAGAACGATTCGTAAAAATTATTACACAAGTAAACAAGATTATAGAATCTAATGCACCTCCAGACAAAAAAGATGATTGGTTAATTTCAGTAAACAAGGGAAATGTTGCATTTGGAACTGCATTCAATAAATGGGCAGTTTCAATCAAATCAATGAAAAAATTCAATATCACTTTTCCTGAAATTTATAACAAATGTGTAGAAGAAGATCATAAATACTTAGTAGAGAAAAGCCCATTGGATGATGTTCTACTTGAGATAATAATTACACATTTACCATCTCCAAAAGTTGCACAGGCTTACCGTACTCCAGTTCTGTGGAGACATGGGGATTTGACAACTGACGAAGGAAAATCAATGCTTGCATGTGACGCAAAAGGAAAAGTTGTTGGTGTTTGTTTTGGTGTTGTCTATGACGAACATGCTGGGGAAGTTGCAGTAATGCGATTATTCTCAGGAACTATAGAAAAGGGCGTGCAACTTTACATTGCATCGAAAAAGATATATGCCAAAGTACAGCAAGTCGGTATTTACATGGGGCCGGACAGAGTAGCTGCCAATAAAATTATGGCAGGTAATATTGGTGCAATAGTTGGTATGAAAGATGTTTATGTTGGGGAAACAATTTCTCTTGAACCAATAGAGCCATTTGAACAAATTAAGCACTATTCAGAACCGGTGATTACAAAATCAATTGAAGTTAAAGACCAAAAAGATCTTCCAAAATTAATTGAGGCATTGAGAAGTATTTCAAAAGAAGACCCGACAATCAAAGTTCAACTGGCTGAAACAGGTGAAAACCTTATCAGTGGAAATGGTGAATTACACTTGGAGATTATCGAATACAAGATAATTAATGAGAAAAAAGTACCAATCATCACATCATCCCCAATTGTTGTTTATAGAGAAGCTTTGCTTGGTAACTCTCCTGTAGTTGAAGGAAAATCACCAAATAAACACAACAAATTGAAAGTCATGGTTGAACCTCTTGAACCAGAAATTATAAAGGCTATCCAAGAAGGGGTTGTCAAAGAAGGTAGACCAAAAGGACGTGAAGTTTGGGAAAAATTCATAGAATTAGGAATGGAAAGAGAAGAAGCAAAGAGCATTTATGATATCCATAATGGCAGTGTATTCATAGACTGCACCAAGGGTATACAATATTTGAATGAAGTTGAAGAACTTATGATACAGGGTTTCGAAGAAGCTTTGGACCAAGGACCACTGGCAAAAGAAAAGATGAGTGGTGTGAAGGTAAAACTTATGGACGCAACACTCCACGAGGATAACATACACCGTGGCCCTGCACAGATGATTCCAACTACAAAAAGAGCCATCTATGCTGCTATGCTTACTGCCGGTGTGAGTTTACTTGAACCAAAACAAAAAGTACTTATAAACACACTTCAGGATTATGCAGGGAATGTTATTACATTAACAAACGGTAGACGAGGCCAACTAGTTGATATGCAACAAGAAGGTGAAAATGCAGCAATAACAACACTGCTTCCAGTTGCTGAGATGTTTGGTTTTGCAAATGAACTCCGTGGTGCAACACAAGGAAGAGCAATTTGGTATCAAGAGTATGCAGGTTATCATATGATGCCAAAAGAACTTGTTGCTAAAGTTGTAAGACAGATCCGTGAGAGAAAGGGTGAACGACCAGACCCACCAACAGCTGCATTTTTCATGGAGTAAGGTTATAACAATAGAACAATTTTCCGTCTGGGTTAACGGTAAATTATCTTAATCTTTTTGATTTTTCTATTTGAATCTCAACCCAATTTTTTGCTTCTCCATACTCAACAGGTTCAACTAGATTTCCACGTAGTGCTTTTCCTTTTTTGAAGAATACATAGGTGGGGTATCTTTCGACTCCATATGAATCTGCAATGTCTTCAAGATTAACGGCATCAAGTCTGTAAAATTGTATAATATCGGAAAATTCTTGAATAAGTTTTGATTCAAATTCCTCAGAAGTTTTACAATCCCCACACCAAGGTGCATAGAACACAACAACAGCCAAATCAATATCCTTAATAGCAGATTTTGGATCAGTATCTAATTCAGTTATCATGAAAAAGTAATAGAATGGAAAGAATTAATATTCTGTATGAAAACAGGAATCTATACGATCTTTTAACGATAGCAATAGTTTTTTTAGACAACGAAGAGGATTGAAATTATGAAGACAGTTGAGAGATAGCGAATCCTTTACTTCGACCCAGCCAAGATTTTTTAGAAGATAAATTTTTGGTTTTTTGGTTTTTAAAACCATGATATATATTAGTAGCAAAAAGTATTTAACATGTGGCAACGGGTATTTTCCAATGAAATTGTTTGACACTATGAGTAAAAAGAAGAGAGGATTTCTGCCAATCGATGGCAAAACCGCCAAGATATACACTTGTGGTCCTTCTGTATATGCCTACTCCCACATTGGGAATTTCAGAACCTACCTCTTCGAGGATATATTAGTTAGATATTTGATATTCAAAGGTTTTTGTGTCAAGAGAATTATGAACATAACTGATATTGAAGATAAAGCAATGGCACAGGCAAAAAAAGAAAACAAAAACATGGAAACGATACAAAAAAATAAGATAAAAAAATTCTTATCAGATTTTCAAGAACTTGGGATGTTAAAACCAAATAAGATAGTCAAAGCATCACTACACATAGAGGAAATGGTTAAATTGATAGAAAAATTATGTGAAAATGGCTATTGCAAAAAAGAAAAAGACGGGATTTATTTTAATATTAAAAAATATAAGAAATATGGGAGGCTTAAAAAAATAAGAAACACGTATTTTGGAAAAATTGCAAGAGATGATTATGCAAAAGAAGGGCACTGGGACTTTAGATTATGGAAATTCTGGTCAAGAGGAGATGGGAAAGTATTTTGGAAAAGTAAGTTTGGAGATGGGAGACCAGGTTGGCATATAGAGTGTAGTGCAATAGCAATGCATTATCTGGGTGAAACAATAGACATACATTGTGGTGGAACAGATAATATCTTCCCACATCATGAAAATGAGATTGCACAGAGTGAGTGTGCTACTGGAAAAAAATTCGCTAATTTTTGGCTTCATGCCAAACATCTTACCATTGGAAAAAGAAAAATGTCAAAGAGAACTGGTAATGTACTATATGTTGATCCATTGAAAAAAGCTGGGATTCCACCAAAGTGTCTTAGATTCTATTTAACATCAGAGAAATACAGAAATCCACTTGATTTTACAGTAGAAAAATTCAAAAGTAGAATTTGTGAATGTGAAAAAATAAGGAAATTAATAACAAAACTTAGAAAAATAAAAAATAAAGGAAACTCTGAAAAAGGAAATAAGATGAGCAAAAAACTATTGGAAGGTTTTACAAATGCAATGGATGATGACTTGAACACCAAACTTGCCTATAGAAGAATTTTTGTAATTTTTAACAAAATAGAAAAAATGACAAATGAAAATAAATTAACAAAAAATGATAGTATTTTGATAATAGAAACAATTGAGAAGATAAATTATGTCTTGGGCGTTTTCTAGTCAACTTTAACCAAGTCTTGCTAATTTACCTGCTTTGCGTGCTTTTTCATACATGAATCCATTAAAGATATAGCCACAAACAAGCCACAACGCAGTCATGGAAACTAAAATAACCATATCTGGATTACCAAGTCCATTCATAGACTTTAACAATTCAAATGCTTGGGTACTTGGCAATAATCTTACTAAGGGTAAGATGGATGCAGGATAAACTGCATCAACGGAAAAGTATACACCTGAAAGCAAGACTATAACATCAGGCCAAATGAATGCTATGTTGAAGGCCTCTTCCTTCATAAAATAACCAAGACCAAGTGTGAACAAACCCATGGAAAAACCGATTAAGGCAAAGAATACAAGTGCAATAAGAAAGATGGACCAGTTTGTAATTGAAAAGCCATATAGATAATGTGTTGCTATTAAGTAAATAATAATGACAAAAATTCCTTTTAACAGTCCGCTTATTGCAGTTCCTAGTGCCATTTCAAGCCTAGTGATTGGAGATATCATTAAATGGGCCAGAGCCTTTGACCAATATTCCTCAGTATATGAACTGACCATCTCAAGATTAAGGAAATAGATCATTCTCCAACCCATCATACCTAGTATGATCATATGCAAATAAACATTATCAGTACCAAGGTAGGTAACGAAAAAAGTTAATGTAAATAGAAAAATCATTGGCCAGATGAATATATCCGATAGCCTGAAAGTATTTCTTTTAAGTGAAGACATACTTTTATGAACCTGAGAATAAATGCGCGTTAGGATTCTTTTCATATTATTCATCTTTTTATCAACTTAAGATAGGTTTCTTCGAGTGTTGGCTCAAGTGCACTGATATTAAATATTTCTGATTTTGTTTTTGAAAGTGATTTCATCAAATCCTTAATTCTCTCGTATTTATCAACTTCGATGTGGACAAGTTTTGATGAATGGGAAAAGACAGATATACCTTTTACTCCTTTGAGTGCCTCAATAATTAGACGGCCATCAGAACAGTTTATTTCAATTATTCTTTTATGAATAACTTTTTCTTTGAGTTCTGCAAATGTACCTACATTCTGAATCTTTCCGTTGTTGATGAATGCAATCCGATCACACAGCTCTTCTGCCTCAAACATATTGTGTGTTGTTAAGATTATAGTTCTTCCCTCTTTTCTAAGACGTTTTATAATCTCTCGGATATTTATTGCTGACTCAACATCAAGACCAACGGTTGGTTCGTCAAGTATAAGAACTTTAGGGTCATTAAGAAGTGATTTTGCTATCAAATATCTTTGTTTCATACCTGCTGAAAAATCTTCCACTGCAAGATTCTTTGCATTTTCCAAATGAACAAGTTCAAGTACTGATTTAATCTTCTCGTTTGGATTTGGAACGTTATATAGAAGTGAATAATACATTAGTGCTTCTTCACATGACAATCGAAATAAAGCACCAGTAAAACCAGAAACAAGATTTATGATTTCTTGCATTTTTTTAGTATCTTTTATACAATCAAAACCAAGAATTTCCGCTTTACCGTCATCAGGTGTTAGAATCCCAACTAGGACACTGATCAAAGTGGTTTTACCTGCACCGTTTGGTCCGAGTAAACCAAAAATTTCACCAGAATCAATAGTCAAACTAACATCATCTAATGCTATTACCTGTTCTCCAGCACTAGAATATACTTTAGAAATGTTAGATACCACTACTGCTTTACCCATACAAAGCTATTGCCACGGAGATTTTTATAGCTTCTCAAAAACAAGTCCTTGTAACTTTGATAGGTATTTTATATTCTTAAAACCAACTAATTTCAATCGTTTTTCTACTTCAATTTCGATTTTTCTCCCGGATGATTTACCAACTGAACCAACATAATGAAAGATTCTAGCTTTTGGTTTGCAAACCCTATAAAGTTCAGTATAAAATTCAGTAGCATAAAGATCAGGAGCATGCGAAAATCTTGGTGGATCGTGAATAAGAAAATCAAACATATTTGATTCAAATGTTTTGATTAGATCAGATGAATTTCCATTCATAAGTATTATTTTACTATCTTTAGAGAATAATGGATCACTAAAAGGATTCCACTGTGCTAATGTTACTACTGCTTCTGAAAGTTCACAGGTTACTACAATTTTAACTGATTTGGGTTTGGCAACTTCAATTGCAGTATATCCCAAACCCATGCAGGTATCTAGAATGGTAAACTCACCATTTTTAGGAATTTTTAACTGGTGAACAACCTCTTTGGCATAATCAAGAGGGGTCTTGAAATCTTTTATCAGTTGCATCCTTAGACCATCAATTTCAAGGATTGGTACTCCATTAACTGGTCGGAGTTTGTAATAATGTTTATCAAACATATCAAGCCTGACGTCAATTCCATCTTTTTCTGCATAGATGAATTTACCGTCTGAAGTGTATCTAATCGAACCTTTGTGGTTTTTGCAAAATGGAACACGTTGTTTCTTGCCCATATCACTCAAGCTCAATTGTCTCTTGGTCCATGAAATTTTGTAAAACCTTTGGGACTACTACTGTTTTCTTGTCTTCTTGATAGTTTTCAAGTATGGCAACCATTGTCCTGCCAACTGCAAGGCCACTGCCATTAAGTGTATGGACAAACTCAACTCCTTTTGAGCCCCTAAAACGTATATTTGCCCTTCTTGCTTGGAAATCAGTGCAATTGGAACATGAAGATATTTCCCTGTATTTATCTTGAGATGGTATCCACGCTTCTATATCATAGGTTTTTGAACTTGCAAAACCAAGATCTCCAGTGCATAGTTCAATTACCCTATAAGGAATATCAAGAAGTTCAAGAATACGCTCAGCATCCTTAGTAAGACCTTCAAGTTCTTGGAAGCTTGTTGCTGGGTGGCTGAATTTCACTAGTTCAACCTTATTGAACTGGTGCTGTCTGATAAGACCTTTGATATCTTTCCCATATGCACCTGCTTCCCTTCTGAAACATGGAGTATATGCAGCAAATTTAGTTGGAAGGTTTTTTTCCTCGATTATTTCACCCGAATAAAGATTTGTTACTGGAACTTCTGCAGTTGGAATAAGAAGAAGGTCATCATCCTTACACTGATATAATTCGTCTCTAAATTTTGGAAGTTGGCCTGTGCCAGTCATTGTTTTTGTATTTACAAGGTAGGGTGGTGCAACTTCAACATAGCCGCGAGAAACATGTATGGAAAGCATGAAATTGATTATTGCTCTCTCAAGTTTGGCAAGATCACCATAGAGAATACTAAATCTGTGGTGAGCTAGTTTGACTCCTCTTTCAAAATCAATTAATTTTGTTTTTTCTCCAAGTGCATGATGATCTAGTACATCATTTGGATGTTTGATTGGTTCTCCCCATGTTCTTATTTCAACATTTGCAGACTCATCAGAACCCATAGGAACTGAATCGTGAGGAATATTTGGTAGTAGAAGAGCCTGATCATTTATCTGTTCTTCTAATGTTGTTGTTTCAACTGAAATGTCTTTTATCCTTTTACTCACTTCTCCAGAACGAACAATTTCTGCGTCGATACTTTCTCCTGCTTTCTTCTTCTCATTAATATCAGCACTTAATTTGTTTCTCTCAGACCTTAACTGCTCTTCTTCTTTTTTTATTGTTCTCCATTGAGTATCTAGCTCTAGAATCTTTGATAATAATGCAAATGAATCCTCAGAATAATGCCTTTTACGCAATGATTCTTCGACAATAGCTGGATTTCCCCTAAGTATATGGATATCTATCATAAACTTGCTTTGAAGAGAAGTAATTAAAATAATGAGAGAAAAGTCTTTTTAAAGACATATTAATATACTAATAAACACAGATGAGTATGGATGGACAGGGTAGAACGAATTAGATTGACAGAGATAGCAATGGAAGATCCTGGTTTATGCCCTAGTTCAACTGCTGTCTTATCTAGACTCAGAGAAAGAGGGTATCAGGTAAGACATGAACATGGTTTCAATAGGACATTCTTAACACCATATTTGATTAGATGGATAAAAACAAGTAATGAACAAAGATTCCTAGTTGCATTAAGTAAAAATGAGTTTGGATCCGGCATAGACATAATCAAAACTACAGTTGAAAAAAGATTAAGAAAGATAGTTGATGGAGAAATTGCAAAAAGACCAAGCTTGTGCCCCACAGATATGGGCATTGTTAATTATTTACATGAAACATACGGGGTAAGAATTAGTGCTCCAACTATTGCAACATACATAGAAACAGCAGACATGCAATTAACCTGGATCGCGGGGTGTGAACCCCGCGCACTTTTGTGGAACATGAAAAACAGTAAAATAAATAGTAAAAGAGATTCTAGAAGAATAGGAAGAGCAATAAGAAGAAGATTCACTGAAGTGGTTGGCGATCTTCTTCAAGAGAAGCCAGACATTTTTCCAAGTGGATATAATGTAGCAAGTTCGATAAAAGAAAAACATGATATTGATTTTAATGAAACTGCAGTTCAGAATACAACTGATCTTAAAAAATTCCAAAGAAGATGGATAAAAGAATGTGATGGAACTGCATTCTTACAAGAACTCAAGAATGGAAGATTCAGCAGAGTTGATCCTTCAATAAAAAAACTAGTAACAGAACGACTCAGAACCATGGTGAGTGATGCATTAAAAGAAAATCCAGATGTTTTTCCAGCGGCACCAAAAATAGCAGATATCCTGGAGGGTAAATATGGCTTACGAATATCATGTGGCACATTAACTACACAACTTGATATATCAAAACTCCAGTCTAATTGGCTTGACAGTTGCAAATCTAGTGTTTTTTTGAAATATTTTAAAGGTAAAGTTCTTACTGGTGTTGAAGATGATGGAGTAAGAAAAAAAGCACATGATAAACTTGAAAGAATAATATTGAGGGTAGTAGAAGCACATAAAAAAGAATATCCAACTGCACCGGCAATCGTTGGATGGATAACTGAGAGACACGGAATAACGATTCAAGCTTCTGCAATAATGAGGTGGGTGGATCTTGCTTCATTACAACTAGAATGGATAAGAAAATGTGGAGACTGGGAGATACTTAATACTATAACTGATCATAAATTTTCATCACGAACTGATGCAAGAGTTCTTGAAGCAAGAGAAAAACGAGGTTATGATGCAATAGTAAATCTTGCAAATCAATGGAGGCGCATTTCTGCAACAACATTACGCAGGTATATGAATAACTATCCAGAATTAGCATTTCTTAGGCGAGCAGTTTCAGAACATGTGATAACAGTAGATCAAAGCATAGCACTTGCAATGCAAGTCTGGAGAGCTTCTAGAAGTGATGTATTGCATAATTTAATTGGCAATAGACTGGAACAGCTTTGGGGATTCAGAGAGATAGTCACACTTGCAAAAGCAAGTGTTTGTACA
Organism: Microcaldota archaeon; assembly: GCA_043821365.1. Taxonomy (GTDB): domain Archaea; phylum Micrarchaeota; class Micrarchaeia; order Anstonellales; family Bilamarchaeaceae; genus Bilamarchaeum. Next base: position 10,077 of record JBDRCX010000003.1, on the reverse strand, counting down.
GACACTGCAGTTGTCTCAATGTTTCATGAAACTCTGCCAGAAAGAGTTGCTGCACTTGTTCCGGGAATTTCATTAACACATCATTTTGTTGATGATATATTTAGTGGTAAATTTCCAGGTGAACCAAGAAAACAAATTCTATTACTTTCTTTTGCACACTGGTTGACAACAAGTCAATCAGCTGAAATGTTAGTACGACTTAACAGAAGCTCAGATGAGACTACAAGAATTCTAATTACTTCTTCCTTAGGCTATCCATATACAAGCGATGTACTGACAGTTTTGGATAGTTTTGGATTTGAAGCTACAACTGCCGGACATTTAACTTTAACACCTGAAAAAGGCAAACAATGTGGAAAATTAGTCACTGAAAGTGCAGTAATTGAATTAAGAAAGGTTAGAGATGTTGAAGCAGTTCCAGAAACTGCAAAATTATTTAGTTCTGACCCAAAAATACCAGCTGGTAGAGAAAGAATAGAGCCAAAATCAGATGTTGTTTCATATGATTTAGAGATGCTTAGAACTGCAGTCCCTATGGTTGCCATGTGGAAACCAGATGCAACTATTACAGATGATAGAGTTGTATTAAGAAAAATTGAGGTGAGTAGAGATTCGCAAGGAAATGACATTGCACTTTTAGAACTCAGAGGTAAAGTTTTGGTTGGATTTAATATGCACCCAAGAAAACCACATTTGGTTGAAGTTGAAAGTGCACAAATTCCAAGAAGATTAGATCAGGCTTTATCAAATATGATGATTGGGAATGAAGGTGGAATTTCAGTTTCAAGGGATATGAGAGAGAGATATAGGGAGTTTCTTAGAATTGTTGCTGGAGATAGAAAAATTACAAAAAGAGAAACAAATCCTATCAGACGAGTATAGATTGTAATCTAGCAACTGCTTCTTCTAATTTGCCTTGTTGATTGAGAATAACAATTGCTGGGGCTCCAGTAAATGCACTGTAAGCTGCCAAATATGATTTGTTTAGGTTGTCATGTAAGAAAATGTCATCAGCATCACGTTTTCTTGTTGGATCAGATGCTCTTCTTTTTGCAACTTCTTTAGGATCTGCTGTTATTAAAACAACGGCATCAACTTTTAACATCTTCAAATAATCAAATGGCAATCCAGGGAAAAAACCTTTTGGAGTGTTGACTGAGCAATGGGTATCTAGTATAAATTTACCCTGTTCTTGGGATAATTTTTCATAAACCATTTTCTGTGCCTGTTTCTGTTTCTCAATAGGGAGTTTTCTCATATCATCCCTATCTTTTACACCAAAATGCTCTTTTTCTATTTCAAGCATTAAGTCTCCGTAATTAAGTATCCTGTAATCTGTTTTCAATCCTTTTAGAACAGTCGTTTTTCCTGCACCTGGAAGTCCCATAACAATTATCATAGTATTACCAAAGTTAACGTATGAAGAAGTATTTTAATCTATTACGAAATTAAAAAAGAATTATTTCCTAGATCTGAATCAGTATTCTTAGGGAGATTTAATTTCATTCTCCGAGAAGCTTACTAAAGCTTGGATACATTTCAAAGGTTCTCATTTGTTCTAGCTGTTCATACATTCTATGCAATATACCAACAGTAAGCAATATACCAGTTCCTGTACCTAAAGCTCCAGTTAGATCAGCAAGTCCAGCAAGAAGACCAACACAAAAAGAACCCATAACTGTAAGCGGGAAAATATGTTTATTCAATATAGTTTCAAGCATTCTTGGATCTCTCCTAAAACCAGGAATTTGTAAACCTGATTCTGAAAGCTGGGCAGCAACACTTTTTGCATCCATGTTAGATGTCTCTACCCAAAATAAACCAAAGACAACAGAAACAAGAGATAGCATTAAAATATATACAATTGCATGCACCCATTCAGGAATTCCTAGGAAAGGAGTTGATGTGGTAGCTAATAATGAATAATATTGTGTCCCCTGCCCAAGACCATACAGTGGAGTGAATAGATATAGAAGACCATCAGTAAGCCTTCCATCAGCAGTGGTATAACCAATCAATGGTAAGAAACCATCACGATCAAAGTCATAATGTCTTGTTTCTAGAAGATCTTCATATTGTGCAACTGCAGTTGTTGTACCATCAACAGGAGATTTGGACCAATATGCACCTGTTAGTAATCCACCTGAGAAAAGCTGCATATTAATGATAAGAGCACTTGCAAAAATAACAGGGATATTAGACACATAGAAGAATTTAAGCGGCAAGTTTGGGACCATACCCCTAACACGTTCAAATGCAATAGGAATTTCAACCTTTAATGACTCTGCATAAACAACGGCAAGGAACACTAAGATTGTAAATACAAACGGCAGCAGGGTCAAAATGGCATTTGGAAGTGCTTCTGCACCACCCTCGCTCATCATTGCAATAAACCCATTTGGTGCATCGAAAACTATATGTACGACACCTATGAAAACTGCTAACGAAACACCAGCTGCGATAAATAAACTTATACCACTACCAATTCCGTATTTCGTTACAATCTCGTCTAAGAATAAAACAAGCACTGAACCTAACATTATCTGGATAACAACAAGTGCCATGGTATATGGAGCATATAAACTTTGGACACCAGTAACTGGATCTGTAATAATCCCTTCACCAAGACTGGAGAAAATAGGTTGAACTGGAACCATGTGAGTAAAAACCACAAACACAATTGCTTCAACAAGTGCAAGAGTGATTGCAAGTATTTTTTGCGTTTCAAGAAATTTAGCACGGTCTTTTTTATCACGCATGTTTATGTTGATAATACCTGCACCAGAAAATAATTGCAGAAATATGCTCGCAAGGACTATGGGACCTATACCTGTAGTTAGTAAACTACCAGTACGAGATGCAGTAATTGTTTGAAGAAAATCAATTGCGGCAGTATCGCTGATTTGAACACCAAATGCCGTGGTCTCATACATCATAAAGTATAATACAAGGACCACGCCAGTCCATATCAATCGATCCTTAGTACCTAAAGGTTTTGCAGGGGTTTTTATTTCAGGTAAAAAACCAGCAATCTTATGCAATATGTCCATTAAGCCCATTAGAATCAGCTATTTGTTTCCGTTTAATTTTTATAAACCTTTTTGTTTTTTCCTTAATTTTTAATATAAAAAAATTAAGAAGATTTCCCTTTGACTTCAATCTTTGCGATTTGTCCGCCAGCTTCACTAAGTTTTTTCTCAACGTTTTTGCTCCAATTAAGTGCTTTTATACTCAAAGGAACAGTAACCTTTCCTGTTGCTAGAATTTTTCCATTAAATTCAAAGCAATATTTACCATCTTTTTTCTCAAGTTTGTCTAAAAGTGCTTGTTGATTTATTTCGTAAAGATTTACTGCATGAACTGTTTTTTTTACTGGGCATACAAACCCAGTTTTACCAAAGTAGCCAGGTGCATATTTAGCAATCCAGCTGTTTTTGTGCTTACATGCACCAGCCATACCACGCCCACCACGGTTACCACTGCCTCTTCTATTTTTTATATTTCCACGACCGTGAGTTCTATGACCAAGATAACTACTTTTTTGTCTTTTTTGTCTTTTCATATGATCACATCATTTTTCTTAGAATTGGACCCATATCCTCTCTTTTTCCAAGTGACCCAGCTGGATAATTTGTTTTTATGTTTTTGTGCCCTTTTGAAGGCGGATTTAGTCTGAATACAGGATTTGCATAATCCAAAGTTTTCTTACCTGCAAATATACTTTTTGCAGCATCAGTGATTTCTTCTTCTTTTAGCAAAGATCGTAATAATGCAGCTCCTTTTCTGCCGCGCTTGTATAACAGAACTTTGATTGTTTGCTCATCAACAGGACCATAAGTTACGTAGTCTTTCACTACAGATAGCATACCCAAGGTCTGGGGAGAATCGTTCACCAAGACACAATGGTTTGGTCTTTCAAGACGAAGAAGTTCAAATGTCTTTTTTATTTTAGGGTTGATTTTCCTTACCCCCCTTATACGTAATACTGCGATTTTCATGATAAATCCCTCATTCTGCACTTGGTTTTAATGTGTTCAGACCATCAAGAGCCTTAACAGTTGCAACTGCCATGTTGTAAATGTTTTTACCGCCCTGCATAGAGCTCCAAACATCTTTTACACCAGCAATACCAAGAACTTTTCTAACAATTTCATTACCAGCCAGACCAAGTCCTCTTGGTGCTGGTTTTAATGTGATTATTGTACTGCCCTCTTTACCACTTGTCTTTGAAGGAACAGAATGCTGGAATGCACATTTACACTCCCAACTTCCACATCCAGTTCTAATTGATATCATGTGTTTTTTTGCATCCCTAACTGCATAATCTATAGCTGGTTTAAGCTCATCACTTTTCCCAACCCCAAGACCAACATGTCCTTTTCTATCTCCAATGACAGAAACAACACGGAATTTTGCTCTTTTTCCTGAATCAGTAACCCTTTGAGTTGTTTTTATTTGGAGATTTTCCGATTCCATATCTGGCAAAAGAACATCAATCATTTCTGGTTCAAGTATTGGTTTTCCAGTTTCAAGAACTTCTTCAAGAGTTGTTATTTCACCATTTTTGACTTTCATCCCAAGGATTGTTCTTGGTTGCCAAGATTCCTTATCAATAATCTTTATTTTTTCAGCCATTAATATCACCATTAACCTGCCATTATTTTACTTTTTACATCTTCAAAGATGGATTTGTATTTATCAGGTGGATTTGAAAGTTTTTCTTCTGGCATCTTTGCTTTATCATAATCAACTTTCATACCAGAATCAAACGCACCTTTTTGTGCAGCAAAAATTATCGATCCTTTTGAAGCTGTGTACATACCCATATCAAGTATGAATTCTTTTACTCCTTTTTTCTGTGCAAGTTTTCCAGCCATAAGACCAGTTAGGTAGGCAGTCCAAACATTTCTTTTAGATGGCCAGTTATATGCTTTAGAAAGATGACTACCGTTAACTGTTAGAAGTGTTTTATCTCCTTTTGGATCAAAATCAATGAATTGAACTACAACACCTTTGTTGCTTCTGCGTACAACCATTCTGGTTTTTTCACCACGTACAAGTGCTAGTCTTTTTGCAAAATTTGTCTTACCATTCCTTCTCCTTCTGTAATATACTTTGAAACTAGGACCTAATGCTTTTGTCATACAAAAATCACCATTTTTTATTATTGAAATTTTTCAATGTCATTGTTTTTCACCTTTCTTTGGTTCAGGTTTGGTCTCTTGTTTTGGTTCTTTTTTTACTTCAGTCGTTTTTTTACCTAACTTTTTTGGTTGTTTGGTTTTCTTTGGAACATAGATGGGTTTTTCAAGCTCATAATCTTTCGCTATAAATTCATTGTCTTTCAAATAAAGCAAAAATGCTTTTTTGTTTCTGAAAATACCACTTTTCACCTTGCCATAAAGAACCCTTTTTGCTTTTTTGTTTAAAGCACCAGATGAAATAAGCATATTAAGTAATTTTCTTTGTGATCTGACTTTCATCATCCATACTTCTTTACTATGTATTGTGCTGCTGCCTTTCTTGTGTCCATGACCTCTTCTGAAGCGCTTTCTGGTACTTGCTCTCCCAAGATTCTTTTTCTTTGATATGATGCCTTTCTCAATAAGGTTCTTGACATCAGATCTTGTAAGTGCACCTTCTGCTTCCTTCATACCATCAGGGCTTATCTTAACCTTATTCTCCCCTACATTGAATATATCAGCTGCAAGTCTTCTGACAGTTGCAATTGTCATGATTGTTCACCTTTTTTGTTTGCCGTTGGCTTACTTGCCTCAGCTTTGCTCTTATGAGCTTTAAGTTTGGCTTTTGGCATAAATTTTTTTGGTTCTTTACCGACATTTACTACCTTCAAGCCAAGTGTTTTTGCCTTTTCAACAAGTACTTTTCTTTTTTTTGCACCAACTTTAGATGCAATTCTAACTAGAACATTTTTCAATCCTTCAAGCTCACTAAGGTTATTTACAAGAACTTCCTTCATACCTGCTCTTAGACCTCTTACCTCAGCAGCATTCTTGTAACCTATATTTGGCAATGCTCCAGCCCATTTGAATTTCATTCTTTTTTTGTTGTGAGTTCCTCTTGGTTTTCTCCATCTGGCTTTGACACCCTTGAAGAATCCCAAGTTCATTACATTAAATTTTGGTTTTTTCTTTTTAGTTACCATGATTTTCACCCTTCGAGCTCGTAAATACCATCTTGGAAGATTCTTCCATCTTTATCCTTTATTTTCATGGCTGAGATCAGATTTGCTATTGTTTGTCCAACAGCTTCCTTGTCTGGCCCAGATATGGTAACATTCTGACCTTTTATCTGGATCTTTGTTACACCAATTGATTTTGTTCTTCTTGCTTGTTTTTCCCCTAAGAAATTTTTGACAGTAAGATCATTTCCTTTTGATTCAATAGTAATAGGAAAGTGTGCATAGAGAAGTTTGAAGTTTCTTGAATAACCTTCACTTACCCCCTTAAGCATGCTTCTTACTATGGATTCGGTTGTACCGAGAAGTGCTTTAGAAGGAGCAGAAACGTCTATTTTATTTCCTTCTATTTTCACTGATACTGTTTTTGCAAGAGTCTTTGATACTTCTCCTTGTGGGCCTTTGGCAGTTAGTTTATGGCCATCAACAGTTATCGTTACACCATTTGGAATTTCCATAAATAACACCTAATACACGTAAGCTAGGAGCCTTCCCCCAACATGCTTTTGTTCTGCTTCAGAATTTGTCATAATCCCGTTTGGTGTTGAAACTATCAATAAGCCAACACCGAAACCAGGGATGAATTCCTGTTCCCTTTTTGCCCATTCGTTTCTTTTGACTGGCATTCTTGGTTTAATAACACCGCAGTCATTGATCCTTCCATCAAGCTGGATTTCGAACCATCCACCTCGTCCATCCTCTAGTTTTTTGTAATCCTTAAGATATTTGTGTTCTTTGAGAACTTTTAGAATATCTGCAACTATTTTTGTTGCTCTCACAGTACAAACATTCTGACCAACTATCTCGTGGGTCTTTATCGTATTAAGAGCATCAGCTAAATGATCTGTCATGTTTTCAACCTCCGTATTTGCGGAAACCAATGCTTTCAGCCATTTCTCTGAAGCATCTTCTACACACTAAAAGCCGATATTTCCTTATCAAAGCCCTAGTGTTGCCGCAATTTCGGCAAACCCGCTTTCCTTTTCCTTTAAATTTGTCACTACCTGAAAGTTTCTTCATAAAGATCACTCGATTTTTACATTAAGACTGGTTTTAGCAAAATCCATTGCTTCGTCCTTGGTAACGCGATGGTGCTTGCCAATTTTTGCAGGCCTGAGCTTTCTTATCGCGACCCTTCTGCCTTTTCTTGCTAATGATACACAAATATCAAACCCAAACATTTCAATTGCTGGATCATATTTGGCACCTGGAAAATCAATGTACTCATGAATACCGAATGCAAAATTTCCTTGCCTGTCAAAATTTGATGACTTAAGTTGGCGTCTTTTTGCACTAAGTGCTTTTTCTAAAAATGTCTTTGCTGAATCTCCACGTAAAGTAACTTTTGCACCAATTGGAAGACCTTTTCTTAATTTGAATACTGGATCTCTTCTACGTGCATGTGTTTCTACTGGTGTACCTTCCGTAAGTCTGTTTAGTAGGGATTTTGCCTGTTCGAGCTTATCGCCAGGTGTGCCAACACCGATGTTTACTGTAACTTTATCTATAAGTATTTCTCTCATTTTATTATCTGACATTAGCTTTCACCCTTGAAATTCTCATCAACAACGAAAAGGTATTTTGCAACTGTGATGAATTCTTCATCATTTTCAAGTACGTGTGCCTCAGATGGTTTGCCACCCTTTCTTTCAACAATATCTTTCAAAGTAACAATTTTTCCTGCGTGTGTACCTTCCATAATAAGGCATCTTGAACCTTTCTCCCTTTTCAAATGAGTTTTCATTTTGCCATCTGGAATCGATATTAGAACGCTATCACCAACACTTACGTGGTTATCTCCAATTAGGTTTTTACCATCATGGAAAGTGAAATTTAATTTGCCACCTGTGATAGTATGTTTCTTAACAACTCTACAGATTTTCATTTCTGCTTTTTCTTTGTTGATTTCAATTGGAACCAATCTTCCCTTCCTGTCAACAACCACACGGTAGTTCTTTTCAGATTTTTTGAATGAAACAACATCCATCAAACCAACTGGAAATTTTTCATCAGTTCTTACACTCCCATCAACAAGAACCAGCCTATTTGACAACACTCTCCTAACTTCTCTTAGAGTTGTTGCGATTTTCATTACATCTCTTACTAAAACACCCAATGGAATTGCATGTTTTTTCTTGTGTGGACCGCCAATTGCTTTTATCATCCAAGTTGTTTCTTTTCTATTATGAACTGGAACTGCCTTTGGTGAAGCAATCCTCTTCAAATGTTTTGTTCCTCCTCTTTTTGCCATATGATCACCTAACTTTAGTAGATTCTACCTTAGGAGCTGTTTCGCTCTTAGGTGGTTCGGATTTTGATACTGGTGTAGCTGGGGTTTTAGTTTCTTCTGATTTTACTTCAGTTTTTGTTTCTGATGTTGTTCCAGTTTTAGTTCCTTCTGGCTTTGTTTCTGGTTTTTTAATTTCCTTTTTCTTGAATGCTTCTTCACTAAAGATTTGTTTTCGCTCAGGTGTAGATTCAAGAGAAATTAGCAGGATATTTGATGGTTGGACTGCAAGCGGAACTTCCTTTCCTTTTGCTGTTGTTGCAACAATGCCTTCTAGGAAAACAAGTTTTTTTACAACACTCACATTTCCGATCTTTGCTTCTTTTCCTTTTCCAGGACCCCGCATAATTCGAACAGTGTCCCCTTTACGAACAAGCAATGCTCTTTTCTTTACTTTGAGTTTGCTTCTTAGTTCTTTTGAAAGATGAACATGTAGCCTATTCTTTTTCTTATGAAGTTTTTCCGTGTAAAATCTTTTTCTTTCAGTATCAGATTTCATTTAAACAACCCCTGCAGAGATGGCAGCTACTTTTGGAAATCTCTCTGCGATTTCCCTTGCAACTACTCCTTTAATTTCAGTACCAACTGGAAGAAAATCGTCATTCACCAAAACAGCTGCATTATCTTCGAACGCAAGTCTCTGGCCATTTGCTCTCCTGAATTCTTTTTTTTGCCTTACTATGAGAGCTTTGACTACTTTCTTTACCATATCTGGCTTTCCTTTTCTCACTGATGCAATAACAACATCACCAATGCCAAGTTGTGGCCCTCTACCCCTAGTACCTTTGTAACGAAGGGCACTAATTACATAGACCATCTTTGCACCGCTATTATCAGTGCAAGTCATAAGTGTTCCGGTTGTCATTGTTTTTGTTATATTACTTGTCAGACCTTTCATGATCATTCACCTTTCGAAATAGAAGTAACTGTCCATGCTTTTGTCTTACTTAATTTTCTTGTCTCGGCAAGATCAACCATATCCCCTACTTGGGCATTAATACATAATGGATTGTGTGCTGCAATTCTTGAAGTTCCTCTTGCCCATTTTCTGTATTTTGAGAAATATTGAGTCTGAGTTCTTTCAACAACAACAGTACGTTTTCCCTTTGTACTGACTACTTTCCCATTTAGGATTTCGCCCCTTAACTTAACTCCACCATGTTTGAAGCATTTCTTATCATCACATTTATCTACCATTGGATATCACCGACTATGGTCCCACCTCTTAGAGTGTAATTGCAGAACCATTTTATTATGTGAAATAGCAAATCCCAGGATAATGAGTCTTGGGGTGTTTACCATCCTCAGCCATTTACTCTTAGAAAGAGCAGTCTGACTAGCTAAATATTAGCAGGTGTAATTAGGATACATATATTTATAAAGGAATTGAGAGCGAAATGTTGTTTCTTTTCGAAATTTTAAGAATAAGAAACTTTTCAAAAATAAATTATAAAATAAAAAAATTATATATTTGCCAATAAAATTGGTAAAATTTGAAATCTTAGAGATTTCAAAGGTTAACTTTCAACCCAAGCTCTTTCTTAAGTTCTCTGTAGCGGTTTCTTATTGTAACTTCAGTAACACCAGCCAC
>JBDRCX010000002.1:0-206874 GCA_043821365.1 Microcaldota archaeon | reverse complement strand
TCTTTTTGAGTTTTCTTTTCACCATGCATTGCACTTGCAATGTATAGTGCAGCTGCAGCAACACCAGTTGGACCTCTTCCAGAGATTAGACCTTTTTTGAGAGCTTTTTTGATAAGCTTGACTGATTCCTCCTGCACATCACCTCCAAGTTTCAATGCAGTTGCAAACTTAGGAACATATTGAGCTGGATCAGTGAGGGGTACATCAACTTTCAATTCGCTTTTTAAGAATCTGTATGCCCTACCTATTTCCTTTTTCTCAATACCAGATGCTCTTGAAATCTCATCAAGAGTTCTCGGGATTCCTTGTAGCCTACAAATAGCATAAATAACTGCTGCAACAACGCTTTCAATCAATCTTCCTCTGATAAGTTCTTCCTTCACTGCTCTTCTGTAAAGCAATGCAGCACTTTCCTTGATATTTTCAGGAAGACCAAGCGAAGATGCAACACGATCAAGTTCTGCTAATGCAATAACCAAGTTTCTTTCCATGGATGTTGCAATGGAGACTCTTTTATGCCATTTTCGCATTCTATAGAGCTGTGCTTGTTTCTTTGGAGAAATTTTACCTCCCCTAATATCTCTGTTATATTGATCTATCTCAGTAACAAGACCTTTATTTGGTCTCATATATTTAATTGGAGCGCCACCACGGGCTTTTTTCTCTTTTTGCTCAGCGTCAAAAGCACGCCATTCAGGCCCCATATCATGAATATTATCTGCAATTATCAAACCACAACTAGAACATAATAATTCGCCTTTCTCATAATCACGAACTATCCGCTTACTTTTACATTCTGGACATTTTGTTGCTGTTTGTCCCATTATAATGCCTCCGCAAATAGTAATATTTTAAAGAATTTGCAAGATTTTAATGGGGACAGGGATTTATAAATCTTTCGCTGGCCTTTTGCTTGATATTACGAGAATGACCCAATCAGTCCGTATCTGCGCTTTTTGGAAGAAGACCCATATATTTTACGAACGCCCATGCTCCAATTGCAGAGATTACTGTTGATGCCAACATCAGACTAATATACCATCCCATATCTGCTTCACTAACTACATTAGTAAAGAATGGAGTTCCGAAAATGGTTGCTATTGTATTAGGTACTATCAACGCAGTACCTATTATTGTTAAATATGCAACAAGCAATGCAAGCCTGTTATTGAGAATCTGTAGTTGATTATTGTAAATGCTCTGAATAACTTCTAGGCCACTTGCCAGAACATCACTCATGTGCTCTGCCAAACCAATCTGACCATTAACTTCTGAAACAAGAGCACCAATTCTCTGAAGCAAAAGTGGATCATCAGACAAAAGCTCTGGATCACCATAACGCAAAGTGTTCAACACGTCCACAGTCTCCCAAAGCCCGTTAAGATATTCTATGAGCGCATGCTTCATTAGGTGAATCTCTTGCCCTATTTCTTGTCTATTAGTACTCATGGAAGCAAGCTTTGAACTTAGGTCATCTGAATTTCTTTCTATTTCACGAAGATGATCAAAATTCCTTGCATTATTTTCATCAATTATCCTTGTTAGAATCATAGTAAGCTTATCTTCAGGAGATAAGTTGGGTTTAATTTTCCTCATAAAGATTTTAGCATACCTTCTAATTCTAATGAACCTTTTCACTTCAGTAGTGTGAATTGTTACTACGAGATTTTTACGCATTAATACAAGAAGATAATTTACTTTTACATCAAATCCCTTAACTATAATTGCTGGTATGAGAAGTCCAAGTTCATTATCAAGATCAAAGTAATCTGCTCGGTCACTTTTGAGAAGAGGAGAAAGTAATTGTTCACTAAAACCAAATGCCAATGCTGCCTTATTGGCACCTTCGTGTAGATCATCAACTATATAATCTACCCAGGCAACATCAGAAGATTTTGTTCTTATTAAGAATTCGTTGATATCCCGTGCTTCATAATCACGAGTTTCGCCATTTTTCATTACTGCAACGCAAAACCCTTTTTCCTCTAGTGAAAGAATAACCTTATTATCGCCATGTTTTTTACGTAGTTTCTGAACGATATCTTTACTCAAGGTCATTGCAAACACCTGTTAGTGGCAAATTTCTAATACAAATGGAAGTTCTGAAGTTTAAAAACCTTCTGCTATACTAAAAAATACATGAAATACATTATTTTGGCTATATGTTTTGCTCTTTTTCTTGTTGGTTGTATAACACAAACAGAAGAGAGCAATACTAGTTCATTCTCACCAAATTTAAGTTCAAATATATCCACTCTTAATAAAACACCCAATGTTAGTAAACCGGCAATAACATTTGTGATAAATACACATGATTGGTACCACTTAAATAATAGTGCAGAAACTCTCACAAGACTTCTTGATATTTATGACAAGTATGATGTAAAAGCAGAATTTTATTTTACTGAACCTGCGTTCAAAGCATATGAACAGAATTATCCAGAAATTCTTGAAATGCTTCTTTCAAAAAACATGACCATATCTTTCCATATTAGAGCTCCGCATCCAGTCACATTCAAATCATCTTATTTTCTTGAAATGCAAAATATGACAGAAAGTGAGTTAGAAAACATATTGACAGATTATGAAACATATGAGCTAAACTTAAGCGACGGTTCATTAAACTATGACGAAAAAGGAGGATACAGCTATATAAAAGAAAGAATAGGCTACGCACCAATAGTTGCAGGATTGAATGCAGTTACGCCAGAACTGAAAAATGCTGAGCTTAAAGTCCTAAAGGAAATGGGATTGCAGATGTACGTAAGAAAACATAGTGAGGATATAATTGAGATGGCAGCGCCAGGATTGTTAAGCAGACCATCACAATTTGGAATTGAAGAGAAGACGCAGAAATATTATTGGTTTACAGAAGATGGAGAGTCTGGATCCGTAGATCCATTAAAAGAAGTTGTTAACCCACATACGATATTTTCCAATGTAGAAGGATATGGTTTGGTTATTGTTCATGAAAATGATTTCTATGCCGAACTTCCTGGTTGGAGACGGGTATATTGGAAAGACGGTGACGGAGATCAGGCAATTCCAAAAAACCCCCCTTATGACATTACGACTTTAAGTGGGGATATAACATTCTTTACAGAAGCAGAAACAGAACAGCAATGGGCAAACTACGAATCCATAGTTGCCTATGCAGCACAGAATTTTAGAGTTGTAACTTCTAGAGATATAATAGCAGATTATTATGCAAATAACTAATCTAATTTGAAATCTTGTTCGCTTTCATCAAGCGCAGCAATACCCGGGAGTTTGTGACCACATAGATATTCAACAAGAGCTTTCCCGGACAAACTCACATAACCAAATTGATTTTTCTTGAAATTAAATTTATCTATTGCAGAAATAGTGTGCCCACCACCCAATAAAGAAAATGCTTTTGAATTGGCAATTGCATTCAATATGGCTTTTGTACCTTTTGAAAACTCATCTTCTTCATAAACACCAAGTGGACCATTCATGACAATGGTATTCGATGAATGTATTATCTCGCGGTATTTTTCAATTGTTTTTTCACCTATGTCCCATATTTCCCCGGAGCTAACTTCAGTTATTGGTAATTCTATTCTCTTTTTACCTAATGATATACCAACATCAACAGGAAGAACTAATTTATTAGAATGATCTTGCAAGATTTGTTTTGCATCTGGAACGTGTTTCATAAGACCAGAACTATCGAGGTAATTTAGTGAATCACCAACCGAATGTCCTGCTGCATGCAACATAAGAACAGAAAGTGCTCCCCCAACAAGTATGTGATTTGTCCTGCCATTTCCTAGCCATTTTTTCATAACCTTGAATGAATCTTCTACTTTTGCCCCACCAAAGATAAACGTAACATTTCCCTCTGATTGTACTCTTTTTATTGCTTCAACTTCAGCAGCAAGAACATCTCCTGCAAATGATGGTATCTTTTTTGAGAAACCAACAACACTCGAGTGCTTTCTGTGTGCAACAGAAAGTGCATCTAGAACATAATAATCTGCAACTTGTGAAAGGTGATATACTATTTCTCCTTCACCATGCGGATGTTCAGTTTCGCAATGAAGATGCCTAACATTATCTAAAACTAGTATATCCCCATCTTTTAGTTTATTGATTGCATTAACTGTATGTTCTCCTATCACTGCATCAACAAATGCAATATCTTTTCCAATTAATTGATGCAAACGTTTTGCATGTTGTTCTAGGCTTGTAAAATCCTCTTTGCCTTTGCGACCTTGATGGGACAGTATAATAACTCTTCCACCACGATCACTAAGTTCTTTGATGGTAATTGCATGCGCTCTAAGTCTTGTGTCTCCTGCTAATTTTCCGTTTTTTATTGGGCAATTCAAATCAACACGAACTAGAATTTTTTTACCTTTTACTTCGTAATTAGCTATTTTTCTCATTAGAACCACGTTTTTTCCAATCTGCCTTTGATGGACAATTAGGATCAATACACATGGTATATCTGGTCCTAACTTTTTTAACGTTTATAGTTGGCTTATTACAAGAAGGACATTGTTTTCCAGTTGGTTGTATGTATGAACCAGGTGGAAGTGGATATGCATTTTTACAATTCGGATAGCCAGTACATCCAACGAATTGCCTTTTATCCCTCATTCTTATTATTCTAAGTTGCTTATCACACTTATCACAAGCACCAAGTATATTCTGATTATATTGAGTTAGTTTAAGTGCTTGTGCCAAATCAGCCCCTATTTTTGCTTCATTCTTTTTCCACTTATCAAGCACTCGGGTGAGGAATTCTTTTCCTTCTTCTATGACTTTTTCTTTTTCGATTTTGCCACCCTGAATTGCTTCCATCTCGTCTTCTATTTTTCTTGTCAGATTTTCATCAAGAATTTCTGGGGCATATTTTTCCAAAATCTCCGTTACCTTAATTCCGAAATCTGAAACTTCAATTGATTTTGCACCGGTTGTATATCCACGTTTAAACAACGTTTCTATTATAACTGAACGAGTTGCTTTTGTACCTAAATGAAGTTTTTCAAGTTCAGAAACAATTGATGCTTGTGTATATCTTTTTGGTGGTTTTGTTTCTTTTTTAGTTTTTTTCTTTGAATTAAGATCAACTTTTTCACCAACCTTGAAAGCTGGAAGCTCGGTGTCTTCGGATTTATAGTATTTACCATAAAATTCAGTCCAGCCAGCCTCAACTAACCTACTTCCTGATGCACTATAAAGTTCACCACCAGAATCAACATCAACACGATTTCTCTCTCTTTTTGCTTTTGGAGCAAATGATGCCAAAAATCTCCTTACAATCAGATCGTAAAGATTCTGTTCTTGTTTTCCTATCTTACTATGCTGACCAGTTGGATGTATTGCAGGATGTGCAGGATCAGATTTTTTTCCTTGTATTGGTTTTGACCATTTATTATCCTGGATTTTCTTAACTAGTTTAGTATAATCTGGATTTGATCCAAGTGCGGCTATTATGGGAGATAGTTTTATTGATGGTGGAATTTGTTGGGATGATGTTCTTGGATAGGTAATTAGAGATGCTTCATAAAGTGTCTGAGAAATTTCAAGAGTTCGTGATGGAGTATATCCAAACAAACGATAGGCTTCTACTTGCAAGCTTGTAAGATCAAAACAAGGGCGAGCAGTAAGTTCTTGTTGTTTTTGATCAACTTCTTTAACAGTACCTGTTGATTTTGTATTTTCCAATGCAGAATCTGCTTCTGGCTCGGCCAAAAATCTGTCTTTTTTGTGCTTGAAATCAACATCTTTTATCTTAGCAGTTATTTCCCAATATGGAGTTGAAATAAATGCTCTGATATTTTTCTCAAGGCCAGACATTAAATGAAGAGCAGGCCCTTGTACACGCCCTATTGAAAGAACCTTATAACCATGAGCTTTGCTTAAAGCACCCATCAAAGCACGACTTAGATTTATACCATAATACCAATCAAGTACGTGTCTTGCTTCTCCTGCATATGCATTATTATAATCAAATTCCCCACGTTCACTGTAGGCATCAACAAGGTCATCTTTAGTAAGTGCAGAAAACTTCATTCTTTTTCCTTCTCTGATGGTTGTTGCAAAACGAAAAATATTATATGCTATTGTGCTTCCTTCAACATCATAGTCACAAGCAGAAACAAAACTATCTGCCTTTTTTGCAAGCTTTTGTATTGTTTCTACATAGCCTTTGGTATATGCGGCAGTTTTCGAAACTTGATAGGATGGAACCCATTCGATATCAAAAACAGGGTATGTACGTGTTTTTTCTCTTTCAATTAGTGTGTAAACATGACCAACTGCTGGTGCAACAACAATCTCCTCGCCCTCGTGAGAGATTCCCTCATAATAGGAAACACCATTATGGCTCTTTCTCTGAACTTTCTCTCCAATCGACATTGCAATTTTTTCTGCTACTTTTGGTTTTTCTGCAACTATGAGTTCCATATTTTTGAGAGTTAAAATAACAACAAATAAATAAGTAGCAGTTTGAAAAATCAACAAACGCGTTCTGAGAAATTATTGCAGAAACTAGGTTTATTCGTATCTCAACGCATCAACTGGATCCATTTTTGCAGCTTGCCTTGCAGGAATGATACCTGCTATAATACCAACAAAAGCAGAGAAGACAAATGCAAATGCGAAAATACGCAAACGAACCCAGTATGGCACTCCGAATTCACCTGCTATAAATAGTATGGCCAGACCAAGAACAAGCCCTATTATTCCCCCCATAAACCCTATAATTCCTGATTCAAAAATAAAAATAGAAAGAATGTTGAACTCAGTTGCACCAACTGCTTTTAGTATTCCGATCTCTCTTACTCTTTCCAAAACACCCATAAGCATGGTATTCATTATACCAATACCGCCAACAAAAGTTGCAATTAGAGTTATGAACAACAAGAATACACTTAAAGTTCCCAATAAAGAACCAATTGTTTCGTTTATATAATCTGACGAGATTACCATAAAATCCTTATCTTCCACTCTAAGCTTGTGATTTGATGCAAGTTTTGTTTCAATCTTATCCTGAACATCATTAGCATCATAACCATCTGACAATTGAATTGAAATAAATTGAACTTCGTTTTTAGTTAGTTGTGATGCAAATTCATCTTTGGAATCTTCAAATGGTATGTAAATAGAACTATCATCCTGTGCAGATAATGAGGTGCCTATCTCCTTGAGAATCCCAATCACACGGTAATCTTTTCCATTTATACTTACAACATTTCCAACGCCAATTTCTTCTTTGCCGAATGTTTCTGTTGCTGCAGTATAACCAAGAACAACAACTCGTCTTTCATTATCATTGTAATATCTTCCTGTTTCTACAGTGATATAATTCTCCCATTGTTCAAAAAAGATTGCATCCATCCCATAGATAATAGTTGTTACTTCTTTGTCCCTAAAACCAAAACTGGCTCTCCCGTAAACAGAACGAGCAACTGATTTTATTCCAGGAATTGATTCCAGTGAATCAATATCTTTTTCATATAACTTTCCTAAAGTCGCACTTTGTATTGGACTGCCACCACCAAAACCACTGCCACCAGCATAGGAGGGAGTGATAAACATTTTATCAGTACCAAATGCAGAAAGCTGATCGTTTATGTCTTTTTGAACACCTTCGCTAATTGATGTGATGACAACTACTGCAAGAACACCGATAACAATACCAATAATTGTGAGATAGGAACGAAGGCTGGTCTTTCTCAGACTTCTAATTGAATATGATATTATATCCTCTATCTTCATCCGCCTAGCGCCTCCACAGGATCAAGCTTAGCAGCTGATTTAGCAGGATATGCACCTGAGATTATCCCGACTACACCTGAAAAGAATACTGCACCAAAAACAACCAACGGAAGAATGCTAACATTAATGCCAGAAACAAGTGTAATTACCCCTGATATTAGATAGGCTAAAACAACACCAAAAAAGCCACCGGCAATACCTATCATACTGCTTTCAACAAGGAATAAATGTAAAATTTCAGATTCTCTTGCGCCTATTGATTTCAAAATACCGATTTCACGTTTACGCTCAGCAACACTCATAAACATGGTGTTTGCAATCCCAACACCACCAACAATAAGCGATATACTAGCAACGCCACCAAGAAATATGGAAAGAATTCCAGTAACCTCGTCAAGCTGATTATTAATAAAATCAGATGTGATTACACCAAAATCTTTGTTGTCTTCAGTAACTCTGTGAGCAGCAAACATTTCATATTCAACACGCTCAGCAACTTCACTAATATTTGCATCCTCAACAACGGTTATTCTGATTGAATGCACTTCCTTATCAGCCAGTATATCTCCAAAAATAATACGTGCTTCATCTATTGGCATCAAAATTGAACTATCGATATTGGTAAATGATGCCCCTGATTTTTCCAATATTCCTACAACACGGAAATCAGCTCCAGAAATTTTCAATGTAGATGAAAGAAGAATATCTTCATCAAAAGTATCATTGGCTATGGATGAACCAACAATAATTGATTTTTGATCTGACGATTCAAGAAATCGTCCCTTGTCAATTTCAACTGTTCCAACTGTTTGTTTATATATTTCAGGATCAACACCAAGAACAGAAGATGAGATTGATTGATTTTTGTAATCAACAGATACCCGACCAATAAGAACAGGTGTAATGGTTTCTATATCTGGAATACGTTTCAATCTTTCATAATCCTTCATGAATAGTTTCCCATTACTTGGAAGCCAAGCAGAAGCAGCAGGATTGGCACTTGTTTCAACATTAACTGGCAACACAACAATAGATCTTGCTCCGAAAGATGAAAGTTGGCTATCAAAATAATCCCTGAGTCCCTGTACCAATCCAACCAGAACAACAATTGAAGTTATCCCAACCACTATACCCAGCACAGTAAGCCATGATCTAAGCTTTCTTTGCTTTAATGAATTGAAAGAATAAAAAACAAGGTCAAAAAATTTCATCTATCCGACCTTGGTTGGTTTTTTTCTTATAAAGAAAAACCAGACTGCAAGAACAACAATAACCAAACCGCCAATTAGAATAAATTCAGAACCATTTTGGGCTGGTTGTGAATAAACATTAACGTTTTTGGTTACTAATTTTGATTTCCATTCACCAGATTTGTCTCTGTAGGTAATGTTTAGTTTTATTGGGTATGACCCTTCAGGAACATTGCCAATACGAACTTTGAACTGTACGGTGCTGAAATCATCATTGTTCAAGCTTCCTATGTATTGATTTGATGAGATGTCTAGTGATTCCAATGAATCCGATATAAACTCAACATCAACATTGTCAATTGCATATGAACCAAGGTTTGAAACCAAGACAGATATTGTATGTTCCTGGCTTGACATTAAAGGTGATGGTTTTGCCTCGAGATAGATACCAACATCTGCATCAGAAGACACAGTGAACGGGAACTCAACCAATTCCTCTTTTTCCACATCTTCCTCAACCCATGATAATGTTGCTGGAACAAGATTTAAGCCAGGAATTAGGTCTGCAAATAGAGTAGCGTTCACTTCTGCACTTGCACCTTGTGCGATGTTTCCGAATAATAATTCGTTTCTGTCCTTAAAACGCAATGAACTGTTTGTGAAAGTTAACCTCACGTCCTTTAGTTGCTTATCTCCATTATTTTTTATTGTAAGTGTAATTGAACCTTCCTCACGCGTAACAAGTTCGGATGTTTGTGAAAAAGCTAGGTTCAATTTCTCCTTTTTTACAGTCATACGGATTATGTATTGGTCTGAGTGCTGTGTACCAAGCTCATCCTCATATGTCATTACTAATATCAGATCTTCAGGACCGTCTGATGCACTTCTTGAATCTAATTGTAAAGTAATAAGTTGTGAGCCTTCTATATTACCAATGAAAACTTCATTTGTACCATACAATGATATGGTCCCACTTGTACCTATGCGTGCATTTTTTGCAATGCCCCCATTATTGGATACATTAAGAACAATATTGTCAATACTACTAAGAGATGTTGTGTCTGTTACGAAAGAGAATATTGGTGAACTTAGAACCGTTACTGGGATTGAAACACTATTAAGAACTTTTTTCGGATCTTCTCCACTGCTATACTCTGTTCCAGTAAATGACATTGTAACTAAATAAACGCCAGCCTTTGCATCTTGTTTGATTTTTATTGGAATTGAAACTATTGCAGTTCCGCCATTTTCAATATCAGAAAGAGTTGACGATCCTGTAACAGTAATCTCATATGGATTGGATATGGACATTGTGAGAGTACTAACTCTTGCAGTTCCAGAAGGATTCACAACAGTTACGGTGATTACACCCTGTTCATTAGGCTGAAATGAACTTTTTGAAACTGTGTAATTTGGTATGGATATACCGGCAAACGACAACGCAAACATCAACACGAACGCCAATAATATTTTCTTCATTTTTTCACCATTTTTAAATTTTTATTCAAATATTTTTCCATCTTTTATTCTTACCACTCTTGGTACGTTTTTCGATATTAACTCATCATGAGTAATTATCAAAATCGTCCTACCTTGCTTATTAAGTTTGTTTAAGATTTCAAGAACCTCTTTACCTGTTTTTGAATCAAGGTTTCCAGTTGGTTCATCGGCAAGTATTATTTCTGGGTTGTTAACTAAAGCACGTGCAATAGCAACTCTTTGTATTTGACCTCCTGAAAGTTGAGATGGATAATGATGAAGTCTTTCACCCATATCCAAAGACTGGAGAACTTTTGTTGCCTGTTCTCTGCGATTTTTACAACCATCACAAAGAACCAATGGCAGTTCAACATTTTCAAGAGCAGTAAAACTTGGTATTAAATTGAACTTCTGAAAAACAAAGCCTATTTTCCTACCTCTGATTCGAGCTTGTTCTGCTTCACTCATTTTTGCAGTTTCAATTCCATCAATATAACGATAACCTGATGTGGGAGTGTCTAAAAGGCCCATTATGTGCAGTAAGGTACTTTTTCCTGAACCTGATGGTCCGACAATACAGACCATCTCACCCTGATTTACAACTAGATTAGCACCATCAAGAGCTCTCACTTTAACTGCACCCATATCATAGATCTTGTTAACATTGTTAAGCCTAAGAACTTCTTTTTTCTTCATCAGATTGGAATGAAATTCCAATTCTGAAAAATTCTTTCTTGAATTTTTCATGTTGTCATCTCTTTCAGGAATTGTCTTTTTAATTCGCTTTCAAAAAGACACATTCTTATGCGTTTTAACGCCATTTTTCCCTTGTCAGTTATGTGATAAATTTTTTTTATTCTGCGTCCTTGTGCTTGTTTTTCATGATCAATTAATCCTTTTCTGGTTAAAGATTTTAAAATCGGATAGACTTTGCTGGCTGTAACTATTTTGAAACCACCATCTTTTTCTACTGTTTTTATAAGTTCATAACCATGCATTGGTTTTTTTGATATAAGCCAGAGTAAGAATGTCGAAAGCATATGTTTTAGCATCTGCTTATGCACATTCTCGGGTTTGTGGCTTAGCATCTCCATGAATATCGATATATCTAGAACTGGATATATATTTAAATAGATATGATCAAGAGTATGCAACTATTTTAAATTAGAAGCAACGAACACTATAAACGGTGTAATAATGTCTGATTATGCAGTAAAAGATGAAAAGCTAGCAGAACAGGGAATGCTAAACATTGAGTATGCAGAAAGAAATATGCAAATAATGGGAAAAATTAAAGAACGGTTCCTGAAAGAAAAACCATTTGCAGGACTCACCATTGGACTTGCATTACATGTTACAAAAGAAACTGCAGTATTAGTAAGAACATTAATTGCAGGTGGGGCAAAAGTAGCAATAGCAAGCTGTAACCCACTTTCAACACAAGACGATGTTGCTGCTGCTTTGGCTAAGGAAGGGATAAATGTTTTTGCAAAAAAAGGAGAAAGTAAAGAAGAATATTATGAATACATAGAACAGGTGGTGGCACGTAATCCGGACATCACCATTGATGATGGTTGTGATTTGATTAGTGCGCTTCACACAAAACACCCAGAAAAGTTATCTAAAGTAATAGGCGGCTGTGAAGAAACCACCACTGGAGTAATACGTCTCAGGGCAATGGCAAAAGACAATGCATTGAAAATTCCTGTGATTGCAGTTAATGACAATAAAACAAAACATTTGTTAGACAATTATTACGGAACAGGTCAGTCTTCAATAGATGGTTTACTAAGAGCAACAAATACACTTATTGCTGGAAAAACTTTCATTGTAGGCGGATATGGAGATTGTGGAAAGGGAGTTGCACTCAGAGCAAAAGGACTGGGTGCAAATGTTATTGTAACTGAAGTTGATGCTTTTAGAGCAATGCAAGCAACTCTGGATGGTTATCTTGTTATGCCAATGATGGAAGCTGCAAAAATAGGCGACATTTTTATCACAGTAACTGGGGACAAACATGTAATAAGATTAGAGCACGTAAAAAATATGAAAGATGGTGCAATTCTTGCAAATTCTGGTCATTTTGATTGTGAAATAGATGTTGAATCTATTTCAAAAGCAGGTAAAAAGAGAAAGATTAGACCATTCTTAGATGAGTATGACATTAATGGAAAAAAGATTTATCTTTGTGGTGAAGGAAGACTTATAAACTTGGCAGCTGCAGAAGGCCATCCAAGTGAGGTTATGGCAACAAGTTTTGCTGGACAGAGTCTTGCCTGCGAATTTTTAGTGAAAAATAAGGGTAAACTCAACCCCGGGGTAATAGTCCTACCTGAAGAGATAGATAGGAATATTGCAGAACTTCAACTTGAAGTTATGAATGTCAAAAAAGACAAACTTACTGAAGAACAGATGAAATATTTGACTAGTTGGCAGGAAGGAACTTGATTTTAAAACAATGCGTTTGTTATTATACTGAGACATATAGTGTCTTAACTATCCAGAATCAACTATTGGTTGAGGAATGGAAATAGTGGTTGTGAACATTTTATGAGTTCTGAGTCAAACTATGAACAGTTACTAGATGGCTTGTATGCCAAATTACCAAAGACCACATCCAGTGGTGAACGTTTTGAAATGCCTAAATTTGAATATTTCACAGAGGGAAACAAAACAATCCTTAAGAATTTCAAAATAGTTATTGAAAAGATAAGAAGAGAACCAGAAGTTCTTTCGAAATATTTGTCAAAAGAACTTGCAGTTCCAGTTGAAATACAGGGAGATAGACTTATTTTACAGAGGAAATTAGCTGGGGATATTGTTAACACAAAACTAGAAGAGTTTATTAAGAAATTTGTAATGTGTAAAGAGTGTAATCGTCCTGATACTCATATTGAGGATCTTGGCCACAGAGTACGTAATCTGATTTGTGAGGCATGTGGTGCCCGAAAGGCAATAAGGTGAAAAAAAATGTGCGGACATTTTTTCAGAATCGTAAATTTGAATAGAATTTACGATAAGATGACAAAATGTGCAAACATTTTGTTTTTATAAAAATTTCATTTTGATAAGGTGACAAAATTGTTTCAATTTTGTCTTAGTAATGTTGTGAAATGACATTTCACGGCAGTTGCGAAGCCTTGCTTCGCAACAAAATTAGGAAATTTTTACAAGGTGATATGTTGTATAACCGAGGCGGAAGAAAACCTGGTGCAAAGAGAACACCATTCAATAAAGAAGAAGAAAGACGAAGATTAAAATTTCCCAAGGAAGGAGAAGTTCTTGGTGTTGTCCTAGGCCTTATGGGCGGCTCAAGGATGAAAGTAGTTTGTAAGGATGGAAAAGAAAGAATGTGTAGAATCCCAGGTAAGCTGAAAAATAAAATATGGGTAAAGGAAGGAGACGTAGTTATTGTAAAACCATTTGAAATCCAGGGGGATTCAAAAGGAGATATTGTTTGGAGATATTTCCCACTCCAGGCCAGAATACTCAAAGAAGAGGGGCACATCTGATTTATGGCACGGCAGGTATCAAAAAGAAAAAAGCCTCTGAAAGAAGACTATCAACTCAAAGAACGATTTAAAATTGAGAGTGATGTCTTTGACAAGAACGCCCTATTAGACCTTCAAAAATTAATGAAAAAGGGAATACTGAAAACAGTTGACTACCCAATTTCAACAGGTAAGGAAGCAAATGTTTTTCGTGCAACCACACCTGATGGAAATTATGTTGCAGTAAAAATGTACAAAACTGAAACTGCACCTTTTTTTAGAAAAGACGAATACCTTGATGCTGACCCAAGATTTTCAAGAATTAAATCAAATCCTAGAGATATTGTTAAGGCATTCGCACATAAAGAATATAAAAACCTTGAAATTTGTGAAAAAGCAAATGTAAGAGCACCAAAACCATATTACATGATAGGAAGAATTGTGGTTATGGAATTTTTGGGTGAAGGTGAACTTCCATACCCAACATTGAATATGGTTGGCCCATTGCACGGGGAAGCTGATTTGGATTCCCTTCTACAGGATATAAAAAAGATGTACAAAGCAGGACTTGTACATGCGGATCTAAGTGAATATAATATTATGATTGGTCCACAGCCGTTCTTGATTGACTTTGGCCAGGGAGTTATTCTTAGGCATCCAAATGCAGAAAAATTTTTAGAAAGAGATATTTCAATTATTTTGAAATATTTTGCCAAATTCAATATAAAGAGAGATTTTGAAAAAACAATGAAATGGATTAGGGCTTAGGTGATTCTCCCCTAATCGGATTGAGCATTCTTTCTTCAATAGCAGAAATGTAGCTATGGTTTCCGATTATCCCACCAAATTTAGTTTTAGTTTCTTGTATGAATCTATGAAGCTCAACTGCATTTTCAACAAGAATATCAACCTCAATATCCCAACTTCCGATAGTTTTATTCAAAAAAATAACATTATCATGTTCAAGACAAAAATCAAGAAATTGTTTTTCCTTTTTACGTGTGATACTTCTAAAGTTTATCAAAAGTTTGTAGTATTCAAAACCAAGTTTTTTAGCATCAAACCAAGCAGTATAGCCAAGAATAAACTCATTCTCCATAAGTTTTTTTATACGGTAATTAACTGCATCAGGTGTCAACCCAACTATTCTTGCAATATCAACAGTTGTTGCTCTGGAATTATGATATAATGAGACTAAAATAGCCATATCTTTTTTATCGACATCGTGGGTTGGAGTTATTTTTTCTAACGGTAATTCAGGATGTCTTTCTCCACCCAATGCACGATTCCAAGAAAGATAGGTTTGGTAGGTTGTAGTTATTACTGTTTTTTCAGTTATATGTTCTCCAAATTTATCAACTATCAAATGAACTGCATCTTCAACCTCTATCTCGTTTTTTGCAATTATCCTCCATAACACATCGTATGCACCCTCGCACACCACGCCCCACACAGTTCTAGGATGGTTTTCAAAAAGAGTCAGAATTTCCTTTTCAGTAATTTCATTCATTGCATCAAACTTAAGATAAATTCTATAGGATTTGAAACCTAATTTTAGAAGATTGACATCTGCAAATAATAGTGAAACGATACCGGCATCTTGGAGCTTGACTAATCTTCTTTCAACACTACTACTGCTGAGTTTGAGCTTCTTTCCGAGTTGAACAAAACTCATTCGTGAATCCATATAAAGAAGAGAAAGCAATTGTTTGTTTTTTTTATCTAATTTTATCATAAAACCAATATTTGCTAATTAACCTAAAATAATTTATAAATTTTTGGGTTTCTTAGTAAAAAAAACTAAAAGATAATAAATAACTTGAATGTGTGGAATTGTTGTAGAAGGTGGGAATATGGAAATGATAAACAGAACAGGAAGAATGTGGGGAAAAACAAAGCAAGTGGCAAGAAAGTTAGCAAAAGTTGTAACCAGCGCAGTACTTGTATCTGGACTTATGCTGGCTGCACCAAAACCAGCTCAGGCTAATTCCATTGAATTTATGGCTGGCCATAAAAGCGCTGTGGTTGACATAAAAGCATCAGCAAAAATCACAGATGAACTAGGTTTATTCTTTAGAGTAAGACCGTCAATGGATTACACTGGCACCATAAGTTCCTTTGGTTTGGCAGATTTAAGCATAAAATTAACAGATGGTTTGGATGCTGTAGGTGAAATTCAATTAATTGGAGGTACACCTATTCCAAGAGCAGGATTGCAACATTTCATTAAAGCAGGCGATTTTAGCGCATATAATCTTGCCACAATAGGATTGGACAGTAAACCATATCTTGAACTTTTAACTGCATTAAGTTATTCTCCAGCACTTAGTGAAACAATAGAACTTCTTACCAAAATTGAGAATGTTTCTGATCTAGATGCAAGCGGACATATTTGGAGCACACAGAGAGTACGTGTTGGTATCAGTCTGGATGGTTTTGGATTTGGAGCTGCAGTTGACTTAACAGAAACAGGAAATCATGCGAACTCAAGTGATGATACATTCGGATGGAATCTTGGTGGATTTGTATCTAAAACGTTTTGATTTCATATTGTTGGGTTGTTCACCACGAGGCAATGTAGTGAACAAAATTACATTCGTACCGGACATTCAATACCAAGCAAACCAAGAGATGTTTTCAGAACAATTGCAGTTGCAGATACAATTGCAAGCCTATTTTTCATTATTTTTTTATCTTCTGAATTTAAGACAGGTGAGGTAGTATAAAAAGAACTAAAATCAGCAGCAAGTTCAAGACTATACTGAGTAACATGGTGAGGTGCACGTTCTTTTGAACTTCTTGCAACTATCTCTGAGAGTTGTGCCATTTTTTTAATCAGTTTTTTTTCTTGTTCGTTGAAATTTAGTTCTTCAACAACTGGTTTTTCATCTGTTTTTTTCAGAATTCCATTTGTTCTTACAAATGCATATTGAAGATAGGGACCAGAGTCACCTTCCATATTAAGTGCATCTTCCCACTTGAACGTTATCCTTTTTTCTGAGCCATTCCTTAAGAACGAAAATTTGATTGCTGCAACCCCAACTATTTTTGCGATTTGTTTTTTTTCATCATCAGTAGTATCAAGTCTAATCTTTCCCATAACACGAGATTGAGCCTCTGTTAGAAGCTCATCGGCAGTAAACCCAACCCAGGTTCCTTTTCTCCCAGAAAACTTTTCTTCTGGAAGACCAACATGCTCGTATGATAAATGATAAAGATTTTTGGCTTCTTCATTGAAATTCAAACGTTTTAAGACTTCAACAATAACTCGTTGTGGATATTTTTGTTCAACACCAATAACATTTATTGCAATTGATGCATTACCAAAATCCATTTCTTTTCCAGAAGATGAACTTTTATATGACATTTTGCCATTTGGTTGTTTGGTGAATGGTTCGTAAAGAAAATTTTTCAACTTACCAAATTTCCATAAATGAAAAATGATATCTTTACCTGTGTAAACAGCAGTCCCGTCACTTCGTATAAGAACTTTATCTGGGTTTTCCATTTTGCCGAATTCTTTTTCAAATTCCTCACTTAATTTGACTACCCAACAACCAGAATTCTTACCATCTTTTTCAAGAACAACAGCATCATTCTTCTTTATGTAAGCGATGCCATCATCAAAAATAGTATGGAGAATATCACTTTCAAAAATCAAAACATCATGATAAATACCAAAATTAAACGCAGTTTCATATTGAGCTGCAACGCATTTTTCTGCAAGTTCTCTGCCTTTTTTGGCAATCTCGTCTTTCCCATCTTCCATTGATTTTAATACAGTTCTCACTCCTTCGACAATTGTTTTATCTTCTTCGAATTTCTTAGCAATGCCAACATACTGATGCCCCAACCAATTGTCAAATTTACCACTGGGATTGGAATCATAATTCAAGAACCCCCAAAGACTTTGTGCCACCTGAAGTCCAAGATCATCAATATAATCTATCTTTTCTACCTGATAACCATCAAATTCAAGAATTCTTGCAACTGAATCTCCCAAAAGTGCATTTCTCAGATGACCAATGTGCCAAGGTTTATTTGGATTAACTGATGGAAATTCTATCACGACCTTATCTTTTTTCTTTTTGCTTTTCCCGAAATCTTCTTTTTTAGAAAGAATTTCAACAAGAATCTTGGAATATGCATGATCACTTAGATAGAAATTTACATACGGACCAGTTGCTTCCACTTTAGAAAAATTTTTATTTGGTTTGATTTTCTTCACGAGTTCAGACGCAATCACAGTTGGATTGTTTTTTTCCTTTTGAGAAACTGCAAATGCAACCTTACTAGATAGATCCCCCATTTTTCCAAGTTCAACAAAGCCAATTGCTTCATCAACTGACAGATTGGCAGCTTCGCTGGTAAGCAATGCAACTTCTTTTTTTAATTCGCTAAGCAATTTCCACACCTCATAAAAATCCTTATTTTTATTAAGTCGAACAACGTTCGACACCTCATAAAAATCCTTATTTTGTTGCGAAGTAAAAACTTCGCGACTGTCGTGAAACGTTGTTTCACTCCATTATTAAGTAAAAATCGTTATGTGATTTTTACACCCTTAAGATAGAATTCCCGAATATCAATAATTGAATCATTAACGATAGTTTCTTCATTGACTTTCATTATGAATCTTTTATCCCCTCTTACTCTCCCTGCCTTTGCAAATGCTGTCTTGTGCATTACTCTCTCAAATTTTTCAGCATTCTCTGGTTTCACGCTTACTACGAACCTACCTGCACTCTCAGAGAATAAAAGCGAAATAATATCCTCAGTTGTTTTTGGTATTTTTGAAAGATCGATTTCTGCACCAAGACTATAACCAAGTGATGATTCTGCAAATGCAATTGCAAGCCCTCCATCTGATACATCATGTGCAGATGCAACAAGTCCTTCTTCAATTGCAGATGAAAATGATTTATATAACGGTATATGTTCATCCATGTATAACTGGGGGTGATCATTACCGATACCACCGAATAAACGATAGAATTCACTGCCTCCTAGCTCATCTCTCGTTGTTCCGAGAACGTAGATTATGTCCCCTGGGTTTTTGAATTCAGAACTAACTGATTTGGAAATATTGTCAATTTTACCTACAACAGTAACAAGAAGTGTTGGTGGGATTGAATATTTCTTCCCTGCTGAATAGTAGTCATTTTTCATACTGTCTTTGCCAGATATTATTGGGACGCCATAACTTGTTGCGCAATCATAAAGTGCCAGGCATGATCTTACTAAATTACCTAGTTTTTGTTCTCCATCAGGTGTTTTAGCAGATTTTACTGGATCTGGCCAAGAGAAGTTATCTAAACATGCTAAATAACCAAATTTAGCTCCAACTGCAATTGCATTTCTTACAGCCTCATCAAATGCCATTGCAGCCATAGAATACCCATCTTGGACATATTTTGAGCAGATTCCATGAGAAACTACTAGACCTTCTTTAGAATTGTAAACCGGCCTTATAACAGCTGCATCATTTGGACCGGCCATTATTGGCTTAATGACACTCATTCCTTTGACTTCATGATCGTAGCGTCTGATAACATTTTCTTTAGTAGTTATGTTTGGCGAGGAAAGTAACTTTCTCAAAACATCTTCTGGATAGAATTTACCAATATCAGGATCATGGAAAATTAGTTTTTTCCAGGATGCACTTAGTTTTAGTTGTGGCAAACCATCATGTAAAAATTTCATGTCAAGATATGCAACAGTTTTATCATTGTAGAAAATATGAAATCTTTTTGAATCTGTAAACTTACCAACAACTGACAATTCAACATCATAAACCTTTGCAAGTTCTGAGATTTCATCGAGTTTTTCTGGTTTTACTGCAAGTGACATCCTTTCTTGAGATTCTGAAACCAAAATTTCCCATGGATCAAGACCAGAATACTTCAATGGGCACTTATCAAGATAGATTTCACAACCATTACTTATTTGGGCTAGTTCCCCAACACTTGAGGAAAGTCCACCCGCACCATTATCAGTAATGGCTTCATAAAGCATTTTATCTCTTGCTTGAAGTATAAAATCCAACATTTTTTTCTGGGTGATTGGATCGCCTATCTGTACAACACTTTGCGGAGTTGAAGCATCCATTTGCATTGATGAAAATGTGGCACCATGAATACCATCTTTTCCTATTCTGCCTCCAACCATAACTGCTAGATAGCCGGGTTCAATTGATTTTTCAGAAGTTCTTTTTTCATTAATTTTTGAAGGCATTAAACCTATTGTTCCGCAATATACCAATGGCCTACATGTGTAATCTTTATCAAATATAATAGAACCGTTAATGGTTGGGATGCCCATTTTATTTCCGCCATGCTCAACCCCTTTTACAACTCCACTAGCTATCACTGATGGATGTAAAACACCCTTAGGCACATCTTCTTTCTTTGCATCTAATGGACCAAAACACAGAACATCGATATTTGCAATTGGATTTGCACCAATACCAGTTCCCATTATGTCTCTTTGAACACCAAGAACACCGGTCAAAGCACCGCCATATGGGTCAAGTGCTGATGGAGCATTATGAGTTTCAACTTTAACTGCAACATCATATTCGTGATTAAATTTGATTATGCCGCCATTATCCTTGAACACACTAACAATATATGGTTTTTTCACCTGTTCAGTAGCACCGCGGATAAATGTTTTGAAAATTGAATCTATTGCATGCACTTCTCCATTCTCTTCATAACTTATTTTTGCATTGAAAATTTTATGTTTGCAATGTTCACTCCAGGTTTGGGCCAAAGCTTCAAGTTCAACATCAGTTATTTTATTATCAAGGCCAACCCTTTTACGTGCATTAACTACTTTTTCTAATTTGAAATAGTGTTTAATCGCTTCAAATTCTTCATAAGATAATGAGAGCAATCTTTCCTTTGCCAATGCTTTGAATCTTTCTTCGCCCATGTGCAAACTTATCTTTTGCACAGTTGGTTCGTGAGGTATTTTGACTATCGGGAGATAAGGTTTTGTATCTTCACCAGGAGGATAAATATTAAATTTCTCAACAAGAGGATTGTGAAGCATTGCTGCAATTTGTTCGCACAAAACTTCATCAATTGCTCCGTTTATTGCATACATCCGTGAGTAGTAAACATCAACATTTCTCCCAAATCTATCTTTTATTGCCTCTGATGCAGTGTGACCAATATTGTCAGTAACTCCTGGGAGCATACCGACCTCAATCCTCCAATAATCCTTGAAAAATGGTTCTTGAACTGAGTACTCCTGCGTAATTGAATCAGTAAAAACCTCATTTGCAAGAGTTAGTAATTCATCGTCAGAAAGTTTTTCTGCAAGATTATATGCGTCAATAAAACGACAGATAGTATCAAGATTCAAATCTTTTTTCAATTTGTCTTTAAGTTGATCTCCCTGAACATCTTTAATATGATTTTTAGTCGTAATCTCTAAACGTTGGTACATACAAATCACACTAATAAGTAATTGTTACTATCAGAATGAAGAATTTTATATCTGCCTTTTTTAGATCCAGGAGCTATTTTGGCTCAATAGTCTTACTTTTCCCATTTGGCAGCAATTCCAATATGAAATCCGGATGAACATTGAATCGTTTTGCCAGAGATTTGGACATGCTTCCCTTATCTTTTCCTGCAAGGGACGGAACCAATAAAAGAACATTTCGAAGTGGTCTTTTTGAAAATTCTGAAGCTATTTCAAGATTTTCATTCATGCCGATCTTTAGAATAAGCTTCATTGTTTTAAACCATTTTCTTTCTCCAGTTATTGCAAATGCCCCAGACGGTATAAATCCACCAGTTGCATGTTTGCTTAATTGAACTTTTTTAACACAGTAAACATCAACAGAAGCATTTGCATTTTTCCATGCATTAGAAAAGCAAGCAGCAAACTGGGCAGCTTCTTTTAATTCTTCTTCATCTGCATTGACACCATCTTTGAGTATAACTGCTGACCCCCCCTGGATATCTGCATGGAAAAATAAATCATTCTCCTCGATATATTTTTTGTAAATAAGATCATTCTGCTGGGCACTTCTTCCACCAATAATTAATTTTCCAGTAGCTGTAAATCCAAAATGGAATTTTTCAAACCATTGTTTTTCTCTTTTAATCTTGATGTTTTTTTTCTCTGGTTTTTTGGCTTCTTTTATTTCTTTTTTTGTTTCTTCCATTGCCTGCTCGAGACCAGAGATTTTAGCACGGCTATCTTTGGCAAGCTCATAATAATAAGCAGCATTTTCATGGACTGACTTGTTCCAGAAGATCTTCATATAAAGAAAATGCATAGTATGATTAAAATAACTAAGGATATAGGGAAGATATATGCGAATAAAGGCAATAGACACTTTTAGAGGGCTTAGCATTCTCCTAATGGTGTTTTTTACAATAATCCTTGGTTTATGCAGTTCGCTTCCATGGTTATTAACCCACAATGTACCCGGAACATTAAGACCAGGAGATTTTGTATTGCCAATGTTTCTTTTTGCAAGTGGAATGTCACTTGTTTATTTTGATAAAAAGAAAAGTAAAAATAAGGATTACATTTTGGACATAATAGAAAGAATAGGAAAACTAGTGATGATTTGGTTTTTTCTTTCGCCGATTTCTTCTGGTGAATTCCTTGGTATGGATGAAATTATGCTTAATGTTTTATTGTTCATGCCAACACTTCTTTTGATCAAATTTTCAAATAAAGAAATAATAATTGCTGGACTATCTGTGTTTCTTCTTTACTTTGCTCTTCAGGTTGTTGGGTTTCTACCAGATTTCAATGCAAATTATCTTGGTGGGTATGGTGCTGCCATATTTTACCTTCCTGTTATGCTTGCTGGAGTAATAGCTGGTAGAGAGATAGAGAATATAGATAAATATATCACACCGCTAATCCTGTTCTCAGTAATTATGCTGATTTTAATACCTCCTTACAAACTTATGGTTACGCCTTCTTTCATAATTTTATCCATATTAGTATCATTATTATTTTTCAAACTTTCCAAAAAAATAGATATTAAAGAAATAGAATATTTAGGAAAAGATCCAATTAGGTATTGGGTATTGATGTTTGTTGTTTTGGGCTTGCCTTTGCTTATGTATGCAGATGGTTTAGACATAGGTTTGCCATTGAAACTCGATTGGTTAACTGCAATTGGATTAACCATTGTTGGGATGGTGATTTTATACATGTTATCAAAAATTTTAGACATTGTAATTAGTATTACGAAAAAGCACACGGCACGTGGTTGAATGGATTTGGATAAATTAGATTACAAAAAAATGCTATTAGTAATTACATTTGTCTACCTAATTATTCGAGTTCCCATAATTGATTATGTCCCTTTTGTTCAGGATGAAGCATTTTACTCAGTAATGATAGAAGAACAAATAGAAAATCCGACTCTGATTGTAACTTTATTTGACTATCCAGTTGGATGGAAACCACCATTATTTTTCTGGATAAGTGGCTTTTTTGTCCAGTTTTTGAGGGATTTGCCAATACCTATAGAAGCAGTTTACCGTCTTCCAAATCTCTTATTTGGACTAATGAATGCAATTTTGGTATTTTTTATATTTGAAAAATTTACTAAAAGAAAAGATGAAGCATTTTTGATGGCACTTGCATATGTGACACTTGGACTCAACATACATACAGAACTGCGTGTTCTGACTGACACTTTGTGCGGAACCTTCATCTTTGCTGGTGTCTTGGCCTATATTAATGGTTTGAAAGATGAAAAACTCTTCGTACTTGGTGGCATATTCACATTTCTAGCCTATTTTGTAAAACAAACAAATGCTGCAACTGTACCGATTGTTGCTGTTGCATATCTTTTCCAAAACGATAAGAAAAAAATTATGGCTCCAATATTCTTATTATCGCTACTTGCATTTCCGATGGCAATGATGGCTGAAGGAACAATCACTACGAGTGAACCAGTATCCATGACAAATTATGTTGCCAAAAATCTAATCATAGAAAAATTGACTATCGAAAACATCATAGGATCCATAATTGGCATTTTTCCATTGACTGTTGCTTGGTGTATCTTGGCAATGTTTGGTTTCGTAAAAAGTTGGAAAGAGAATTTAGCAATAACTGTTTGGTTTATTTTGGGGATTTTTCCTTTGATAGCTAGCACTCTAATGCCATTTTATTTCTATCCAATAATTCCGCCATTGGTTTATCTGGGTGTGAAGTACTTGAGCATGGAAAATGGAAAGATTAAATTAGACAAATTCTTTTACTATGTATTTTCAGTAGTGATCATATTATCTTTTGTTGTTGGGTTTTTTGCCCATTTGAGTTATGAGGAAAAGTTCTCACCACAAAAAAATGCTGGTGAATTTCTAGTAGGAAAAGAGAATGTTCTGATAATCGGAACTTACATGCCAGATGTTGCAGCATATAAAATGCTTGAAGAGAAAAGGGAAACTGGGAGCTGGTTAGACTATGGACTGATAACGATGCTCAGGAATACCAGTGAAGAGGAGTATTATATCTTCATACAAAATTATTCTGAAAACCATAGTTATGTTATTGATAGTAATTTTGCCGGTGCATTTACCATACCTGCGATTTACAGAAAGGATACAAACATAACGAAATTTGATTATATTGCAATTTTAGGTGACACTGAAATTTATATTGATGGAAATGTTGTTTTTGAGGATAAACGAGTAATAGTATACCATTTGCAAAATGAAAGTGGTTAAGCCCGAACATATTATCACTCATGATTTTTTGCAACATCTTTGAATGCAATTTCTAATTTATTAAGAAATTTTTTCTTTGTGAATTTTTTTATAACTCTGGAACGGCCAGCCTTACCAAGTTTTTCACATAGACCAGGATTACTGGCAAGGAAAGACATTTTCTCTGCCATTTCATCTGAAGAGTTCACAAGGTAACCAGTGTTATTATCATCAATAATATATTTTGGCCCACCTTCGTTTATAGATATAACAGGTTTTTTGGATGCCATTGCCTCCAATAGAACTAATCCAAAATCCTCATCATATGCTGAAAATACTGTAGCATAACAGTTGGAATATAATTTTTGAAGGTGTTTTTTAGTGGGGTTGTAGATTATCTCAACATTAGAGTTTGATGCGAATTCTCTTAGCTTTGGTAGATACCATTCATCTCTTTTGTTTACAAAGCCAGCAATCACTAATTTCCAATCTTTGTGTTTTTCTGAGAACTTACGGAATGCATCAATTGCAATTTCAAAACGTTTAAGATAGCATAACCTAGATGGGTAAAAAAAGTATTTATCATAAGAACCACACGAGTATTCAGATGCATCAATACCAGGGTGTATTATTTCACCATCATCGCGGTGTAAATATTTTTTCAATCTTAAATTAACAACTTCCGAAATTGGGCATATTTTTTCTATTTTAGGTACAACCTGGGAACTCAAAGTACGATATAATTTTGCACCGAAAAATAATCTGGTCTTTGTAAGAAATGAGGAACTTGCCATATTTTCTTCATAAATATCATATACCTCCCTAAAAGGAGAGTATAATACCCAGCAAACTCTTGGATTTTTATTACGTATTAGTTCTGCAGGAGAATAATGTGCACTTATAACATCATAATTATCCTTGAGCTTGTTGGTATAAAATGAGAGGCCAGAATGGACTTTATCACCAAATAATGGTAATTTTTCAAATGATGTTTTTGGCAAAACACGAATATCAAATTCCTTAAATTCAGGAAATGTTAATTCAGGAGTATAGGAAGTTACATAGATAACTGGATTGAACTTTTTTGCAATATCAAGTATTACAACTTCACCGCCGCCTTTGTGTGAAAGATCAATATGAGTTAGAACCAAATCCATAGATACCACAAATTGGAAAACGTTTATAAGCAATTATACTAGTAGGTAATTATGAGATTATTGATAACTGGTGCAACTGGTTTTATTGGAAACGCACTGGTTCGAGAACTTATAAATAAGAGATATAAAGTTCGAATTTTCACTAGAACTTCGAGGTTTAAAATAGATAGTATCGACGCAATAGTTGGGGATATAACTGATTTGGATTCTTGTAAAAAGGCTTGTGAAGGCATTGATGTCGTCATCCACTGTGCTGGTGTTCTTGGTGGCTGGGGGATAGCAAACCAAAAATTTTGGGATGTGAATGTTAATGGCACAGAAAATATGTTGAAAGCAGCTTCAGAAGCCAAAGTAAAAAAATTCATACACATCAGCAGTTGTGGTGTTTTTGGTCCGATGGAGGACGAACAAATAGCTAATGAGAACTGCCCATACAATCCAACCAACATATACGAAAAAACAAAAATAGAAGGAGAAAAAATAGTTTTGAAATATGCAAAAAAAATTCCAATAATTATAATACGGCCAGATTTTGTTTATGGACCAGGGGATTTGCACTTACTCAAGCTTTTCAAAACAGTAAAAGAAAGAAGATTTGTCTTTTTCAATGATGGAAAATCAAAACTACATCCCACCTACATAAATGACCTTGTTGTTAGCATCCTGTCTGCAACTAAGAGTAAGAAAGCAGTTGGAGAAACATTCAATATTGCTGGCCCAAGACCAGTAACTGTAAAAGAATTCATAACAACGATGGCTAAAGCGTTGGGTGTTGGACCTCCAACCTTGTCCATACCAAGTCCCATACCAGAAATAGCTGGATTTGTATTGGATAATAGTTGGGGCTTAGTAGCAAAACCGCCATTGACATTATCACAAGTTAAATACTTGACTAAAAACAGAACAACAAACTGGGAAAAGGCAAAAAAGATACTCAGATATAAACCAAAAACAGATGTTGTAACTGGAATGAGAAATACAGTAAAATGGTATAGAGAAAACAATTTACTCTGATTTTTTAAATACAAAAAGATGATTCAAACCAAAATATTTGAATGGCCATAAAGGAGATAACAGATCATCTAACCAGATTTTTATAGAGAATAAATATGGGATTTTGTATATGAACCTCTCTAAAAAACGAAACTTCGGTATATATGGAACCAAGTATATAGCCTGTCCATAGATTTTAGTGAAACCAAAGGACTCTATTACATTCTTCCATTGCCACGGAAACATCTTGTGAAAGTGCATGTTCACGCCATATTTATAGATGGGTTTTATGCCAAAAATAGACAACATAAAGTTGATAATATTTACAATGAAAGTTACAATGCCAAAATTGCCCTCCAAACAATCATAACAACTCCAATTAGGTATGGTAATTATTGCGATTCCACCTTTTTTTAGTACACGATTGATTTCTTTTATTGAAGGCCCGTTATCCTTGATATGTTCAAGAACTTCGCTGCAGATTACACAATCAAAAGAATTATCAGGAAATGGGAGAGTGTCAGAATCGCCCACAATAAGTTTGAGATTTCTTTGTTTGGGGATTTTCTTTATTATTGCATATGAGATATCAAAACCAGTAACTTTGTAACCATTTTTTGCCAAGATTCTTGAGACTACGGCAGCGCCACAACCATTATCCAGGATAGAATTCAACTTATATTTACTAACAGTCTTTAGAATTGCATGTAACTTGTATTTATCACAATAATCCTCATAACCACTTAATTGTTTAAATATCCACGGATACCTTTTTTCATTATTGTAAATTTTCTCAAGTTCTTTTTTATCTGGATTTGCAATATCGAAACAGTCTTCCATTTTTTCACCGTAGCATATCAAAACCAACTTTAGTAATTGTTTTCATATCCATAATTGCACTAGAGTAATAGGCATTGGCTAATGGACATGCACATTCTTTATTTTTGACGCTTTTCCTAAATTTTCTTGCTTTCTCACCAAACCAGATCTTCTTGAAATCATAATTATTCTTTCTTAAATTTCCTAATGATTCTGCCCGAACACAGCATCCCCAAACATCCCCTTCGGGAGAAATTTGTGCAGATGCAACACCTGCATAGCATGGAATAGCTTGTTTTTTATCAATTAGAACTTTCTTTGCAAATTCATAATACTTTTTACGGAATGCCATTGTAAATTTTGAAACACCCTTCACTTTAGAATTAGTTGTTTTTGAAGAAAGATAATCAATTGCTTTTGCATAACTTTTTACATCTGGAGTTATTTCTGCTCCAATGCTATCAAGTTCGACTCTCTCTTCTGCAACCTCACTAATATAAGAATCAGGTTTTAGCTTGGTTATGATATAATCAGTTATTTTTGGGATTGCTTTAACATTAAATTTTGAAATCACTGTGTGAACACCTAAACTGAAGTTTTTGGATTTAATTTTTCGTAATGCTTGATAGGTTTGTATACTCCTTTCCCAATTACCTTTGATGCCACGGATTTCATCATGTTTTTCTTCAATCCCATCCAGTGACAGATTGAGAACTATTTGAGATTTAGGACAATTTTTTGCAATCTCCACACATTTTTTTGCAATGTAAGGTCCAAGAAGACCATTAGTTGGAATGTTTATGATAGTAGGCTTGCAGTATAAATATAGCAATGAGATTATTTCAGAAAGATCTTTACGGAGAAACGGTTCACCACCGCTTATAGTTGCCCAAAAAACAGAATTTCCAATATTTTTGAATATTTTTTCATATTCTTCTAAAGACAAGTCTTTGGCCTTCTTTTTCCAAATATTACATGTTTTACATCTTGAATTGCAATTATAGCTAACACTCACAGTAAGATTAAGTGGAAGTATTTTTGGAATTCCAAAATTGTAGAAAGATTTGTAACAAAGAATTCTTGGAAATTTCATCTTACCACCTTGGTTGACCTGGCTATTTTCCATACTTTGTGTGCATTTTTGTTGATAAAAAAATCATATGATGCAAAAAGTATTGATATTGTTTCTAGAACAACCGCAATAGGTAAGAAAAAAATATATTCAAAACTTGGTTTAAATGTTGACATAAGTGCAGAAAAAACAAAAGATGGGGTGGATGTTGATACGACATATTTGAACTTTTGCTTAAGAAACATGTGTTGGGCATGAATTCTTCTTCTCTGAACAAACATATCAGCGATTGTTTTTGGACCATGATTATGCACAATTGCACCAGGTGCATATGCTAGCAAAAAACCTTCTTTTTTAAATTTAAATTCAAGATAAGCTTCATCAATTGGCACATCTTCGGGGATCAAATAACCAAGATTCCTAAATGCTATAACTTCACCACATTTTGGAATTTTGAGTGCGATATCATGATGTAGAGCCCAAATTAAATGAGAGTAGAAACCAGCAAATGTTTTTGGATCGTTTACTGGGACTGGGTGGGCACCAACCATGCCAATTTTTTCATTATTGAATTTTTCTACAAGTTTCTCAAATGTATTCTTTTCTAATTGTACATCAGCACTGCATAGAATGATTATATCACTTTTTACATGATTAAGTCCAAGATTAACAGCTCGAACTTTCCCTTTTCTTTGGGTTTGACGCAACAATTTGATTTCTTTGTGCTTTTTTGAGAATGATGATAGTATATTGTTAGTAGAATCAGTTGAACCAGATGAAACAACTATGATTTCATTAGCTTTTATTGATTGGTCCAGCATCTGATCAATAAGCTTGCCTATGTTTTTTTCTTCGTTATAGGCACAGATAATTACTGAGATTTTTATCATCGCATCAACTTTTGTAATAATAAATATAAAAAAACCAAATCATTTATTAGCTGCAGTGGAATAAACAATTATCACATCATCTTCATATATTGCATATCCGAATTCATTATTTAATGAAACGTTAATCTCTTCTAATTTTTTCGAATCTAGTGGAACCAGAGAACCAATAGGACAATTGCAATCTTCACAACAATGTAGCTTATGGACCACCAAATAATCATAACCATAGTTCAAAACAAGTTGATGAATATGAATTGCTATTTCTTCAATTGTATGGTTAGAAGAATAATCTTTGGTGTAAAGCTCAAAAATATCATTAGTAGCAGTAGGAAATCTTGAAACTGTACCAATTGAAATTGGCTTTTTATGATAGGTTTGGTAATAGGATTCGTCCAGAAGAGAAAAGTAGTCCAGAACTGGATAGAGGATTATAGTTTTATTGGCAGAATCATTAGCAAGAGCAAGATAAAAATTTGGGACTTTTGTATCAAAAATAAATTGTGCAGGTGCTGGCCATAATTGTACCAAAACTAGTACAAATAAAATTGGAACAAGAATAGATCTTTTCAATTCTAGACGTTTCAAAACCATAGCTGACAATAAGGAAAGAAACAAGAAACCGAATAGCATAAATCTAGATGAAACACGTAAGACTGGAAGAAGTGGAAATAATTGAAATGAGATAAATGGAGTAACCAAGAGAAATGAACTCCCGATTGATATTAACGGTAATGAAAAAAAGATACAAAGAAAAGAAAAATCCCTTGTGTAGATTTCAAACTTAGATGCTTTTGGTAACAACATGGATAACAGTGGGAAAAGAAGTGGACCTGCCAACCATAAAAGAACCAAAAGTAACAATCCATATGGGTCTGGTATTGGCATTTCTGGTGTCCACACATTATTTAAATTTTTAAAAAAATCCAGATGAAAGATTGCTTGTGAATCAGACATAATAAAAGAATCTAGAGGAACAGTATATCGAATAATATTTACAAGTACTGACTCCGAATGAAATGCATATGTTGGTTGTAAACAAAGGATAACTAGGTAGAGGATTGTTGGGAGTGAAATTAGAAGCATGACCTTGAAGTAATTGAATTTTATTTCCATTTCAGATAGATGTTTTTGACCAATTATGATAAAACAAGCAATAAAAAATAAAATAGAAGGAAGTATGTAAGTTAGATAAATTGGAAAACTAGAAAAGGAAAGAAACTCATATAATATGAGTGAACTTACAACAGCAACTGCTAGGATTATCGTGTTTTTCGGTGTCCAAAGCGACAGTGAAGATCTATTTAGATAACGAATGAAGATATCGAGAAACACTATAAAGCCAAGCATTATGGCAACTGTCAATTCAGATAATGCTAGAATCAATAAAGTTGCTGAAAGAAATATATACTGTTCAGGTTTTTTGTGTTTTGCACCAACAAATTCAAAATAAAAAATAAAAAAAAGTGGCAACCATCCCATGGCCATGTTATAGTTAAGATAGTGAAGTGCTTTTTCGAAGTGAGAAACTGAAAAATTATATATCAAGGAAGCCATCATTGATGGAAAAAAAGATTTTGTAAAACGATATGCAAGTATAAATGAAAAAATTCCACCTAACAAGAATGGCAGTATTTGTAAAATTGTAATTTTTCCAAACACACTAATTGTTTTAGGGAGAAGAAGATAGATGATAGCATTAATAGGAGTGATAGTACTGATAGAAAGACTAATTCCATATGGGTAAAAGATTTCGTTTGCTACGAGCAGATTCGTCCCATTATCAAGACTGTTTTCATAATGCCAAAATAACCAAATAAAAAACTTGATATCGTCTTTACCAAGAAGCGTATGACCAAAATCAGATATTGCAGGATAGAAGAATAGCACACTTAGAACAATGATTATACTGAGTGAGATAAGCAAACTTGTAAAAGGGACTTCAAAAAATTTCATTTAATCACTGGTGCGAATAGCATAATTGATATGCAACCAAAAAAGAAACTTGATTTGCTTTCCAATTCCAAACCACATTTTAAAGCGATATTAACTAATTGTGATTGCGTGAGGTTTTTGTGTTGGTCTAACCATCTTCTCCCGAAGGTGTGCGACCATAAGATCCAAATTACTTGCCAATACCATAGTTCAGATTTTGGTATACTTACTAAAATTCTCCCATTTTTTTTTAATAATGATTTGGCCTTTGAAAGCATAACTGCCGGATCTGTTTGGTGTTCTAAAACTTCCAACAATGTAATTAAGTCCATTTTTTTGAACTTTGAATTGAAAAAATCTCCACAATAAAGATGAGAATTTAGACAAGCAATGGATGCAGAATGAATACTCTTTTGATCGATGTCACAACCAAACAATTGTGCCGATGGAAATTGTTTGCATAAACGTACTAGGAATCTCCCGTCATCGCAACCAACATCTAGTATGGTCTTGGGATTTAGATGACTAACTAGTGACATCGATTTACCATGACGGCCATCAAGAAACATCTTGGATATAATATTCAATAAAACACCTATCTTAGAATTAATCTAAACAGATCAAAAAGATACGCCAGCCCCTCATTTAAATCCAATTTTGTTTCTCCTGAATACCTGGCACCAAAAATATATGGAAGTTCTTTAACTTTAAGATCTTTATTATCATGCAGTAGATTAAGAAGAATTTTGTATCCTTTGACACGGATGTTAGTGTGTGATATTATATTTTTTTTAACAAGGAAAAATCCACTCATTGGATCAGTGAATTTGTTTCCTATTAATGGCCTGCACAATGATTCTGCACCCATTGAGATAAAATCCCTATGAGAAGTGTGTGTTCTTTTACCAGTAACATTACGACTTGCTATAACTAGATCATAGTTTTTACTTGCCAAAAATAATTTATATGCTATTTCTGGAGGATGAGATAGATCCCCATCCATAACCAAAAGCAACTTGCCTTTTGCAGCCTTAACTCCTTCAACAACTGCAGTTGCCAACCCAAGTTTGCCAGAGCGTTCAACAAGTTTTATCCTGTTGCCAAAACCCTTTAGTGATCTGATAGTATCTGCTGTGCCATCAGGAGAAGAATCATCAACAAATATAATTTCAAATTTAGTCTTCTTAAAAACATTTAACAACGATTTAGCCAATAACGCAACGTTATATTTCTCATTATAAACTGGCACGATAATAGATAAAACAACCATAAAAGTCTACATTACCACTAGTATAAATCTTTTTAAACATTAACCTATACATGAGTTGCAAGGTGAAATGATGATTAGTCATCTTAATAGAATAAATACGATAGGAAAATACTTGATAATAATAGTGTTAATGTTGAATTTGGTACCAGTTGCCTTTGCAAACACGGAACTAACTAACGCACTGACATCATTATGTACTATGGCAAAGACATTCTTAGGTATAGGTGCACTTTTGATGATTATCTTAGCAGGTGCAACTTATGCAATTGGTCAGATTATGGGTGCTGAAACAAGAGCAAGAGCTTCTGTTTGGGCAACTGCCATGCTTACTGGTGCAGTTATAGGCGCACTTATATACATGATTGCTCCGATAATTGTATCTACATTAATTGGAGATACATTCCAGAGCGATGCATGCTAATTTTATTTTTTATTTCTCTTTTTATCAATTTAATCCCACTACTTCAGATTTAAAAACCTTCTAATCGAATTCACACCATGAGCCTAGGTGTAAATGAAGAGATGCCTGTTTTGAAAAATAATAGGCTATCCAGTGGAATACCAGATTTAGATATAATAGTAGAAGGTGGGTACTTAAATCCTGGGAATGTGATGATGATGGGCCCAGGAGGTATTGAAAAAAATGCACTAGCATATCATTTTGCAGCAGCTGCACCACAAACAGAGAACGCATACATCATCTGCGCTGGCCATTCACCCAATGATGTTAAAGATAAGGCAAACAGCATAGGGATTAACCTAAACAAAGACAACATTAAGTTCATTGATTGTTACACTGTTACCTTGGGTAGTAGTGAGGTCAAACCAACTGAAAAGATAAGAGTTGTCGGTGGACCAAGTGCCTTGAATGACCTTTCACTCACAATAAACGAAGTTATAGCAGAGAATACAGGTAAAAAAATTAGAATAATTTTTGATACCCTCTCCACCTTCGTATTATATAATCAAAAAGATTCAATAAGAAAATTCCTAAACCTTATAGAAGGTAGGTTGAAGGGAGTTGGCGCAACAACAATCTACCTTGTTGATGAAGGAGTGCATGACAAGCAAACTATCAGCCTTCTTTTACAAGGAATGGACTCAGTATATATGATTTCAGACAACAGCAGTGGACGAGTTACATTAACAGTCCCTGACTTAGATATGCTAATACCAATAAAAGTTGGACCAACTGGGGTTGTGATATTATGAGCGCTGAACTTGAAACACTTCTAAATGAAATGAAAGAAAAAGGAATAGGGGGGGCAATAGTACAGGTTGACGGAGTAGTTATCCAATCAACAATAGCAATTAATGATGTTAGTTCAGGACTGCTTTCGTCAGTTGCCAATGTTTCTGATGCAATGATGAAAAAGATGAATGACACACAGAAAGAGATTGAAGTTTCATTTGGGGGGCTAATTCTAGTTATGGTACCTTTAAAGAATTATATTTTCTGTGGAATGG
Organism: Microcaldota archaeon; assembly: GCA_043821365.1. Classification (GTDB taxonomy): domain Archaea; phylum Micrarchaeota; class Micrarchaeia; order Anstonellales; family Bilamarchaeaceae; genus Bilamarchaeum. The sequence continues at coordinate 172,665 of JBDRCX010000002.1, read as the reverse complement.
TAAAGGACAGAGAACAAAAGAAAATAGTAATTGAGTATGCGCAAAAAGCAAAAGGCCTGCTCTAAAGTTGATTAAATGTATGACAAAATACTTGCTAAATACCAGTATGCAGAAGTAAGAATCGAAAGAAATACTGATTCTGTTATTAGTATAAAAGATGATGAAATAAAACAATCATGTGGATTTTCAGAAGGAATTGGAGTACGGGTTTTGGAAAACGGATCATGGGGATTTGCATCAAGCAATAGATTGAAAGACATAGAGAAACTATTAGAAAATGCACAGAAACTTGCAAGGCTAAAAGAAGGTAGAATCAAACTCAAAAACCCGCCAGTTGAAAATAAAACAATCAAAGAAAAAGTTGGGGTAATTGACGGTGAACAGCAAGTAAAACTTCTTCTTGAAGCAAGTAAATTCATGAATGATGATTTGGTTACTTCAAAAACAGTTTATTCTACGGAATATAATACAAAAAAAGAATTCTATAACTCTCAAGGAAGTGAAATCATACAGGAAACTGGTTATAATTATTCTTCATGCACTGCAATTGCAAAAAAAGGTACGCAAATACAAAGAGGAGCAGAAAGAGATTGGTCAAGAAGTGGTTTTAGTAAGATGGATCTAAACAAAGCTGCAGAAGAGGCAAAGAATAAGGCAATCAGATTGCTAGATGCTGGAGCACCGCCAAAAGGAAGATTCACTGTTGTGCTTGACCCTGAAATGACGGGTGTATTTAGCCATGAAGCAGTTGGACATGCATGCGAAGCAGACTCCATAGTTGATAGGGAATCAATACTTGCAGATAAACTTGGCAAAAAAATAGCAAATGAATTAGTAACAATAATAGATGACCCTACGGCAAATGATTTTGGCGGCTATAAATATGACGATGAAGGAGTATTGGCAAAGCCAGCAATTTTGATTGAGAATGGAATTCTCAAAACATACTTAAGCTCGATGGAAACTGCACAAGAACTTGGAATAGAGTTAAATGGACATGCACGAGCAGATGAATATTCAGAGGTTCCAATAATAAGAATGGGTAATACTTATTTCCAAAAAGGACAGAACTCTGTTTCTGATGTTTTTGATGTAAAAGAAGGAATTTATTTGAAAGGAATGCGAGGTGGAAGTGTTGATATTTTTTCAGGTGGGTTTATGTTCAAAGCAGTTGAAGCTTATGAAATAAAAGATGGAGAAAAAGGAAAAATTTTAAGAGACGTAACCATTTCTGGTAACATTCTCCAAACCATGCTTGATGTTGAAGTTGTAGGTAATGATTTTGGAACCAGCCCTGGTATTTGTGGAAAAATGGGGCAGGAAGCACCAGTAAGTGATGGTGGCCCACATATAAGAATAAAGAATGTGGCTATTGGCTGATTTTATGTGTAGTGCAACTACAAACCAGAACCAATGTTTATATACCCTATAACCTCAAACAGCTGGGGGATAAATGGGCGATATAGAATCTTTTATTATAGGTCTAGTTTTTGGTTTTGTTACTGGGTTTTTCCCAGGATTGCATCCGAATATGTTAATTTCTGCAATGTCAAATTTTGGACTTGATGGTAGAACACTTGCCTTGATTATTATTTCACTTTATCCAGCAAATTTAATCTCTGCATTTATACCTTCAATATTCTTTGGAATACCTGATAGCAGAACTATTGTTGCTATTTTACCAGGTCAAAGAATGGTAGTTGAAGGAAAAGGACTCACTGCCTTGAAAATTGTACTATTTTCATCAATAGTTACTGCTTTTCTTTCCATTAGCTTTCTTTATCTTTCAATGGATTTTTTTGTTTTTACTTATGGCATAATAAAACAGCACATGAGATGGATTTTACTAGGGATATCGATTCTGCTTTTATTGAAAACCAAAAAACCGCATTTTTCGCTTTTTGTTTTTTTGCTTTCAGGATTGTTAGGTAGACTGTCTTTTGAAAGTGACATGATTGATCCTTTCCTGCCGCTATTTTCTGGAATGTTTGCAATGGCTGCAATAGTAAATTATAGAAAAAGTAAAATACCTGAACAAAAAGAAGAAGAAATAAAATTTGATTTTTTATTATTTGTGTTTATTGGAAGCTTGCTAGGCATGCTTGCAGACTTAATACCAGGAGTAGGTTCACCTGCACAAGTTGCAGTTTTTGCCACTATTTTCATACCAATGAATACACTTGGTTATTTAGCAACAATAAGCTCAATATCCGTAAGCCAAGCCATTTTTGCATTAGCAACATCAATTTCTATTGGTAAAAGTAGAATTGGTGCAGTTGTATGGCTTGCTGAAGCCATAAACATAAAAGAGAATCTAGTATTTTTGACTTGTTTATTTATAATCAGCTTAAGTATCGCAGTTTTTGGAATTTATTTACTAAGAAAGTACATTGCAAAACTATCATCTTTGGATTTTTCCAAAGTAAATATTTTTCTTGCAGCCTATCTTATTTTGATAACTGTAGCCATAGATGGCACGACTGGAATTATGATTTTAATTTTATCAACAACATTAGGCTGGCTTACTGTGAAAATAGGAGTTGAAAGAACAAATCTAATGGGATCCATAATTCTCCCAACTTTATTTCTTCTTTTTAGGATCTAGTTTGAATACTTGTCAACTCTGCGTATATCCAATTCTTTCTTCTGTAATTCTACTAGTGCTTTTAAAAATTCATGAGCAGTATTGACATTTGTAATACATGGTATACTGCTTAGTATGCTTGCTCTCCTCATCTTGAACCCATCTGTGTGCGCTCCACCTCCTTTTGTTGGAGTGTTTATCACAAGATCAACTATTCCAGATTCTATAAGTTCAACAACATCAGGACTTCCTTCACCCATTTTTGGAATTGGAATTGCACCAGAAACCTGTCCAACAGTGCCCATGGTACCATAAATTGTAAAATCGAGTTTTTTCAAAAGAGAAACAAGCTTTGGAACTTGTTTTTTATCTTCATCATTAAGACTGATAAAGGCACTGTGTTTTTTGTTCTCAGGTAACCGAATACCAGCAGCAAGTAATGCCTTGAAATATGCCATTTCAAATGATTTACCAATACCCATTGTTTCCCCAGTACTACGCATTTCTGGACCTAGTTTGATATCAGTTCCGATGAGTTTTAGAAAAGGAAATACAATGCTTTTGACTGCAAAATGATTCATAGTGAATGCTAATTTTGGAAGTTTGTTACCCAACATTGTACTAATTGCTATTTTTGTCATTGGTATGCCAATTGCCTTGCTTACAAAAGGAACAGTACGACTTGCCCGTGGATTGACCTCAAGAATGTAGACTACTTTGTCTTTGACTACATACTGGATATTTACAAGGCCAATGATCTTGAGTGCTTTGCAAAGTTCATCCGTATATCTAACGATTGTTTTTTTCTCGCTATCAGTAAGATGTATTGATGGGATAACTATGTTTGCATCACCAGAATGAATACCTGCAGGTTCAACATGCTCCATTAACCCCCCAATAAATACTTCTTCTCCATCGCTAATTGCATCAACTTCACATTCAATTGCATTGTCAAGATATCGATCAATAAGCACAGGACGTTCGTGGCTAACATCAACAGCTTCATTTATGTAACGACGAAGTTCTTCATCACTTCTAACTATTTCCATTGCACGTCCAGCAATAACATAGCTTGGACGAACAACAACAGGATATCCGATTTTAGAAGCAACAACAAGAGCTTGTTCTTCGCTAGAAGCAACATCATTTTGTGGTTGTGGAATTTTTAATTTATGAGCAAGATGCCTAAACTTGTCCCTATCAGAAGCAGTATCAATACCATAAATTGAGGTGCCTAGCAATGGCACCCCTGCATCTACCAATGCTTCTGCAAGGTTAATGCTTGTCTGCCCTCCAAGCTGAACAATAACACCAAGAGGTTTCTCATTGTCAATTATATTCATTACATCTTCAAAAGTCAGAGGTTCAAAATAAAGACGGTCGCTTGAATCAAAGTCAGTGCTTATTGTTTCTGGATTATTGTTTATCATAATACTTTTATACCCAAGATCACGTAGGGCAAATGCAGCTTGAGAACAGCAATAGTCAAATTCAATGCCCTGACCAATTCTTATTGGGCCAGAGCCAATAACAACAACCTTTTTTCCATCTAGAGGAATTGCTTCATTCTCATCTTCATAAACAGAGTAATAATATGGTGTGAGAGCCTCGAATTCACCTGCACATGAATCAACTATTTTGTATGTTGGAAGAATGGCAAATGATTTACGGAGTTTCCTTATTTCAAGTTCATTTGTATTTTTTAGTTGTGCAATCTGAAGATCTGAAAAACCATAATGTTTTGCTTCCAGTAGAAGTTCTTTTGTAAGTTTGTTTAATTTAATTTTATTTTCTAGTACAACCAATGATTCTATTCTTCTTAGAAACCAGTTGTTGATTTTTGTTATTTTATGAAGTTCGTCCAATGATTTTCCTTGCCTAAAGCTTTCCAAAAGGGCAAAGATACGAAGATCTGTTGCTGGAAAAAGATGATCAGCAGGATTGATATTTTTTGGTATTTTAATTTCCAAACTTCTTAGAGCTTTGTTCAGCGCCTCTTGAAATGTTCTTCCTATTGCCATAACTTCCCCAGTACTTTTCATCTGTGTTCCGATTACGCGTGAAGTTTTAGGGAATTTATCAAAAGGCCATCTTGGAATTTTAATAACAACATAATCAAGAGTAGGTTCAAATGCTGCCGATGTTCCAGTTATTGCATTTTTTATCTCCGGCAATGAATAACCAAGGGCTATTTTTGTTGCAACCCTGGCAATCGGATAGCCAGTTGCTTTTGATGCAAGTGCAGAAGAACGTGAAAGTCGGGGATTCACTTCTATGACTACATACTCTCCAGTCTCTTGGTTCATAGCAAGCTGAACATTGCAACCACCTTCAATACCAATTGCATTTACTATTCTTAGTGATGCATTACGCAGAACCTGATGATCAACATCACTTAATGTTTGTGATGGGGCAACAACAATACTTTCACCTGTATGTATGCCCATTGGATCGATGTTCTCCATATTACATATTATTTGGGAATTACCAATGGAATCTCGAATCACTTCATATTCAAATTCCCCCCAGCCAATTATACTTTTTTCAACAAGAGCTTCATTTGTTGCACTCAATTGAAGAGCAAGTTCCATTATCTTTTCAAGTTCTTGTTCATTGTATGCAGTTCCTCCTCCTGTTCCACCCAATGTAAATGATGGACGAATTATAACTGGATAGCCATTTTTATTTGCAAATTCTTTTGCATCAGATATTTCTGTAGTAACACGCCCAGGAAGAATTGGAACATTTATTTTCTCCATTAAACGATTGAAATGTTCACGAGATTCTGCAACATCAATTGAATTCGAATTTGTACCAAGAAATTTGATATTGTGTTTTTCCAAAATGCCTTTTTTCATAAGCTCCATGGAAAGATTAAGCCCGGTTTGCCCTCCCATTGTTGCAATGAGTGCATTTGGTTTTTCTTTTTCAATTATTTTTTCCAAAACAGAAACAGTTAATGGTTCTATGTAAACAATATCTGCAGTATCTTTGTCAGTCTGGATAGTTGCAGGGTTTGAATTAACCAAAACAACTTGTATGCCCTCCTCACGAAGTGCACGGCAAGCCTGAGTACCAGAATAATCAAATTCTGCAGACTGGCCTATGACAATCGGTCCAGAACCTATCACAAGTACTTTGCCAACTTTTTGGCAAATCTTGTCAGAATTTTGCCCTTCTGACGCGGCCTTTTTTGATTTTTTTACCATTAATATCTCCATTAATGTTTACAATTTTCATCATGTTTATGTTCGTGTTTTTCTTCGGCTGGTTTATTTTGCTGGTCTTGCGACATTCTTTGCATGAAGTCAAACATAAAACGTGCACCTTCAAAGAAAGATGCTTCAGCAAGCTCCTGTCTTGACATTTCTTTTAATTTTTTCTTTTCAGCATTCCAAAGTTCTGCAAATGCTTTTGCAGTAACATCATTGATAAAATTCTGGAAACTTTCTGCTATTTTTTCTTGAGGTATGCAAACGTGGGTCTTGTCTTTTACATTGTCTGGTAATATCCCTTTCATACCCTGGTAACAATCATAGCAAACGTGTTCCATGCCATCTCCTTTTGTAGAGTCTGCTTTGCATTGATCGCAAAAAGTATCATTTCCACAAAAACTACATTTCACATTGTTATCTTCCTTTTTTCCTTCTGGTTTTTCTGTCATTTTATCACCAATATTATTTTTTGATCAAATTCAAAAAATCATCAAAGAGAAATCTCGTATCGTGTGGGCCTGGAGATGCTTCAGGATGGTATTGTACTGAAAAAATGTTTTTTGAATTGTTTTGCATTCCTTCCACACTTTTATCATTAACATTGATCTGAGTCACTTCAAATCCATCTGGAATTTTACCGACTGCAAAACCATGATTCTGGGTTGTTATGTATGTTCTTTTTGTTTTGACATCCATAACTGCATGATTTGCTCCCCTATGACCAAATTTCAACTTATAGGTGTCTCCCCCAAATGCATGTGCAAGAAGTTGGTGGCCTAGACAAATCCCAAAAATTGGTTTATAGCCTTCCAGTTCTCTAATTGTTTTGTGAGCATATTTTAAAATTGCAGGATCACCTGGCCCATTAGAAAGTAAGATCCCATCTGGTTCTATTGATTTTATTTCATCTGCTGTTGATGTACAAGGAAATAGATGAACTTCGCAATCTCTTTCAATTAATTGTTTAACAATCCCCATCTTAACTCCATAATCAATTAATGCAATTTTTTTGTTTCCCTCACCATAGATTTGTTTTGATTTTGTGGATGTTTTAGAAACAAAATCAATTGAAGAGTAATCAAATTTCTGCATTTTTTCAATTAAACTTTGTACATCAAGTTCTTTGTCAGACGTTGCTAGAATTGCTGGCATTACACCTTTATCACGAATATGCCTCACAAGAAATCTTGTATCAATCCCACATACTCCAGGAACATTGTGGTCTTTCAAAAAAGAATCAATATTTTTTACTGAGTCTTTGTGCTGATAATCTTCACTAATCTCACGGATGGCAAACCCACTTGCATGTATTTTACTACTTTCTTGATCTGTTTTGTTAGTTCCATAATTCCCAATCAATGGATAGGTCATTAGCAATATCTGACCAGCATAGCTTGGATCAGTAAGTGCTTCTTGATATCCCATCATAGAGGTATTAAAAACAAGTTCTCCTAACATTTCGGTTTTTGCACCAAAACCAGATCCGTGGATCACAGTACCATCTTTCAAAGCCAAAACTGCTTTCATCTCATTTTTCACCAATAAGTTTGATAAGTAAAGCCATCTGAGCCCACATACGATTTTCTGCTTGAATAAATGCCAAAGATTTTGGCCCTCTTAATCCATACTCGTCAATCTCATAATCAATATGCGCAGGCATATCATGCATAGAATGTACCTGAGGTCCTGCAATCTCCATTAATTTTTTATTTAATTGATATGGCATGAATGCTTTTTCTCTTCTTTCCTTTTCTTGAGCAAATTTTGGATCAGTGAAGAATTCCATATTGACCCACGTGTCAGTGTAAATGATATCGGCACCTTTTACTGCATCTTGAATGTTCGGATTTTCATTATAGTTTTGGTGTACTTTGATCTTTTTCATTTTATCTTGATCAATACCGTCTTTATCAATTTCTGGAACTGAGAGAGTAAAATCAACACCAGTAGTCACACACGCATATGAAAGTGAGTTACTTACATTATTTCCAATACCAGTGTACACGACTTTAACACCATTTGTTTTCCCGAATTTTTCTTTTATTGTCATTAGATCTGCAAGTGCTTGGCATGGGTGGTATTTTTCACAAAGCCCATTGATGACTGGGACTTTAGAACCCTTTACCATCTCGACCAAAGTTGCATGTTTCAAAGGTCTTACCATTATTGCATCAGCATAGCTTGAAATAACTTTTGCCTCGTCTTGTACGCCTCCGATTGCAAGCTGAGTTGTTCTCCAATCAACATAAATCGCATGGCCACCAAGTTTTGTCATCCCAGTTTCAAAGGATAGCCTTGTTCTTGTAGAAGTTTTTTGAAAAATCATTGCAAGAGTTTTGTGTTTTAGTGCATCTTGATATTTTGTTGGATTCTTCTTTATATCCAATGCCATATCAATAACAGATTCAATCCATTTTCCATCATATTCCTTAAGATATAATACATGGTTCATACTAACCTCTCCCGCTTCAAAATTTCTAAGAACTAGGACATTCTATCTCAATACAAATTTATAAAGTTATTGAATTTTTTTATTGTAAACTAGGCTGTAGCCATTAAAGCACGCAATCGATAAAGATATTCGTGACCTTTTTCAGTTTCTATTACAGGGGTATTGGACATGACTTTGAATGGATCCTGGCCAGTTATTTCAGCTATAGCTTTGATAAAATTATAACCACAGATATATGGTGCTCTTGCTTCAATATCTCCTATAACATTAAGCTCTGGATGAATTAGTTGGGCTACTTTTTCACCATAATAAGTTGCAAGACCTTCACTTATGGTAGTACCAATATTTCCATAGTATTGTTCCACTTCTGGTGTAAGTAAATGGATTAATTCGTGTGCAATAAAATAATCAAATTCAGCAGTATTTGGTTTTGTTTTTGTTCTTGATAAAATATATATGACATTATCTCTTGTTATTGCATGGCCAGATCGTGCACCAAAATCAAGATATAATATTTCGTAGATTCTTCTGAGTGTAAATAGAACTGGAGAGAATAGCACTCGTGCTGTTCTAGTAAAAAGATCTTCAGAAGCAACATCAGAAAATGGAACAGTAAATGCTTTTTTACATGGGTACCAGATATCAAACATAAAACCAGTAACTAATCTTCCATGTACGCGAACTTTCACATTAGCATCTAATTTCCTACCAAGGATTGTTTCGCATAGTGGCTGTATTTTCTTTATCCTATCTAAAGCAGCCTCTCTTACTTCTGATGGTTTGAATTTTTGCACACTAAAGGATTGGCACAAACTATTTATAAGACATGGGTATTCATATTCTACCACTAAGAATATCCATAAAAGAACGATTAAAAACAAGATAATCGTCTGGTTTAAATACCTTTGTAAATTAATATCTAATTCGCAATTTTTGCTTATTTAGAGGTATTACATGACAAAAGTTAGGATTAAACTTAGTGGTGAGGACCCTGCTGCCCTCGATAATGTAGTTGATCAAATAAAGAATTTATCTACAACCTTAAGTATGACATTCATAGGTCCAGTCAGGCTCCCAAGAAGGAAAATGGAAATCGCATGCCGAAGAACTCCGTGTGGAGACGGAACAGACACATACGAACATTGGGAAAAGAGAGTCCATAAGAGACTTTGTGATGTTGAGGGCGATGAAAAATATATCAAACAGATATTAAGGATAAAAGTCCCAACAAATGTATTCGTAAAAATATCATTAAGCTAATTTTCAACTTTTTTTAATTCTGTTTATAGAATAATTCTTAGTAGACTTAATATCATCATTGCCATCAAAATAATTTTTGATAAACGCATAGATTACATACCAAAAACTTATGGTAGCTATGGCAAGGCCAATCAAAGCAAAAATACCAAAAACACCAAAACCAAGGATGGTACTGAAAAGTACAAATGGCGAACCAATAGTAAAAAGAACAAGAATAGCAACGACTACGAATACTGCTATTATCAGAATAACAGACAACGCAGCAGCTGCAAAAAGCAAATCGTTGCTAGATAATTTTATCTTATCCATACCATCATCTTGATGGGATATACGGGATTATCTTTTGTGCAAGACTACTTGCTGGCATTGTCTGCAACCAGACTTTACCAGGACCTTCCAGGGTTGCAAGGAAAAGCCCTTCACCACCAAAAAGCATATTTTTCACACCCTTCACCATCTGGATGTCATATTTGACAGTTGGTTCAAACATAGCTATTGAACCAGTATCAACTTTCATTTTTTCTCCTTCCTTAAGATCCATCTCAAAAACTTCTCCATCTATTTCAACAAATGCAAGACCATTTCCTGAAAGTTTTTGAAGTAAGAATCCTTCACCACCAAAAAGACCAACACCAAGTTTCTTTTTGAAGATTGTTTCAAACTGCACACTTTCTTGTGCAACTAAAAACGCATCCTTTTGACAAATCATTTCTTTTCCAGGTACTATTTCTAATTTTAGGATTTTACCTGGGAATGAAGGAGCAAAAGTAACAAGACCTTTCCCTCCTGTTGTCTTATATCTAACCATAAAAAGTGATTCTCCTGTGAACATTCTCCCTAATCCAGCTCCAAGTCCGCCACGCATATATGACTCCATACTAACATTATCTGTCATCCAAGCCATTGCACCTGATTCTGCAAATACCTCTTCGCCAGCTTCCAATTCAAGAGTTAACGCCTGCATTACCTCTCCTTCTATCTTATGTTCCATAAAAATACCTCCAAAAAGTAAACTACCAATAGATATTTAAGCGGAACGCTAAATTATTCTTCCACAATTAACATTACTAGGTGAAATGATGGGTGCAAAACCAAGAAAATGGAAAAAGAAAAACAGAATGCGCTGGAAATGGGTAAAGAAAAAGCGCAAAAGACTTAGAAAGAAAATGAAAAGAAGAGTAGGTGAACTCTAGGTTATTGTTGTTGTCTTTCAACATGATGCTCTTGATGAGCATCTTCTCTAATTCTTTGAAATGTAGAAACTGCATCATTAGAGACTGGTCTATAAACAAGATAAACATATTGAGTTAGATTAAACCTGGCTGTTCTTTCATCAGTTACTGGTGCAGGACCATCATAAACAAAGGATAACCTAGTTCCATCTGTTTCAAGTTTTTTTAGACTTGATTGTGCAGCTCGATTACTCGATGCAACTAGACGCGTTACAAAAATCCCAAGAACTTCATCACTACCACCAGACTTACTTACTAATAGATCTACATTCTCTCTAGATTTCCCATTAGGCTTTGTGGCAGGTAAGATAGCATAACTACTGTGTTGAACTGTTCTGCGATACATTATCAAGTATTACTATGAGTAAAAAATATAAATGAATGTCACATTCTTCGATTTAATAAAACATTTCCAACAGCTTTAAATATTGTTAGATAAAATAATAGATTGTGTTACTATGAATACCACAAGACTTCAGAGCTTAGCCAGAGCCATACCAACCAAACTTCAAACAGCAGCCAGGTCAGTACATAGACTTGAGAATTGGGGAACATATCTTATGGATTGTGTGGGCCTAGCTGGTTCAGATAAGATGAGTTATACTCTAAGAGATGGAACTAGATTCGTTGTTAGAGCAGGAACTGTAGACAGGTATGTTCTAAATGAAGTTGTATTCAGACGAGGTTATTTTCCAGGTGAATTATCCATAGGAAGAGAGGATACTATAGTTGAAATTGGGGGACATATAGGAATTTTCTCTGTTTTAGCTGCAAAAATGGCATCCCATGGCAGAGTTTATACTTTTGAACCAAATCCAGATAATTTCAATTTACTTGCCACTAATCTTGCCATAAATAGGATAGGGAATGTTATTGCAAGACAGGAGGCAGTATCAGACAGAGCTGGGTCCCTAACTTTGTATATTGATCCAGGAAATACTGGTGGACACTCAATACATAGAACCGAACAAACCAGAAGCGAGATAACAGTAAGGACAACAACTCTCACTGATATAGTTGACCAGAATAGGCTACGAAGAATTGATTTTCTCAAAATGGACTGTGAGGGGGCAGAATATGAGATACTTAGAAGGCTTCCAATTGATGTTTTAGGAATGATAAGACAGATAGCAATGGAATGTCACTATCAAGGAGATGGAAGAGACAGCAAATGGATAGCCGGTCTTCTCAGAAGAAATGGTTTTGACGTTGTCATAAAAACAGACAAATATGATGAAAAACTATCAATGATTTATGCAAAACAGGTATATAACAACTAAAAAGCATCGAGGATAGGTTTTTAAACACGTCTCATAAAAGATTATTCTTACCCGTTGTACTACTGGGAATGGTTTCGTATTTGCGAAGCAAATCAACGAAACAGAGTAGGAGGGCTTTATTATGGATAAGAAAAAACTAATTGAAGCCATTGGACTGGCTCTTGAAGAAAAAGGGAAAAGAAAATTCAAACAAAGCGTAGAGATAATCATAAACATGAGAGGAATTGATTTCTCTAAGAGTGAAAATAGACTTAACCTTGATATTGTATTACCAAAAGGTAAAGGTGGTAAGGAACTCAAATCAGCAGTTTTTGCAGAAGGCAGTACAGCTGATGAAGCAAAAAAAGCAGGTGCAGACCTTATAATAACCCCCGACACCATACCTTCATATTCAGAACCAGCAAAGGTAAGTGACTTGGCAGACAACTATTTCTTACTCGCACAACCAAGTTTGATGGGTGCAGTTGCTAAATCACTTGGTCAGTATTTAGGTAAGAGAGGTAAGCTTCCAAAACCAATAGTAGGGAGTGTATCTGACTTGATAAAAAAATCAAAGAATAGTATAAGAATTGTATCAAAAGGAAAATACCTTCCAGTTGCCCAAGCATTAATCGGAACTGAAATCATGGGAGCAGAAGAACTTGTTGACAACGCAGAAGCAGTATATGATGCTGTGAAAAACAAAGTAAATGAAGGTAACATCAAATCGGTTTACGTAAAACTTACAATGGGTAAGCCAATAAAAGTTGTTTAGGTGAGGGTATGACTTACAAAACTGATATTAATAGAAAACGAGTAAAGAAAAAAGTAGAACAGGTACAGAAAGCATTGGAAGATATGAAAAAATATAAAACAGTTGCAATGCTTGACTTAAGAAAGCTTCCTGATGCTCTTTTCCAATCGATTAGAAAGAAAGTAAGAGAGGGTGGGGGCCAAGTTTTAGTTCTTAAGAAACCCGTTGTAAGCAGGGTGCTTGCAGCAAACAAAAAACTTGCAGCCAAAGTAGGTGAATGTAACAAACCAGTTGCACTTATTTACACAAATCAATCTGCATATGAACTCAATTCATTTTTCAAACAAAATAAGAAGAAACGAGCAGCCAAGATAGGGGATGTTGCTGTAGTAGATATAATTGTCCCAGAAGGTGAAACTGACCTTCCTGCAGGACCAGCATTATCTGAACTTAAGGCAGCAGGACTAAATGCGCAGATTAAAGCAGGTAAAATAACAATAGCAAAAGAGAGTGTTGTTGCTAAAAGCGGAGAAAAAATAACCGAAGCAAAAGCTAAAGCACTCCAGACACTAAGTGTCATGCCTTTTGAAGTCATGGCTAATTTGATATTTGGATTTGACGGAGAATACATTTATTCAAGAGATCTTTTGGATATATGTGATACCATAAACGTAGATATGCAAGTTAGCTTGTCACAGGCATTGAATTTCTCATTGAATGTCAAATACCCAACTGAGCAGAACATCGATATGCTCTTGGGTGAAGCAGTAAAACAAGGAATTAGTTTCTCATTAAACGGAGGATTATATTCATCCAGCTCAATCGAGCAGCTTCTCACCTCTGCAGTAAAGCAAGGTGTAGCTTGTGAGAGTATGGGTAAATAATAAAGAAAAAAGGTGTATATGAAATGAAAGTAGATCCATATTTGCATGCCGTGCTTGTTTTGCACGGAGCTGGAAAGGAAGTTAGCCAAGAGGCAATTGTAGCTGTAGTTAAAGCAAGCGGAGCAGAGGTAGATGAAGCCCGAGCAAAAGTTCTTGCAGAAGCAGTAAAAGGAGTAAACTTCGAAGACCTTCTAAAGCAATCAACCATGGTTGCAGCAGCACCAGTTGCAGCAGCTCCTGCAGCTGAAGCAAAGAAAGAAGAAAAGAAGGAAGACGAAGGAAAGAAAGAAGAACAAGCAGCTGAAGGTTTAGCAAATCTTTTTGGTTGAAACTAAATATCTTTTATTTTTTAATTTTCTATTTATTTAACACCTGATTCTCACATATAATCATATAAATTATTTGTACTCCTAACTAATCATGAAGCTAGTTATTGTTGGTTTTGGACCTGCAGGCTTTGCTGCAGCACTCTATGCAAGAAAACAAAATCCAGATGCTGAAATTTGTGTTATTGATGAAAAAGACTACCTTGCACACAGTTGTTATTTACCATTTGCATTGGATGGTACAATAAAATTAGAGGATACCAAGCACGATCCAATGCTTGGAAAAATGCGCATAGAACATATAACATTTGCCCGGGTAACAAAAATAGATAAGGAAAATAAAAAAGTTGAATTGACAAAGGATGGGGGAACAAAATCAGTTTCTTATGATAAACTGCTTATTTCGACTGGAAGTAAAGCATTCAAACCAAGAATAGAGGGGATTGAAAACGCATTTGGATTGTACTCTTTTCAAGATGCAGAAGCAGTAAGTAAGAAAATAAAAGAATTTGAATCTGCGGTTGTCATAGGTGCAGGCGCAATAGGGATAGAAACAGCTTTTGCATTAAAAAAAGCAGGACTAAAAGTAACAATAGCCGAAGCATTTGGCTCTGTTATGCAACAATCATTTGACAATGAGCTTTCTAGTTTGCTAGAAGATGAAATAAGAAAAAATGGTATCGACCTACTTCTGAATTCGAAAGTACAGAAAATTGTTGGCAAAAAAATAATTTTGGAAAATTCAGAAATAGAAACAGATATGGTGGTTTTGGCAGTAGGAGTACGACCAAACATTGAACTTGCACAAGATGTTGTTGAGATTGAAAATGGCAATATTTCAGTTAATGAACTTATGCAAACTTCTGATCCAGATATTTATGCAGCAGGAGATTGCTGCCATGCTTTTAATTTCATAACAAAAAAACCATGTAATGCGAAGTTGTCAACAATTGCATATCTTCAGGGAATGGTTGCAGGTGTTAATGCAGTTGGGGGCAATAGAAAGTATATTGGAACCTTAGGGACTTTTGTATCAAGAATAGACAGGTATGAAGTTGCATCAACTGGCATAACCGAAGGGGAAGCCAAAAAATTAGGTATGGAAATAATAACATCAAAGATAAATGCATTTGCCATACCAGAACCATTTCCAGAGAACAACAAAATAATGCTTAAATTAGTTGCAGAAAAAGGAAGTGGAAGAATACTAGGTGCGCAAGGATATGGGTTTGGTGCAACAAATAGAATAAACCTTATTGCACAGGCAATATATTCAAATGCAAAACTCACTGACATGCTAGATTATGAAAATGCCTATTGCCCCTCAGTCTCAAAGACCTATGATTTGCTAAAGGTCGGGGTGGAGATGGCCATAAGAAAAAACACGCGGTTATAAATATTAACGTGAAATGAGTGATATGCCACAGAAAACTTCTCTTTATGAACAACATGTTAAGCTTGGTGGGCATGTTATTGATTTTGCAGGTTGGGAACTGCCAGTGTATTATACAAGCATCATAGATGAACATAATACAGTCAGACAGAAAGTTGGTATTTTCGATATTTGTCATATGGGCGAGATATGGGTTGAAGGAAATGATGCTTTCACTTTATTACAAAAATGCCTTACCCGTGACCTCACTGGGATGAAAGATAATAGCATAAAATATAGTACAATGCTCTATCCAAAAGGAACAGTAATAGATGATCTACTTTTTTATAAATTCAACGATAAGAAATATTTTGTAGTTATAAATGCTTCAAACATAGAAAAAGATTATAATTGGCTTGTTGAAAATGCAAAAGGACTTGATGTAAAATTAACAAATGTTAGCCAGACAACAATGAAACTTGATCTCCAAGGACCGAATGCACAAGCCACCCTGTCAAAAATATCAGACATAGACTTTAGTCTCCTAAAATACTATAAATTTGTTGAGGGGAAGGTGTCTGGCCTTGATTGTATAGTAAGTAGAACTGGCTACACTGGTGAGGATGGTTTCGAGATATATTCCGATGACAGAAACACAGTAAAGATATGGGAAGATATCCTTACCAATGGAAGTGAATTTGGCATAAAACCATGCGGATTGGGAGCAAGAGACACACTCAGACTTGAGTGTGCAATGATGCTTTATGGAAACGATATGGATGACCAACACACCCCTCTTGAAGCAGGGCTTGATAAAGTCGTTGCATTTGAAAAAGAATTTATAGGAAAACAGGCATTGGAAACCCAACTTGCAGATGGAGTAAAGAAAAAGCTCGTGGGTTTTGAAATGATTGGAAGTGCCATAGCAAGACATGGCTATGAATTTCAAGTTGATGGAAAGAATATCGGAGTGGTGACATCAGGCAGCTACTGCCCGACATTAAAAAAGCCAGTTGGACTTGGCTATGTTGAAAAAGAATTTTCCGAAGTTGGAACAGAACTAGACATTCTTATAAGGGGGACTGTACACAAAGCAAAAGTAGTAGAGAGGCCCTTTTACAAAAGAAAAAGGTGATTTTTTGACAAACATTCCAAAAGACAGAATGTATACAAAGGAACATGAATGGATAAAAATCGAGGGAGAGTTTGGGATTATTGGCATAACTGATTATGCGCAACATGCATTAACCGACATTGTATTTGTCGAGCTTCCCCAAAAAGGAAAGCTAGTAGAACAGGCAACGAGGGTGACAGTAGTGGAAAGCGTAAAGAGTGTATCCGATATTTATGCTCCGATGTCAGGTGAGATAGTTGAGGTTAATGAAGCGCTTGGTAGAACACCTGAAAATATAAACCAGGACCCATACGGAAATGGTTGGATAGTAAAGATAAAATTAAGCTCAATGGATCAATCAAAAACTCTTCTTGATCCAGAGCAATACGAACAATACCTAAAAGAAAATCAACACTAGGTGTTTTCTATGGATTTTGCACCAAATACTGATAAAGACAGAGAGGAAATGTTGAAGGAAATAGGAGTAAAATCAATTAAAGATCTGTTTGTAGACATACCTGAAAACATCCTCATAAAGGATGGATTGAAAATTCCAAAAAGAATGGATGAAAAAAGTGTATCTGAACTAGTTGAATCTTTAAGTAAAAAAAATGCAAGTACCAGGGAGTACATAAGTTTTTTAGGTGCAGGATGCTATAATCATTTTATTCCTTCTGCAGTTGGCCATTTGGCTTATAGAAGTGAGTTTTATACTGCATATACCCCATATCAACCAGAAATATCACAGGGGATTTTACAGGCAATTTTCGAATTTCAGACATATATTTCAGAGATAACTGGCATGGATCTTGCCAATGCATCTATGTATTGCGGAGCATCTGCACTTGCTGAAGCTGTGATGATGGCGAAGAACCATAATGAAAAGAAAAAAATAATCATCAGCAAAACTGTAAATCCAGAATATAGAGCAGTGGTACAAACATATGCAACTGCAAACGAACTTGAAATAGTGGAGATTGGATTTGATAGTAAACTCGAAACAGACATTTCAGAACTAGAAAAAATAATTGATGAAAAAACAGCATGTGTTATTGTACAATATCCAAATTTTTTTGGTACACTAGAGGATCTTGAAAAAATATCTTCACTAGCACATGCAAAAGGTGCAGTAGCAATAGCATCCGTACAGGAGATGTATGCGCTTGGTTTACTAAAATCGCCAGGAGAGCTTGGGATGGATATTGCAGCATGTGAAGCGCAGAGCTTTGGTAATCCAATGGCTTTCGGAGGGCCGCATTTGGGTGTGATAGCATGCAAAAATGATTTCATGAGGCGGATACCTGGTAGGCTTGTTGGTAAAACAAAAGATAGTGAAGGAAAGGATGGTTTCATATTAACCTTACAGGCAAGAGAACAGCATATTAGAAGAGAAAAGGCATCAAGCAATATTTGCAGCAATCAGGCATTGTGTGCACTTGCTGCAACCATTCATCTATCTATGCTTGGAAAAAATGGATTACAAAAAGCATCAGAAATATGTGCTAGGAATACGGCTTATGCAAAAAAGAAGTTTAGTGACATGAATATGAAAGTGCACAATGCTAATTGTTTCAATGAGTTTTGTGTTGGGATTCCTAAGGCAGAAAATGTTTTTGATGAACTTGTTAAGAAAAAGTTCATAATTGGACTAAAACTCTGGCCATTTTATCCTGACATGAAAGACCGTGTTCTTGTTTCATTTACTGAGATGAACACCAAGAAAGATATTGATGAATTTTTCACTGCTTTGGAGGGATCACTATGAAAACCATATTTGATTGTGGTGGCAAAGGAAGAAACGCAGTAACATTTGATGATTCTAATTATCCAGATAGTGAACTTGGAATAGATGAAAAACACATTAGAAAAAAACTTGAAATACCTGAATTAAGTGAAATTGAAGTTGTAAGACACTACACTGCATTGAGTAGAAAAAACTATGGTGTTGATCTTGGATTCTATCCTCTTGGAAGTTGTACGATGAAATATAATCCAAAAATAAATGAAGATATGTCAAAACTCAATGGATTTACCAATATACATCCACTGCAACCTGAAAAATTATCTCAGGGAGCATTGCAAATGATGTATGAAATGCAGGAAATGATGTGCGAGGTAACTGGTTTTGATTGTTTTACTTTACAACCTGCTGCAGGAGCACATGGTGAATTAGTTGGAGTTATGATAATGAAGGCTTATTTTGAAAAAAATGGCCAAAAACGGAAAAAAATATTAATACCTGATTCAGCACACGGAACCAACCCAGCAAGTGTTACTCTTTGTGGACTCGAATCAGTGGGTGTGAAAAGTGATAGTAATGGAAATGTCGATCTAGAAGACCTGAGATCAAAAGTAGACGAACAAACAGCAGGGCTTATGGTCACCAACCCGAATACACTTGGACTTTTTGATCAGAATATAGTTGAAGTTTGTAAAATAGTCCATGAAAAAGGTGGTTTGGTTTATTGCGATGGTGCAAACTTCAATGCAATTATTGGAATTACAAAGCCAAAGGATGCTGGTTTTGACATAATGCACATTAATTTTCACAAGACATTCTCAACTCCACATGGTGGTGGTGGACCAGGAGCAGGGGGGGTTGGAGTAGTTGAAAAATTATCAACTTTTGTACCTAAACCAATGGTAGATAAAAAAGACGATAAATACTATTTGAACTATGATATTTCAGACTCAATCGGAAGAGTAAAAACATTTTATGGAAATTTCGGTGTTTTGGTAAGAGCATATACTTACATCCGTGCACTTGGACCAGAAGGACTTCTAAGAGTGAGTGAAAATGCTGTACTCAATGCAAATTACATGCGTGTGAAACTTATGAAACACTTTGAATTGCCTTACAATAGAATTTGCCAGCATGAATTCGTACTCAATGACAAAAAGGTACCTAATGGAGTAACCACAATGGACATTGCAAAGAGACTCTTAGACTATGGTTATCATGCACCCACAATCTATTTCCCTCTAATTGTACATGGGGCAATAATGATTGAACCAACAGAAACTGAAACAAGAGAAACTATGGATATGTTTGTAGATGCAATGGTAAAGATACTGAATGAAGCAGAAACAAACCCAGAACTTGTAAAAAAAGCACCCCACACCTTACCAGTAAAAAGACTTGATGGAGTTAAAGCTGCCAGAGAGCCAGTACTGACCTGTTGTTCTGCTCAAATATGAGATTCAGAATCTTTGAAAATATGCTCTGCTTTGTAGGAAGTTCTTGCAAATGGTTCAGAAACAACAAATCTAAATCCTAATTCTTTAGCTTTTTTAGCATAGAATTTGAATTGATCTGGAGTAACATACTCACTAACTGGAAGATTTTGTTTGGATGGTTGTAAATATTGTCCAAGTACCACTGCATCGACACCAACTTCACGCAGATCTCTGAGTGTTGCTAAAACTTCTTCTTCTTTTTCCCCGACACCAAGAAGAATTGAACTTTTTGTTATCATGTTTGGATCGATTTGTTTTACTATTTTAAGAACGTCGAGTGAGCGTTTGTATTTTGCCCTTATGTCACGTATGGTTTCAAGCCTCTCAACACTTTCGACATTATGTGCAAAAACATCTGGCTTCGAATCAACAACAACTTTGATCAAGTCTTTATTGCCATCAAAATCAGGAGTTAAAACTTCAACTTTTGCATTTGGATTTTTTGATTTAACTGCAGAAATACATTTGGCAAAATGATTTGCCCCGCGATCAAGAAGATCATCCCTATCAACTGAGGTTATAACAACATAACCAAGCCTAAGCCCTGCTGATGCTTTTGCAAGTCTTTCTGATTCAGTTTCATCAATAGGATTGCCTTCTCTTGCATGTTTTACACTGCAAAATTTACAATATCTAGTACACGTATCTCCCAAAATCATAAAGGTAGCTGTACCAGAACTCCAACAGGCAGAACGATTTGGACATCTTGCTTCATCACAGACTGTATGTAGATTATTTGATTTTACAACTGTACTCACTCGATTAAACAAAGCAACTTCATCTCCTCTGGGTCTTGTAACTTTAAGCCATTCTGGCTTGGAGCGAACTGCTATTTGTTCGCGACAGTCGGAATTGTTTTTCAATTCCGCTATGGAGATTTTCATATAATGAGATTTCTTCAAAGAATTTAAAATGAAGAGGGTGGATATAGGTATTATGGTATCTAAGACTTTTATTTACAAAATCCCAAATGGTAAGATGTTGCGGGTGATTGCCGAATTAGAGGGGGAACGAATAGAGAAAATTAATATCACGGGAGACTTTTTCATCCATCCTGAAGAAAGCATCATGGAAATTGAAAA
The DNA here is from genome assembly GCA_043821365.1 of Microcaldota archaeon. GTDB lineage: Archaea > Micrarchaeota > Micrarchaeia > Anstonellales > Bilamarchaeaceae > Bilamarchaeum. The sequence goes on along the minus strand of JBDRCX010000002.1, from coordinate 151,894 downwards.
ATCAATAATCGAATGTAATAAACAAACAGATGAAAATGAACTTGTGGAAAAAATAGAAACTGCAATTAACGTAACTGGAGCAAGACTCATAGGAGTTGATGCAAAAAGTATTGCATTTGCAGTTCGTAACGCGTTGGTGAGCGAATGATAAGACTACTTGATAGAAGTAGGAATTCTGGTTTTGTTAATATGGCAATGGATGAAGCAATAGCACTTAATGCACATAAAACTAACATACCGACTTTAAGCATATATTCTTGGGAACCGCCAACAGTAACCATAGGCTATTTTCAAAGCATGAATGCAGAAGTCGATGTAGACCGATGCAAATCACTTGGAATTGATTGTATAAGAAGGATAACTGGCGGGGGGGCTGTTTTCCATGATAAAGAACTGACATACAGTTTTGTATGTACTGAAAGCAGTGGAACTGTGAGTAAGGATATTTTGGAAAGCTATAAGCAAATATGTGCAGGTGTGATTGGTGGTTTGAGTAACTTGGGCATAGAATCACAATTCGCAGGAATAAATGATATAATAACAAATGGGAAAAAAATATCTGGAAACGCACAAACAAGAAGACATAAATCAGTTCTACAACACGGAACATTACTTCTTGATGTTGATGTTGAAAAAATGTTCTCACTTTTAAAAGTGCCAAATGAAAAGATAAGAGATAAATTAGTGAGTGATGTTAAACAACGCGTATGCTCTGTGAAGAGTGTTCTTGGTAGAGACATTGAATTTGAAGAAACTAAAAATGCTGTCATCAAAGGATTTGGAACTGCATTCAAAACAGAGGTTACACCGGGAGAATTAAGCAAAAAAGAGCTTGAAGATGCGGAAATAGTCATGAGGAGAATACGATCCACTGATTGGAACTTTTCACGTTAGTATTAATAATAAACAGGAAGTTTGTATTTCATGAAGCGGCAGAAAATAAGCAAAGAAGAGATAGTTGCAGATGTAATTTATATTTTCATTAGCGCCTTGATTTCATTTATTGCAATTCTTATTTTTGACATACACTGGAGTTTCTACCCTGGAGAAACAGTGTTTCCACCAAGTAGAAATGTATTCCTAACTCCAGAACCATATTATTATGGAATACCAATTGGTGCCATCATTGGTTTTTTCATATTAAAACTAGTTTCCTATGCTTTCATGGAAGATGAGATTGCAAAGGGAGTTCTAAAAAAGAAAAAATGAAACATATTTATTCTTAGCATCTGTTAGTAAGACATGCATAGAGATGTGAAAAGGATAATAGACGACATAAAATCCTTAAAAATCCAGGGAGCAAGAAACGTTGCAAAAATGGCAATTAAAGGATTGGCAATAGCTGCAAAACATTCTAAGGCAAAAACACCAACATCATTTTACCAGGAAATGAACAAAACAGTCGATGCACTTTTTCTTAGTAGGCCAACAGAACCAATGATGCGCAACCTTTTGAGCCAAGGTTTAGAAAAAATAAAAAAAGAGAAAGTACCTGTGCAATCACTTGTTAAACTTCTGGTCTTGCATGAAAAAGAAGTAGTTAAAAAAATGGAAGTTGATGCAAAAAACCTGGCAGAGTACGGCGCAAAACTAATACCAGATGGTGCATTAGTATTAACTCACTGCCATTCTTCAACTACAACAAGGATATTAATTCAGGCTAAAAAAATGAGGAAAAAATTCAAAGTTGTTGCATTTGAAACGAGACCAAGATATCAAGGGAGGGTTACAGCAGCAGAATTGGCCAAAGCAGGCATAGATGTTACTTTGGCAGTTGATGGTGCAATGCATCTTTTCATGAAAAAAGCAGATATTGTGATAGTTGGTGCTGACTCGATAACTTCAAGAGGGGATTTGATAAATAAAATAGGCACTGCAACACTAGCACACATTGCAAAAACAAATGATGTTTCTTTCTATAGTGCAGCCGAACTATCAAAATACAGTCCAATGACAATATTTGGAACTAGAGAAAAAATAGAGGAAAGGGACCATAAAGAAGTTTGGGATAGAGCACCAAAGAGAGTAAAGATAAAGAACCCGGCATTTGAGGCAACATCGTCAAAATACATTAATGGGTATATAACTGAATTAGGAGTTATACCCCCACAATCATTTTTTACAATGGCAACTCAAAAACTAGGAATAAGATTATACGAATGAGATGATTTTGATGGCAGAATATGTAGAAAGCGAAACAAAAAAAGTTGATGTTTGGAAACTGAAAAAGTACGTATGTAAAGTAAAACCAATAGATATATTTACTGGTAAAAATATCATTGTACTGAACAAAACAGAGGCCCAAGAGCATGATATGTATTGGGGATACAGAACAGAGCTAAAACACGATGGAAAAGGCATAATAACGATAGTGGATGTAAGTGACGAGATAGTTGAACCCGGAGAGGTTGGGATTTTCAGGGATCTTACTAATTGGCACAAGTTAAAGAAAGGAGACTTGGTCGAAATAGTTCACATGGACAGACCAGAATCAACATCTTATATAAAGAAAAAATTAGATAATATACCTTTGAATTCACATGAGATAAGAACGATTGTCAAAGAGATAATGCAAGACAAATTAAGTGAGATTGAAACATCTGCATGGATTGCTGCAGCATACATAAATGGTTTCACTGATGATGAAATAATTTCATTAGCTGAAGCAACAGTAGAATCAGGAGATCAATTGAATTTAGGTAAACACCCTATTCTTGATAAACATTGTATTGGTGGAGTTGCAGGAAACAGAACAACAATGATTGTTGTACCCATAATAACTTCACTTGGATTATACATGCCAAAGACATCATCACGATCAATTACTTCAGCTTCAGGAACTGCAGATACTATGGAAGTTCTTGCCGACGTTACATTTAATATGGATGAGCTCCGCTCCATGGTATTGAAAGCAAAAGGTGCAATTGTATGGGGAGGGGGAATGAGACTTGCACCTGTTGATGATAAATTAATACGAGTTAGACATCCTCTGAGTCTTGATCCAGAAGGTATGCTTCTTGCAAGTATTCTAGGTAAGAAGAAGAGTGTTGGTGCAGAATACACAATAATAGACATACCAGTTGGAAGGGGAGTAAAAGTACCATATATGGAACGCGGAAACGAATTAGCAAAACATTTCATTGATGTTGGCGAAAGACTCGGGATAAAGATAGAATCAGTAATAACAGATGGAGCAGAACCAGTTGGAAATGGAGTTGGACCAGCTCTTGAATGTATTGATGTTCTAGATGTTCTTGAAGGAAAAGGTCCTGATGACCTAAGACATAAGAGTTTACTTCTGGCAGGAAAATTAATTGAATTATGCGGTAATGTTGATAGAGGTCGGGGTTACAAAGTAGCTGAGACTGCACTTAAAAATGGAAAGGCACTTGCCAAATTTAGAGAGATTGTTGAACTCCAGGGTGGCAATCCAAAAGTAAAAACATCAGATATTCGAATTGGTGCATATACCCACACAATCACATCAAAAGTAGCAGGAAGCATATTCCACATAGACAACAAAACAATAGCAAAAATAGCAAGGATTGCAGGCTCTCCTAGAGACAAAGGAGCAGGTGTGTTTTTACATAGAGTAAGAGGAGATAGAGTAGAGATTGGAGATAAATTATTTACCATTTATGCTGACAGTGAAAGTGCAATTGATGCTACATTAAAAGCAATAAAACAAGTAGAACCTGTAGAAATGAGAAAAATGTTATTGGGAAGCTTGCAATGAATGTTCAATCTTTATGCATTTGTCCATGATTACATTCAATCCAGCATTTCTGGCAATTTTAGCTGCTTCTTCATTAATCACACTTAATTGCATCCATATTGTTTGTGGTTTTGGATTTAATGAAATTGCTTCTTGAACAATTGGCAGCACATCTTCACTTTTTCTAAAAATATCAACAATGTCTATTTTTTCTTTAATTTCTGAAAGTGATTTGTATGCTTTAATTCCACGCCAGTCACTGAGATTTGGATTTACTGGAAAAATCACATAGCCTTTTGCAAGAAGATAACTAGCAACAACAAAACTTGGACGGTCTTTTTTATCTGAAAGACCAACAACTGCGATTGTTTTTGAATTTTGTAGTATTGTTGCCATGAAATCCATGAAACGATATTGTATAGAAAGATTAAAACTGGAATTAGATAAAAAATAAACATTTAAATTCCCAACATATTATACTATTTATCAACACATCTAGAAAGGGTTGAAGATATTGAGATTAAGAAGGGAAGAAAATCAAAGAACACAAACCAGAACTTGGAAACAACCCAGGCCAATTCTTGAAAAACTAGCACTCCCAATCCTACCACTTGCCAGCGTTGCCATATTAGTAGGATGCGCACCTAAAACAGAAAAAACTAAACCACCAACTCCAGAGACTTTGACGCATGAAGTTAAGATAGAACAACCAATAGTGGAAATTTCAAAAGAAGAACCAGAACTTGTAAGACCACCAACCCTAGAAACAACAAACCCAACAGTTTTGGCTGCAAGAGGATATTTGGGCGTGAAATATGGATGGGGAGGCAGAAGCCACGAAGAAATTGATTGTTTGGGGGTGTTGTTCCTAGCACATGCTGAGGTATTTGGAACCAATTGGAGAAAACTAAGTGGTATGCCAACTAAATTAGCCAAACAACTTGGTGGAATTAGTGCGGTATATAACACTGAAGAATACTTAAGAGATCCTGCTAGAGTAAATGCAGCACTCAACGAAGGAGATTATATTTTCTTTTTATATGCAGATTCCTCCACTAGTGATGCTCCATTACCAGGAACTAATTACTGGGTTTACCACACTGCAATATCAACTGGAAATGGATATGTTATTCATGCAAATCCATTCCCCGATGAAACTGTTAGAAAAGTAGTTACTGAAGAATACCTAGTAGATTTTTTTACGAGAGTTGGTTATGATGGTTTTGCAGTCATAACTAACGCTGCGCAAGCACAGTCTGGTTCTCAGAAACAAGTTCCTCAGAAGGGATGAAGATTAAAGCAGACCTTCCAAAGGTCCTGCTTGTATAATAATCAAGATCATCTATGGTCGCTGCACTATCACCTGTGTGGGCCTGTATTAAAGCAAATCCACCTTCACTGGCAGGTTTATACCCTATTTTTTGAGAAGTTGAACTACCCTCCTGAAAATTAACCCTACAGTGTTCATCTTCTAATATGAGATGCAAATATTCTGGACTCATTGCAAATGCCACATGGGCAGCAACATAGGTTTTGTCACCATCAACTATACTAATTTCTGATTCGGCACGCTCGCGTGCATCTTCTGGACCAAAACGCTGTCCAAAAAATATCACAAGACCAGAACCGTGTGTTTCAACTGCTTTTTTTATTCCATCAAGATCATTGCCTCTGAAAATATAAAATTTTCTATCACCAGTTCTAAGATTTGCATCATCCAAATCAAACTTGGTGGTTCTACTAACTCCAGCAATATCGGATAGTGTCTCTGTTGGTTGACCTGCAAGGCGCCTCATATGATAAAATGCAGTAACTTCCATGTGCCTTGCAACATACTGGAATAGGGTAACACAATTTATATCGTCAGCGCTTACTTTTCCAGTTTTGTTCAATTCTGGAATCATATTTATGGCAAGCCTTACAAAATCATTAGCTACAGAAAGTCGTCTGCTTGTTTGAGTTTGATCACGTTCTGGTTCAACCATTCTTTCAGTCATAATAAGTAATAGATTTCAAGATATTATAAACATTTCTAGAATATGAAGGTGAGGAAAAACTCATTTTAATCATTAAATAATGTAGTGGTTTATAATTGATATATGGCAAGGCAGTTTGGAGCGCTGATTATTGCGCTTGTTTTGTTGAATCTGCTTATGGCAGGGTGCGGAGGGAGAAACCAACAAACTGGAGTCAATATTTCAAACCAAATTTCAACAAATAACACTACACAAAATTTAAGTCAAATTACGAATACAACAGTAAAACCATATCCATTCGACAACAAGAATATGTTCTTTGGATGGAGCATAATAAGCAAAGATGAAACGAGTTATGTGAAAGATTTGGGTATGTCTTGGGCTTCCCTACAGCCACATGCGATTTGGTTCCAAATAGAAAAAGAACCTGGAGTATATGACTGGTCTAAACTAGATGAAGAAGTAAAATGGCTACAGGAGATAGACGCTGATATTACGATTGTACATTCCTATCTTTACAATAGTTTTGATCCTGCAGTAAGAGCTCAGGTCGCAGGAAAAATACTTGAAATAATGCAGGAAAGAGGATCAGGAAATATTGGTGATGCTTTCATAGCATTTAACAGAGAGTATAATGGTCCAGAAACCTATGGCCTTACTATAGATCCACTTGATCCGAATGATGAGAAAATGCCATATCTTGTTAATTTTGTGAATGCATGCGCTGAACGTTATGATGGTGATGGGATTGACGATATGCCAGGTCTAAAATACTCAGTAAGAGTTCACCACATTGTTGAGGAATGGCATGCCGAAGATCCTGATGAATACCTTGCATTTTTAAAGAAACTCTCACCTTCCATAAAGCAGGCAAATCCTGATGCAAAGATTATGATTCCTGGACTATATATGCCTAATTTTGGGAGACTTTATGCTTACTCTGAGGGATACATAGATGATCCTGATGCTGGGGTGTGGAAAGGAATCAAATTTACAAGAGGACAACTAAATAATAGTACAGCATTGCAAAATGGAAAAGAAAGCTGGGAAAAGATACTTAGAGATGGGAAAGATTATTTTGACATTGTTGATCTTCATCTTTATGTTGAGAAGGAAACATTCATGGAAGGGGAAATCGAATATGTAAAAGACACGATGAAAAAATATGGTTATGAAAAACCAATATGGTGCATAGAAGGAGGAGGAGCATTCAAGAATCCTGCTGACAGACCGGATGATCCTGCAGGAGATTCATATTTTGGTACAGCTACAGACAAAGAAGATGCTGAATATGTAGTGAAATTCCATGCTATGAGTGCTGCGATGGGTCTTGAAAGACAGCATTGGGGGATAGGTGGAAATCAAGGTGGGGGTTACTGGACAGGACCTTGGTATCACATGGCACTAAGAGACACAAAACCAAATTATTATACTTATAAAATAATGAGAGAAAAACTAGGAGACTTTACAATTGGGGATGTTGATGATCTTAGTTTTAATAACACAAGATTGTTTGAATTTGATGTAAATGGAACAGAAGTTTATGTTGCATGGAACTTTAACGAAAGTGAAGTAGAAACAGATTTAAGCAGTTATCTTGGAAGTGGAACTGTTGAGATAACATACATAGTAACAGAGATGAATGGAAATAGTCCGATGATAAAGAATCCAGATCAAAAATCAGCAAATTCAGTACCATTAAGCATTACTCCGGTGTTCATAGAAAAGTAACTGTCTTAAGGTATCTTTATAAAAACTTCCCAGTATTTTTCTTTCTCATCCCGTCATAGCTCAACGGTAGAGCGGTCGGCTGTAGCTTTGATTTACTCGGTTTTTTCGAGAATTATCTACACCAGTAGATACCGACAGGTTGCTTGTTCAAATCAGGCTGACGGGACACTTTTTAAAAATAGCCAAATCGTACAACATAAAAATATTTAAACTGTAACATACTAATTATCAGATTATAAGGAGGGCTAGTCACGCAAATGTCAGTTAATAGACTTAGAAATAGGTTAGAAACAAATAGAAAATGCTATGTACCCCAAGACTTAGCAGGACACATGTCCCCATACCAATCTGCTATGATGCCTGCTGCAATTGCATTCTCAAAAGTAAAACAAACATTTACAGGTGCATTGACAAGAAGTTCTGGGTTTGAACTAATGCGAGATAGAACAAAAATAGTAAGTAACGGGGTATTAGACACAATCTCAAATCTTGAAGCTGTTGCATTGTTAGCAAGCAGATGTGGAGACAGAGGAACAGCAAACGAAATAGAGAATGCCATAATGCAAATGAGAGGAACAGACAATTATCTTGGGCTAAGAATAACTGGAAGAGAACTCACTAGAATACATAGGACGTTTGCAAGGAATGGAATAGCAATAGGAGATGGTAAAGGTTCTGTTGGCCCTGTTATAAATGAAGCAAAAACAATCGGTGATACTAGATTATATGCGTATGTTCGTTATGTTGATATAGGATCTGGAAATATGGGTGAGTGTTACTCCCGTGAAGGAGAATGCGAACCATTAATACTTTTAGATGTTTCGAGAGCTGTTGGTCTGACTACATCGGTTGTAGATAGTATAGGAGATAGCCATGAAAGGTCACAGCGCATTGGATCTGAGGATATTGATAGGAGATCGTTAATTGAAGCATCACAAAATCCGCAACTTGTAAATCAACTTCGCAAAGGATTAATAGGGATACTCGGCGGGAAATTGTTTTATCAGGCAATTATGGAACACGCACACCATGATCCGGATCTTTGGTTTGTTAATATTACAAATGCACAATTACAAACAATAGCAGTTCACGAAAAAACCCACCATCTTTTAGATGGATTAAATTTTCATAGTATGATGGATGAAGCATTTGCAATGCTCAGTCAGATTGCATATGGTCCAGGAACAATGAGCCTAGCTATGATATTTGGATATAATATGGATCTTAATAATGAACATAGCAATGCCGCAAGAGAAGTAGTAAGGTTAGTACTTTTAGGAGCTGGGATATGCGAAGTAAAGGATCTACCAAAAATACTTGATCTAACTCCCGGAGAATTAAAACACAGTGCAGGAAACGTACTCGATTATGAATCAGTAAGGGCAACTGGGAGGGTATTTGCAGATTTAGTACCAATAGATGAAATAAGAAAAGCAGCAGATGCAACTTACATCACTGTAAGTGAACTGCCATTGTTAAATTCAATAATACATAAAAGAAATTAAACTGATCCAGCTCCTCTTTGTACAACTTCACTCAATGAAGGGTGAATGTGAATTGTATGTAGAATGTCATTAACATGAGATTTACCTGCTTTCATTGAAACTAATACTTCGTGGATCAACGTTGATGCTTCAGGACCAATAATATGGCAACCTAAGATTTTTCCTTCATAATCAGTTATGAATTTAACAAAACCATTTTTTTCTAACAGTGCCTCCCCCATACCAGTATGTTGATATTCATATTTGCCAATTAGATAATCTGTTCCTTGTTCTCTCAATTCTTGTTCAGTTAGACCAACACCTGCAATTTGTGGATTGGAAAAAACAGCATGAGGCATTGCAGTATAATCAACAGGACGTTTGTGTTCTGGATTTAGTATTGCAATGGAAACATATTCTGCCTCTAGATTTGCAGAATGTTTGAATAAATACTTCCCAACAATATCACCAATTGCCCAAATTCCCTCAACATTTGTTTCCATGAACTCATTAGTTTCTATGTATCCTTTGCTATTAGTTGTAACTCCTGTTTTTATAACATCTAAAATATCAGTATTTGGAGTTCTGCCAGTTGCAATGAAAAAGGTAGTTCCTTCAACAATTTCATCCTTACCATGCACTAAAATTTTAGATCCTTTTTTCTCTACTTTAAGAACTGGAAAACCAAGTTTCACTTTGTGTTGCGTTGAAAAAATATCTGTGAACTTCTGCCCAATTTCTTCATCTTCATTTGGAAGAAGACGAATATTTCTTTGTAAGATTGTAACTTCAGAACCAAGGGTACCGAAAAAATGAGCAAGTTCGCATGCAATATAACCACCACCAACAATTATGAGTTTTTTTGGAAGTTTTTCGACTCTTAGCATTTGATCGCTTGTCTTATATGGAACTTTGTTCAAATTCTCAATTGGTGGTATAGATGGACGGGTACCTGCAGCAATAACTATTTTGTCTGCAGTTATTTGTTTATCTCCGATTTGTAGTATTTTATGGCCAACAAACTTACCTTCGCCTTTGAAAAGAGTTAGATTTGGATTTGAGAGGATTGCTTGCTCTATCTTTTGAGAATCTTGATCGACTATAAAAGAGTGTTGCATGATTTTTTGAAAGTCTATCTTAATTTTACCGACTTCGATACCAAATTTGCCAGATTCTCTAATTGTTTTTAGAATATCAGCAGAATGAATCAATATTTTTGAGGGTATACAACCCCGATTAAGGCATGTGCCACCCATTGGACCCTTTTCAACAATTGCAACTTTCATACCTTTTGCTGCAGCTGCACTAGAAATATCAAGACCTGATCCTGCACCTATAACAATAAGATCAAATTTCATAATTAGATAATCAACATTATAAATAAAAAGGGGATTCAAAGGAATCGTAAGTTCAGAGGAAAAGTGCTTTAACAAAAAATAACGGGTCAACTAGTTTTGCATGATCTTGAGGGTTAAGTAGGGCATCAGATATTACTCCTTTAACATAGTCACTTTTTGCTGCTCTTCCTATAACTAAATTAAGCAAAAATGGATTGTTAGATAATTTTTGCATTCTATAATTTGAGTTTACTTCGCCTTCGATCAGGCTGAAGAGTTGGGTTTGATATTCGGAAAGTGATTTTTCTGAAAAGTCATTTGTTTTGAATGCTTGGATTATTGTTTCTGCTGCCAGTTTACCACTTGTAAGTGCATTCCCTATTCCTTCACCAGTAAAAGGATCTATCAATGAGGATGCATCACCAACAAGAACATAGCCATTTCCAGCTGCCTTTACTTTTTTTGTTGCGTAAGGTAGAAGCCAACTTTTTACTTCTGTTGTTTTTTTAGCTTTTGCAAATCTCCATTTGAAAGTAGGATTGCTTTCAATTATATCAAACATCACCTTTTGCAAATTTATTTTGTGTTTTTTGATATCCCTAACCATCATCCCCATTCCAATATTTGCTTTTTTTCCCGGGAGTGGAAAAATCCAAAAATATCCTGGAATTGCCTCTTTTACGAAATGGAGTTCTATTTTATCCCCCATCCCTTCCACCCCTTCATAATAGCATCTGATACCAGAACATTGGTGATTAGGATCAGTGTTTACTGCATTGAGTTTTCTTGCAGTTATACCAGCAGCACCATCTGCCCCAACAATAACTTTGGCTCTAAATTCCATCTCTTTACCATTGTGTGTACCTTTTACACCAACAACATAATCATTTTCAATAATAAGATCTTGGGCAATAAAATTTTCTATGGTTTTTGTTGAAAGAGATTTTGCATGCTGAAAAACAATATTGTCGAATACTTCACGCCTACACACAAATCCAGGTGGTTTTTTTGATTTGCCTTTCGAAGAAACAGGAACAACAGTACCATTCGGAGATGAAAATGTGACTCCGAACATATCTTCGTGCTCAACATCATCAAAAAGATCAAGAATACCTAGTTCCTGAAGAACGGCAACTGATCTTCCACTAATACCATCTCCACATACTTTTTCTCTTGGAAATTTAGCACGATCAAGAAGGAGAACTTTCTTGCCTGCCTTTGATAGAAAAGAAGCACAACTTGAACCTGACGGACCTGCGCCTATAATAATAATATCAAAATCCATAGTATCACCAAAAGTTTAGCCACTAAAAGTTAGTTAATAAATTTAATAGACCTATTATGGAACATGCTTATAATCATTTGCGGTCTGCCTGGGAGTGGGAAAAGCAGCTTTGCAAAAAGATTAGTAAATGGATTTTCTTCCAAACTAATTTACTTAAGTAGTGATAGAATACGCAAAAAAATAATCAAGAAACCAACATATTCAGAGCAAGAAAAAAAACTAATATACGATAGGATGGCCGAACATGCTAAAAAATCACTAGATATGGATGGAAATGTCATAGTTGATGCGACTTTTTATCTTGAATCAGAACGTAAGAGATTCTTAAAACTTGCAAAACAAGCATCCGCAAAAGCGTACATTATAGTATGCACACTTTCAGAAGAAGAAACAAGAAAACGATTGAAACGGAGAAAGAATAGTTTAAGTGATGCAGATTTTAATGTTTATTTAAAATTAAGAAAAGAATTTCAACCAATTAAGGAGAAACACATACATATTGACTCCTCATTACCAGTAAAAAATAACATTACTAGAGTATTGGAATTTATAGGTGACGAAGATGGATGAAAGAGTATTAGAAAAACTTATTACTGCATCGAAAACACAACTAAAGGAAACTCACATTTCATGGATTTTGATTGATGAGGAAGTTTATAAGATAAAAAAACCACTGAAATTCTCATTTTTGGATTTTACAACATTGGAAAAAAGAAAGTTTTTTTGTGATGAAGAAGTTAGATTAAATAGAAGATTAGCACCGGATGTTTACCTAGGAGTTAGTGAGATTACTGACGAACCAGCCATTGATGGTAAAGGAAAAATAATTGAATATGCAGTGAAAATGAAGAAATTGAATGATAGGATGGATGAACTGCTTATTATCAATAAAATAGATGAAGAAGGCATTAAAAAAATAGCAAAAATTATAGCTGATTTTCATGGAAAAACAGAGATAGTAGAGGGAGAATACGGTTCTCCGAAAATAATAGCTGAACAAATAAATGATTTGGACAATTTTAAAAGTGCAATTGATGAGTCAGCTGGGCTTGGAATGGAAGTTGAGTTTATACTTGTTGAGTGTGCGAAATTCATTGAGAATAACAAAGAAAAAATAGAAAAGAGAAAAAAAGATGGCAAAGTAAAAGATTGTCATGGTGACTTGCATTCTGGCAATATATTTTTTGATAAAAATGAAATAAAGATAATTGACTGTATCGAATTTAACAAAGATTTCAGATGTATAGACATGGCCAATGATATTGCATTTCTAGCAATGGACTTGGATGCTTTTGGAAGAGAAGATTTGAGCAAAATATTTGTAGATGAATATATACGATTAACCGGAGATAAAGAGATTAGCACATTACTTAATCTTTTCAAATGCTATCGAGCGAATGTAAGGGCAAAAATAGCTGCAATTGAATGGATCCAGAATAAAAACGAGGATAGTAAAAAAAGAATTACAAAATACATTAATTTGGCAAGTAGTTATATGAAGTGAAAATATGAAGCAATTGGAAAAGGCATTTGTTGTAAGCTTGATAGTTCTGATTGTTCAGCTTTGCGGCTGGTATTACTCAAACAGCCTTTCATTGTTGGGTGACAGCGCACATGTTTTTTCTGATTTGATAGCAATAGGAGCCTCACTACTTGCAATGAGATTGGCATTGAAATTGCCAACTGCAAGAAGAACATTTGGTTTCCACAGAACAGAGGTTTTTGCTGCATTATTCAATGGAATATTACTTGTGGTAATGGCAGTGGTAATTTTATATGAAGCATATCACAGATACGGAACAGTATACGAAATAAACAGTATCCCGATGTTATTCACTTCTATTATTGGACTTGTTGGGAATCTTTATGTTGTTTATCATCTTCAGCATGAGGAAAATTTGAATGTGAGAAGTGCATTCCTCCATGCTGCTGGAGATGCACTTTCATCTGTTGGGGTAATTATAAGTGCTATTTTGATAATGATGACTGGGCAGTATGCAATAGATATTGCAGCAAGCGTACTCATATCAGGTTTGATACTTTTCAGCGCATATACTATTCTGAGGAGTTCAATATCAATATTGCTTGAATCTGCACCGTATGGAGCCAGTACAGAAGAAATTGAAAAAACAGCTTTGGGAGTTGCTGGTGTTCATGGAGTGCATGATATACATGTATGGAGAACCTGTTCTGAGTTTGTTTTTGCAATGATGCACATTGAAGTAAAGGAAAGGAACCTGCTTAAATTGAGGAAAATCCAATTGAGAATAGAAGAAAACCTTAAACAGAAATACAACATAACTCATTGCACAATACAATTCGAGCCGGTTGGGTGTAGTTGCAAAAGTGAAGAAACGTGCCATATGTTAGAACACGAAGTAACTCATAAACACTAATTACCAGCGTTTAAGGGATATGAATGTTTTTGTGTCATTTACATTCTTCAATTTTCTTAATTCGTCTATTTTTGAATCGATTTCTTCAAGCGCATTCCCTTCGATTATTGCACAACCATCAAAATCTCCAGATATTTCATAGGAATCTTTTGCAATTTTTGATTCACTAATCTCTGCCATCATTTTTTTTGTTTCATGTTTGGCCTTAAGCATTACTATAGCAAAAAAAGAGCTGCCTGTGCCAATCTCAATAGTAAAACTTTTTATTGCTCCGTTCTTTACAAGATGCTCAATCCTGTTTCTCACTGCACCCTCAGTTAATTTAACTTGCTTTGCAATCTGCACATTTGAAGTTCTTGAATTTGATTTTAGGATTGAAAGGATTTTCTCATCAATTTCATCCAACTTCATGATTTTGTTGCTTAGTGAAATAATAAAAAGACTACGATTTTCGTATTTTACGATATTCGGTTGTAATACTTGATAGTATTACGTTAATCGTAATAAGATTACGATATATTTAAAAATACAATGGTAAATAATAGAAAAGTACGTAATGGCTCAGAAAAAGTGCCAGAAAATGTGAATAAATATGGCTTTGAATCAAGTTGGAAGTGTGGGCGCAGTATGGCCTGCACGATATGATGGACATAACAGTCGTATCAAAGGATTTTGCACTGAACGCATACTAGCTAGACGTGACCTAGATAGGATGGTTGGCTCAGTTCATGATATTCAAGCAGCGCATCCACAGGCTACAAGAACAACAGTTCGTGCATTTGTAGGAAAAGGATTGTTAGAAGGAATAAGAAAAGCAGATGGATTAGATGTTGAGGCAGTGGTTCCTGCTGATAGAATAATGCCTGGCTTTTCTATGGTTTATTTTGGCAGAAACCGATCAGAAAGAATGCCAGACCCAGAGGTACTTAAAGCAGAGATAGATAGCTTAGCAAGAATGGCTGGTATAGAACCAGTAACAACAACCGAAGCTGCTAGAAGAATAAGCGATGCAGGATATGCGATATCACCTGTGGATCAAAATGGAGCAAAACAAAGGGATATTGCAAGATTATTGGCACTTTATAGAGAAGCATATGAAAAATACACATTTGATATAACAGAAGGGTCAATGGAAGAGATGCTAAGCAATGGGAATATAGTAGTAGTTGCAAGAGAAAGAACAACCCAGGACATAGTTGCTTCATTAATAGCAGAACATTGCACTCTCATAATAGATGGTCAGACAGTTCATCTTTTTGAATTAAGTGACTTTGCAACATTTAGAGCCCACCGCGGTAATGGTCTTATGACACTTATGCAGATGGATGCAAGAGTAGCAATTAGACGGCTACATGGGGATGATGCAGTAATATACTCTGAAAATAGAGCCCCATGGGAAGCTGTTAATAGATCTTCTCAGAAAGCAGGCTTTACTTATTGTGGAACATTACCAAAACACTGTATTCTTGTTAGTGACAGAGACTTTAATGAAACAGGAGACATGGAAAACCTTCATGTTTGGGCTGACGTGAGATGATGGATCATATAGAATTACTTAGAGAACTTGTTTCAATAAACTCAGTTTTTCCAAATGAGGCCCAACTTGCAAACTTTTTGGCTGAACAACTAAAAAAAAGAAAGTTCAATGTTAGAATTGAAAAGTTTAATGAGAATAGAATGAATGTTCTTGCAAGTAGAGGATCAAAAGGAACCCCACTTCTCCTGTATGCTCACATGGACACTGTTCCACCATATGGTTATGAGCAGAGTAATCCATACAAACTTAGAGAAGAGAATGGCAAACTTTACGGGTTAGGAGCATATGATATGAAAGCAGGAATTGCTGCTATATTGAAAGCTGTTGAAAAATTAGATAATGAAAGAGCAATAAAAATCATATTTGTTAGTGATGAGGAAGCAGATTCGCAAGGATGTTATCAGGTAACGAGAACAGATTTTCTAAATGATGTTGAATTTGCAATTGCAACTGAGATATCAGACATTGAAGACATAAATGAAAAAACAAGAACAATAACACTAGGTAGACGTGGTAGAGTTCAATATGAAATTGATGTTTTTGGAAAAAGCTGTCATGCTGCAATGATAGAGAATGGCATATCTGCAATTACCGAAGCATCAAAAATAGCAGTTGAACTTGAAAATATGAATTCACAATTGCCAACACATCCTGATTTGAACATGGGAAACCAGTTTGTTAGAAGAATATACTCAGAAACCGTTTCACTATCTATACCTGATAAAGCAACATTAATTGTTGATAGACATCTTGTTCTTCCTGAGACAGCTGAAAGTGTGAGAGATGATCTCCAATCAACAATAAACAAACTTTATGATGATGGAACTTTGAGAAACCAAAAAAGAGCAACTGTAAAAGTAAAGCCAAGAGAAGTTCCATATTTGCTGCCATATGTAACCTCAAAAGAAAATCAAAATGTTCAAAAACTTGCAAACCTAATAAAGGAGAAACTTGGAGTTGAAGCAAATTACAATTGTGGTATGAGTGTTGCTGATGAGAATTTGATTGCAATGCAAGGAATACCGATTATTACCTATGGGCCAATTGGATCTGGAGAGCATTCTTGTGGTGAGTGGGTTTCAAAGAAAAGCTATCTTGAACTTATTGAAGTTTTGAAAGCTTTTATTGAAAATTAGCATTTTCCTTCTATGCCAAAACGAGTGTCTTTAAAGTACATTTCTGAAGAACCACAATTAGGGCATTTTTTATCAAAATCAGATGGAATGGAATTGCAAATAGAACATTTATTTACAAGAACATTTTTCTCATATTTACCAACAAAAATTATTTTGCATGTTTTGCACACAACTGGTAACTCTCCAGTTCCATGATCTGGCATAAAACCATGCATACCTAATGGACCATATTTTTTCCCGCATGACTTGCAAAAATACTCAACAACTTCGGTCATTTTAATGCACCATCTGGAAAATAATTAAATAAATGATCATGGAATATTGGAAATGTTTCGTAGGTTGATATCAAATCACCAAATCTTGTTCGTAATTCTATAAGAAAATTTTGGAATTCTTTAGAAGATGAAACTTCAACTTCCATACCAATCCTCCAAAGACCAAGGTGTTTTACTAAAAAAGTAACATTTGGATGATTAAGAAACTCGTAGAGTTGTTTTTCCAAATCTGGCCTATATGATTGGATTCCGAGGAAAATCATATGAGATTCATAGCCAAGCATTCTTGGATGGGAAATCAAACGATAACCAAGTATGACATTTGCCTTTTCTAATTTTTTTATTCTTTCCTGTATTGTTTTATAATTTACACCAAGTTTATTTCCAAGCTCAGATGCTGATAGCCATGCATTTTTAGCTAAAAGTTGGATGAGTTTTTTATCAAGCTCATCAAGTTTTACATTTCTATCATTCTTCATCGCATGGAAAAACTCGGTATATTTTATTTGGTAGTCTGGGAGGACGTACCGCCTTGCCTGATCTCGTACATTTATATAAGTAAGAATTTCGTATTTTTTTACAAATGCCCCCCAATCTTCAAGCATTTTTTCGAAAATTTGATTGAATGTGAATTGATCGCTAATTACAAAATTTATAACAAAATCCCAGTTGCCACCAACTTCCCCAAGCCATAAAACATTTGGGTGTTTTTCAAAATAAGAGATGAATTCTTTTTTCTTTTCTTTTGTTATTTTTTGAAGTTGTATCGCAACCCTAAACCACCGTTGTCCAACAACTGCAGAATCAAAAACAGTAACTGCCCCCAGTAATAAACCAGTGTTCTTCATCCTGTCAATCCTATATTGGACAACCTGTCTAGAGAGACCAACACGTCTGGCCAAATCTTTGATGTTTATCCTGGCATTCATATCTAGTTCTCGCAGAATTTTGCGATCTTTTATGTCTATTTTTATTAATTTTTCCATTAAAAAATCCTCGTGATTTTTTAAGTTTTGAAATTTATTGCAAATTTCAATCCATAATAGTTTTACTTATTAGTAATCATATTAATAAATCCTCCTAAAATGCTAAAAATTTGCTAAAATATTTTAAATAGCCAAACTGTGTTAATTAATCAGAAAACATGGCGAGGTGTGGGATATGATTCGTAATAAAAAACGGATATTAGTTAAGGATGGAATACTCGTTCAAGGTGGTGCATTCAGAATAGATAAAGGTCCGACAAGAACAGAAATAGTTTCATTCAGATTGGCAGTAACATTGGTAGAAGAACTCAGAAAAGACGGTAAAAATGTGAAACTTGGATGTATTGTTAATGATTTAGCATTGAAACCAGATAAAAGACCAAAAACAACTGGCATATTTGAATGGCCAGAAGAATATTTAGAGAGGTTAAGAGATGCAAGAATTTATCCTCCAGACGTGAGAATATATTATGAGAGTACATTAAGAAATGGGGCAAGTCAGGATTTGCATAGAAACAGGATAACACATGGTGCATTCAAAGTAAATGAAACTACTGGCATTAATGTTCCAAGATGTAGAAGTATAATGGGAAAATTTTATAGCACACTTGCAAAAGAGGGGTACATTCAACAAATTGGGTATTATACTTTTGAACCAAGATCAGAAATTGGATTAGGAGAAGTGGCAGATAAGGCGTGCCCATTTGGACCAATAGAAGGTGCAATAGAAAGAGGTTCTGGATACCAGCTTCGACTCGAAGTCATAAATTATCTTATTTATCCAGATGGTAAAATCCAGGCAGTAGGTGTATTCGAACCAGAAAAGTGATGATAGGAAAAGATTTGAATTATGGTAGAACGAGCTATGGCAATTGATTTGGCAGTTTGTTACTAATATTCAATAAAAACTAATTCGCAGTAGCAACAAATCTTGCACATGGTTGCTTCTTATCATCAAAAACACCAACAACAATTAGAAATCTGGCATCTGTATTCTGATCTGAGGAGATGGAAATTGCCCAAGTGTATAAGTCATAACCATCACCTATTGATTGTGATTTTTTACTATCATAGGTATCAACTACAACAGACCGATTATTTGTAGCGCCATTTGATGTCCATGATAGATGTACTGCACCATCAGAAAAAGATGCTGCGCATTTGAGATTATTACCAATAGGAAGATTAGCAGGATTATTTGAAGAAATAGGGGATAAATTGATGACAGTGAAATGATGGACGCTAGCAAGATGGGATTCTACCCTTAACATTAATTCTGGAATTCCTAAACGAAGACGGGTTGGTTCTTGTTTAGCTATTGCTGATGGAATATCAGTGGATCTAACAATTGCAGCACTATCAAATGGAGTTGCACTGATGGGTGCTTGTTCCCTTGCTGTTGTATTCCCAGACCAAAGTGGAGCTAGAGAATCAAGATTCCTACCTATTGAATGCCATGTTGGAGCCAACCATTCATTAGACCATTTATCAAAAACAACAGTTGCGAATGCATGCTGTGATGAAAAGAAACCAGGAACAGTAGATGGATCAAGTTTTCCTGCAGATATATACCTCTCGACATCATCTCTTGTTAGAATGTCCGTAGCGTAAATATCATACCTCAAACCAAAGGATATACGTTTTAATGGGCGAAGAATTTTATCTAAATTTCTATTTCGATATACCATTGCCCCATTATCAATACCTAAAAAGAATAATCTAAGATCTTGCACACCAGTTAATGCTACTGTAGATTGATTTGAAAGAGATAATGATTCTAATCTTTTTGATCCGGTTTGTTCTGCTATTCTTGCCACAGATTTTGCTAAGCGTTCAGCTGTACTTTGATTTAACCGAGTATCACTTGTATGAACTAGTCTATTAGCCATAATGTGAATGTGTCTAGGTATGTTTAAAATTGTTAGTGCCTGAAATGCCTAACTCCAGTGAACACCATTGTCATTCCATGCTCATCTGCAGCCTTTATTACTTCCTTATCTCTGATGGATCCACCTGGTTGAATAATCGCCGTAATTCCGATTTTCGCTGCATAATCAATACCATCTCTAAAGGGGAAAAATGCATCTGATGCCATGGCACATCCATTCAGTTTTTCACCATAATCTTTTGCAATCATTGCTGCAAGTTTGGCTGCGTCCACTCTTTTCATTTGTCCAGCGCCAATTCCAACAGCACGATTAGGACGAGCATAAACAATTGAATTGGATTTTACATATTTTGTAATCTTCCAGGCATACTGCATAGATTTCATTTCTTCTTCTGATGGCTTTCTTTTTGTAACAACTTTCATCTGATCAAGCATTTTTACATTAGCATCCTGGACAAGAAGACCACCAAGAATAGAACGATATTTCCTATAACCAGATCTTTTTGTATTAATTCCAGGAACTTCCATAACACGCATATTCTTTTTAGCAGATAGAACATCAAGTGCTGATTGTTCAAATCTGGGTGCAATAATTATGTCTACAAATCTACCCAGAATTTCCTTTGCGATTGCCTCAGTAACTGGACGGTTTAATACAACTACCCCACCAAAAGACGCCTCTGGATCAACTGCTTTTGCCATTTTGAAAGCTTGGAGTATATCTGGATCTGATGCCACACCACATGGATTGTTGTGTTTGATTATAACTCCTGTTGGCTCATCAAATTCCCGAATTAGTTTGAAAGCTGCATTACAATCCATAATATTATTGTATGACAATTCTTTTCCCTGGATTTGTTTAGCATCAAGAATTGATGGGTTCCTATAGTGCTCATCTCGATAAACAGAGGATCTTTGATGAGGATTTTCACCATAACGAAGATTCTGCTTTTTATGAAAAGTTAGATTTAAATATTCTGGAAATTCGTCGTTAAAACCAAATGCTTTTCTAAAAAACTGTTCTATAAAGACATCATAGTGAGAAACATGTTCCCAAGTATCAATTGCTAACCTTTCTAATGTTTTTTCAGATAGCCAACCGCCACCTTTTTTCATTTCATCTATAACAGAAGAATAATGTTTTGGATTGCAAATGACTGCAACATTCCTATAATTTTTAGCAGCTGCTCTTAGAAGAGTTGGACCACCAATATCAATATTTTCAACTATGTCTTTGAGTGATTTGTTGCTTTTGACAGTGTCTTCAAATGGATATAGATTGACTACAACCATGTCAATTAACTGAATATTATGCTTCTTTGCTTCTTGCATATGTTTTTTGTTGGTTCTATCTGCCAATATGGCGCCATGGATTTTTGGATGTAGAGTTTTAACCCTGCCATCCATCATTTCAGGAGAACTAGTAAACTCTGAGACTTCTGTTACTTTGATTTTATTTTCTGAGAGAATTTTTGCAGTTCCACCACTAGAGATGATTTCAATTCCAAGCTCCTGTAATGAACGAGCAAATTCAACAATCCCGTCTTTCCTATAGACACTGATCAGTGCTCTCTTTATCTTCATAGAAACTTTCCTCCAGTATTTGCTCTGAAGTTAAACAAGAAACAGTTAACATAATAGGTATGTGTTTATTAAAAAGCCTTTGTTCTGGCAAGTATGACATCCCTAAATTGGAAATAAAATTAGGAAACTATTTTAAAATTTAACAAATAGGACTACCCATGAAAGGATTAATGCTTGTGTTTGGAATTATGATTTTATTGGCAGGGTGTACTAACCTACTTAAATGCCCCAATGAGGTTGTACCGGTTTGTGGTTCTGATGGTATCACTTACCCAAATGAATGTTTGGCAAAACAAGCTGGTGTTCAAGTAAGTGCAACTGGAGAATGTGCAAATCAGAACAACTGTGTTGATACTGATGGTGGAAAAGATTTATTCAACAAAGGAGTAGCAACATCAACCAACGGATCAGTATTTTCTGATAATTGTAAAGGCATACAGAAAGTAAGTGAGGCATATTGTGAGTTGCAAACAGCAAAATCAGAAGAATTCTTTTGCCCAACTGGTTATGTATGCGAAAATGGTGCATGTAAGGAAGCAGAATGTTCTGATTCTGATGGTGGAAAAACCATAGGAGTAAAAGGAACTGTAATTGAATCTAATAATACTTCAATAGATAGTTGTGTTGATTCTAATACTTTGAAAGAGTATTATTGTAATAATACAAAGATAGAATCTGAAAACATAGCTTGTGGTGCTGGAAACATATGCGAAAACGGAATATGCAAAGAAGCAACATGTGCTGATTCTGATGGTGGAAAAGATGAGATGGAGAAAGGAACTGCAACCAAAGGTTCAATTTCCCAATCAGATAGCTGTTCTGGCAGTTCTGCAGTAAAAGAATATTATTGTGAGAATAATTCAGTGAAAAATGAGATAATTGATTGTGATTCAGGTTATGAATGTGCAAGTGGAGAATGTGTAGAGATAACTTGTGTTGACTCTGATGGTGGAAAGGACAAGATGGAAAAGGGAACTACAACATATGGCACTGAAACTGGAATTGATAGCTGTTATTCAGATACGCAAGTGATAGAATATTATTGCGCATCTCAGACCTCAATTTCATATGAAAAAATAAATTGCGGATCTGGATATGAATGTTACAATGGTGAGTGCCAGGAAGTACAATGCCAGAAAGATGAGGAAGACCTTGAAGAAGAAGATAAACGATACAACATCAAAAGTTTTGATGAAAATGATGAACTTGTGCTTTATGAAGACCAAATAGTCGAAATAAATGATGAGATGTTTCTAAAAGTTGATAGTGTTGAAACAAATTCAACTACGTTTTTAGTCTATGAAGATTATGAAGCACTTCTAGATGATGACGAATTATGCAGTGAGACACTAGATGTAGGGGAAAGTGGTGATGATT
Source organism: Microcaldota archaeon (assembly GCA_043821365.1). GTDB lineage: Archaea > Micrarchaeota > Micrarchaeia > Anstonellales > Bilamarchaeaceae > Bilamarchaeum. The sequence continues at coordinate 129,187 of JBDRCX010000002.1, read as the reverse complement.
TCTGCGGTGAGAATACAGATACTGTGGAGCTTGTATCAGTAGACGAAGGAGATGGAATGGCAGAAGTTGCAATAGATGAATATCATGCAGTTCAATATTATAGCTACACAGGTATAATGGTAGATTGGACTGAAGATAATAGTTGTCTTGATGACGAGCTTCTATTCTACGACTATGATTCTTATTTCTACCCATATCTTGATACAGAATCATCAGGACTAAACCTAGATGGTAAAAAGTTCTACATATTTGGAACTTTGGCTGAGATAGTTGAAGTAACAAGTGATAGTTTCACCTTTGAGATTGACGGTGATGAATACGAAGTAGAGGATGGAGACGACATAGAATATTTTGACGAAGACTATGAATTCAGCCTTGATTTCAATGATGGTGGATTATACAGGATTAGATTTGAACCATCTTAATTTGATTTTAATTCTGGATTTTCATCCAGAAATTTTTTTATTTTAGGATTAGATTTTGCTGCTCTGCTTATTTCCATTTTAAATTCATGGATTTCTAATGCAGATGCTTTTCTTTTAGTTCTTTGGCCATCATGAAAAACATGAAATCCAAAACCAATTCCCCAATTTATCATCCATCCAGTATGGCATTTTTCTATTCCTTCAACATTTAAAGCAACAGGAGAATCTCGATAAATTGGTCCTTCAGATCGAACTTTGCATCTATCTAACAAAGGTGTATGAGCTTTTTCATATGGTGTTAGTGATAACCCATGCCGCACTTTGAAATCACTTAGCCTTGTTATGGGCATTATTAACAATAGGGTCAGAGTAGTTATAAATGTGCATTTAAATTGAAAAAAGTGGGGTTTAAATCTATTTGTGAGTAATTAAACTAGACAATGAGACAACTAGTTGCAAATCATATAAGAGAAATGCTTGGTAGACCGGTCGCAGTACTTCCACCACCAGCAGTTCATCATTCGGGAAGAGAAATAATAAATTTTACACTTGGTGATCCTGGAAAAGTTGATCCACGAAACTTTTCTACTCCTGCACACATACAAGCTGCAATGGCAAATGGATATAAAGGCGAATATTTCCCACCAAAAGGATATGGACCATTAGTTGATATCATAAAAGAAAAAGAAGCTGGAACTGATCATGTGGTTGTAACAAATGGTGGAAGTGAAGGGATGGAAAAACTTATTCAAACGGTTCCAGGGCACATATTGATGCCAAGTCCGTGTTTTCCACCATATTTAGAAGGCCATGAATACGCAGGTAAAGAAGCAAAAGTCTATAGGGTTGATTTTGAGCATGGCCCAGATCTTCAAGATATAGAAGGAAAGATAACACCAAATACTGTTGCCATACTCGTAATAAATCCAAATAATCCAACTGGTATGTCTTATTCGAGGAAGGCTTTAGAAGGAGTTATCGAAATTGCAAGAAGGCATGGACTTGCCATAGTTGCTGATGAAGTTTATCATGATTTGACTTTTGATAGACCTGCACTAAGGATAAGAGATTTGACATCAGATGTTCCTATAATCCAACTTGAAAGTTTTTCAAAGAAGTATCTTATGTGTGGGCATAGGGTTGGTTGGTTAGCTTTTTATAACATTAATCCAGAGTTAGCAGACTTGGAAGCTGCATTAGTAAAAAGATGTACAACAAGGCTATGTGCAAACGCACCAGGACAAATGGGTGCATTTGCTGCTGTAAAAAATGGTACAGAACATATTGAACCAATGATTGCTGAACTTAAAATTAGGGCAAACGCAATGATTGATGGTGTTACTTCAATTTCAGATACACGATTAATAACCCCCCAAGCAGGTTTCTATCTTTGGTGGGGTATACGCAATTCTGCTTTTGAAAAAGATACGGATTTTGTAAAAGCACTGCAAGATCAAGAAGCAGTTTATATTCTTCCTGGAAGTGGATTTACCAGGGGAGAACCAGAATGTGAACGACTTTGGTTCCGTGCAGTTTTCCTTTCACCAGTTGAAAAAATACAAGAAGGATTTGAAAGGATTGTTGGTTTTGTTGCTAGGAATAGCTAAATCTGGCATGCTTTATCATTTCAAGCATTTCATATGGTGCGCAAAAAGTACCTAACCTTTGTCCTTTATTTTCTCCATGAAAATCAGATCCGCCGCATTCAAGCATATTAAGATCAAGAGCCATATGCTCTGCGCGCACTATCATGGCAATGTTTTCTTTTTCTGTGATTTTAACTTCCGGACGATTGGTTACATAATCATAAAATGTTTCTAACCCATCCCCACCCATTTCCTTGAATGTGTTAACTATTTTTTTGCTATCATATGGATAGACAAATGGATGGGCAAGGAATGCTAAACCATTGGCAGAATGAATAAGGTCCACTGCTTCATGTAACTGGAAACCAATATCACGCTCAACGTATGCAGATTTACCGCGCCCTAATAATTTGATAAAAATATCAGAAATAGAACAAAAATCATTTGGATATTTTTCCAAAAGAACTTTTGCTATGTGTGGACGGCCAACTGTCCCAGTTGCTTTCTTTTTAACTTCATCAAAAGTTATTTTGTACCCCAATTCATTGAGTTTTTCTACAGTTGCCTTTTTCTGATTCACCCTTTCTTGTGAAAGTTTTTTCAGTTTTTCGTTTAATGTTTTATTTTTTGGATCAATATAAAGTCCAAGCACATGAACATCCATGTAATCTAATTCACGATCAAAAACAGAAAGTTCAATACCAGGAACAACCTCTATTCCAGAGGTTTTTTTTATGTTTAGTATATTTGCGACAGTATCATGATCTGTTATTGCAATTGCTTTTAGACCAATGATTCTTGACCTAGTAACCAATTCATCATAACTAAAGGAACCGTCTGAGGCAGTAGTGTGTGTGTGCAGATCAATCATATATAATTAATAGACGAAGTTGTATTTATACTTTCATAGAACTAAGATAGTCATTGGAAACAGTAACTTGGTACTAAACGAATGCTTTTTAAGATTAAGGCAGCAGATTCCTGTTACTTTTATGCATTAGAAGTTAGGAAATTTCTAAATAGACAAATTTCCGATTTGTCATGCCTTGGTAGTGTAGAGCATTGAATGCGTTCAATATTTGAACGCATTTAGCGTTCAATGGTTAGCATACAAGACTGTCACTCTTGCGACCCGGGTTCGAATCCCGGCCAAGGCGAAATTTTTTCTGAAAAATTTCGACTGTCATGAACGAAGTTCATGGACAAGGCGTTTTTGTTCACTGAGCTCGCACTCGGAGTGCTCGCTGTGAACACCGCCGGAACGACTGTTTTGATCGAAACGTCGATCAAAAATAAGGCGCTCTATTTTTATGCAATCATTGATTAACATATACTGGGTGAAATAATGAAAGTTCCTGCAAGTCACATCAGACACATGAAAAGTAAAAAGATTTTCAACAAAAACAAAGCCCAAATTGAAAATCAAAGAAAGGTACTTAGAAATGCAACCAAAGAACGAAAGTAAAGTTATCTCTTATCAGTAACCACTGCATAGCCTGCACTAACAAGCAATTTTTTTGCTTTTGCAAAATTAGAGATTCCCAATGTGATCTTAGCTTTATCTTCAACAAGATCAGCTTCAACAAAATCAACTTTTACTCTTTCTCGCTCTAGCATATTCACAATTTCAGTAACAAGCCCAATTCTATCTTTCTCAAAAATCGTTATAGTTTTTCGACTATTCCGCATAAGATGATGTTCCTCCTAGATACCAATATAGTTATTAATTATTTAAATTACGCTGTTCCACTATCATCGATGGGTCAATCTACGATTGTGGAACAGAGTTGTTTTTATTTGTACGCAGAATCATAGTTGTATGAAATATGCTGAGAACTGGGTGTTTGGCTAGATGACATCAATACTTAGAACAGCCAGAGTAGGCTGGGAGATGGAATTCTTTCTTCTTGATGAACATGGTAGCCCAGCCAATAAAGCAAACGAACTTTTCAAAATATTAGAAAAAGAAGGATATACCCATGCAAGAAAAGAAATATCAAAAATTATGGTAGAGATAGGAGCAGATGCAAAAGAAAATGTAAAGGAAACTGCAATTTCTTTCTTTGATAGATTGGAAAAATTAGTTGACATAAGCGAAAAACATTCTTACAAATTATTACCATTGGCAACCTATCCTGGAAAAACAGCTCCAGAATTAAATGATAATACCTGGTACCGTGCAAAAAAAATGGTACTTGGAAGTGGGGTACTGAAAGAAGCAAGTATTTGCGGATATCACATTCATTATGAATTGCCAGAGAGAATAGTAAAGGAAGAAAAGATAATCATGTCAAAACATTCTCATGCTAAAGAAGTTTTTCTAAATCAATATAATTTTCTAATAGCAATGGACCCCATTGGTATTGGACTTTGCCAATCATCACCATTTTGGCAGGGAAAACAATATGCAAAAGATTGTAGGATTTTAGTCTACAGGGATTTTGCATTGAATGATTATAGTAAAATAAATGGCATACATTACTATCTCCCAATATTTGGGGCATTACCAAACTATGAATTTACATTAAATGATCTACGAGTTATGGCTGATAGAAGGAAAACAGAATGGATCAGACTGCTCCAAAAAAGAAAATTCAAACATTTGGTTGATGTGATGGGGGTTCCGGCACTTAAATTTATGTGGGGACCAGTAAGAGTGAATAAGATAGGGACTTTTGAATACCGGGGTCCTGATATGAATTATCCAACATACACACTTGCTTTAACTGCATTGATGAGATATGCACTAGAGGCAATAGAAAATGAAAAATACAGTACTCTGCCATCTGACCTTGGTATGAGTGAACCCTTTTTACTGGAAGATGACATAATATATCTCCCCCCACATAGCCATGTAAAGCATCTTGAATATTTGGCAACAACAAGCGGATTGGATTCGGAAACAGTTTACACTTATTGCAAAAGATTGCTTAGTTTAGTAGATAAGATAAGTCCAAGATCAAAGAAATCAAAATTCCTGATCCCAATAAGGAAGATATTAAAAGAAAAGAAAACGGTATCTGATGAGATAATAGAACTTGCAGTAAAGAATGGATACGTTCAGGGAGAAACTATGAGCGATGATTTGGCAAATTATTTGGCTTTATATTTCTCAAAAAGATTTCGAAGTGAGATAGATTACGCAAAAAGTTTGTGTAAATAATTGGTGTTTATAATGGATTTAACAAACATAACATGGGATGGTATTTGGATAGGAGGGGCAGTATTTGCCATTGTATTCCTTATTGGTATTCTGGTCTGGAGTATTTTACTAAGAATTGGTAGCAAAGCTTTTGCGAAAGGTAGCCTCTATTTTATACCAGAAATAATGCGTAGTCTGACTCCATCAATTGCTATTGGCATCTTCTTGATTAGTATTTATTTCGGACTTTCATCGGTACAGAGTGATATACTTACAAACCCATTATTCAAGATATGGAACATACTTGTAATCTTCATTATCGTGAATATAATCGCTAAGATAATTCTCAGCATGATAGACATAAGATATAGAAAAACAAGAATAGCTGAGATTGCAACTCTCTATCGTTCTTTACCAATGTTGAAAAGTGCAGTGAGCATATTAATCTACAGTTTGGCTTTCATTTTATCGATACAGGTGTTAGATACTGAGGCTGGTTTTGTAGTTGCAATTTTAGTTACTTTACTTGGGTTATTTTTCTTTACAGTTTTCCACTCACAAATAAGGAGTATAGCTGCTGGTTTCCAATTAACGAATTATTATCTAGAAGAAGGAGATCTAGTAGAGATAGATGGGAAGAAAGGATTCATAGAGAGAATTTATGCACGTTCGACATTATTGAGAACAATTGATGGGAAAATGGTGGCAATACCAAACTACATGTTTTTCAAAAAAATGTTGACACTCCACAAAACAGATATGAACGAGATAAGTGTCTATGCCAGAATAAAGGGGAATGATGTTGAAAAAATGAGTTCTAAACTCCATAGCATTTCATCTAGGTTAACTATTGAATTGAAGGATATACCAGATGATTCAAAACCAAAGATATTTGTCAACGGCGTCAAAAACGGAGCATGCGAATTTGTAATTAGAATGAAATTAATACGAGGAGCAGATACTCAGAATATAATACACCTGCTTAATACTGGTATTTTGAAAGAATTCAAAGGAAACGTTGAATCAATTAGCGTATGATGCTAGACTGCAGTTACCTCCAAGCCTCTTAGGATAGTGTGTTTGTGATTTTGAATAAATGTGGTGAAAAGTGGGAAATCGCATATATTTATAAAGACTTTTATGCATAATAAAAGTATGCCTGGTGTAATAGAATCTCTTTTGAAGATCGAGGGATCAAGCAAAAACAAAGCATACTTTGTTGGCTTGCATAGGGGTAGGATCTGGGCCAGTGATTTTGCTGATTATTACGAGATGAAAGAGTGGAGTGAATTAAACCACGAAGAATTTGATAGTCTGATTTTGCCACATAATGAAAAATTGCATTTTTCAGTATTAAACAAAGAAAGAGAACTTGAATGGCAGGAATATTTGCGTGGTTGGATAGATGGAGTCAAAGAAATAGCAACAACTGATTTTTAAACATTCAAACTGAATGTTAATCATGAAAAACTTGATTTTAGCTTTAGCAATACTATTATTCTTTGGATGTACTGGGAACACACCTGTTTCGGATACGCCCCAATTACAGCTTGGGCCAACAATAGAAGAATGTACTCTTGATTATACTTTTTCACAAATAAGCACAGTAACTCTTGGTGAAACAACAGATTTGATTGCAACTATTGATTGTGGTGCAGGAGAAACATACATAGTAAAATTAGATGGTGTTGAAGTTGCAAGTGCAACCCTAAGTACAAATGACACTACAGTTCTGAATCTTGGTTTTGCACCATCAAAAGACGGAACAGTTCAAATGACAATAGAGAATAATGGGATTATTATCCAGGCAAAAAGCTTGTATGTTGCTCCCATAGGAAATAATAATACTGCAGGAAGTGACACCGACGGTGTTTCTTTTAAGGAGTGGAGAGCAGTTGCAATAGAAACTGATGCAAACATAACTCCAGCTAGAATAAGAATTTATATGAAAAGACTGGCATCAAGCACTGACCCTAACAATATGATGGTAGTGGAATTAAGAGCTGATAATAATGGCAATCCAGGACCACTAGTTTCTACAGTAAAAAAACCAACAAACGCAGCAACTCTTACTGAAAACTGGATTAATTTTGACTTTGCACAACAACAAGAAATACCTGCAGGAAAATATTGGATAGTTATGAAAGTTGAGCAAGGTGAAGAGAAAAAACCAGTGAGTGATGTTTTCTATGTACATTATAATACAATAGATAAGAATAACCCTGGAAATGAATATACAAAAGAAATGAGTTTATCAGTTGATTCTAAAACAAGCATAGCAACAGAAACACAATGGCAACCATTATCGTATAATAGAGAATACAGCATAATTTTGACAACAAGTAAATAATTATATTTTTTCTATTTTTCTTGCAATTTCCTTAAGATGTCCGAATCTTCTGTGCATATCATTTTGCATCTCACCTAATGTATCTTCAAGTGTACGGCCACGTAAATAGTACATTCTTCCGTCTCTGATAACAAGACCGGAACGTTGAAACAGATTCAGATGATATATTACTGCAGCTTGGCTTACCTCACTTAATTGCATGATATCTCTGGATGATATTCCGGTTCCATCCATGCTTGCTTTAACCAGTGCTTTGAAAACAAGAGGTCCAACGTCGTCTTTTTCATCTCCAAGTCCAAGACATTGATATATATAATCAAGCTCAGTATCATTAGATTCATCCTTAGTTGGAACTGAGATATATCGAATAACTATTTGGCGGTAATAGCGCCGTTGCGTCATAATTTAACTTTCCATAAAAAGATTTAAAAGGTTTACTAAATATTAAACAAATTGTTAAAATATTAACCAGGTGATTATACGAAAGAAATTGGGAATAAAAAATCTGAAGAGATTCTTCCCCCGGAAGAACATAAGATGGTCAAAGCACCTGAAGAAGTGAAACTTTTAGGTGATGAAGCAGAAGGACTTCACCAAAAAGATAAACAAGTAAAAGAACTTGAAGAGAAATTGATGAGGGTCCAAGCAGAATTTGAAAATTATAAAAAGAGGGTGATGAGAGAAAACGAAAACATAAAAGAAAAGGCAAATGCAGATTCAATGATTAAAATTCTGGCAATTGTTGATGAACTTGATGGAGCAATGGCACATATTGATAATGCCCCACCAAAAGAATTCAAACACGGAGTGGAATTAATCTATGCAAAACTCCTTGATATGTTAAAGAAAGATGGAGTGCAGGAGATGAAAGCAAAAGGGGAAAATTTCGATCCATTTAAGCATGATGCAATAAGGCAGGCAGATGGTGATGATGGAAAAGTAATCGAAGTAGTACAAAAAGGATATTATATTAATGGAAAAATTTTGAGGCATGCAAAAGTTGTAGTAGGTAAAAAGGAGGATAAAAAGAACCCAGGTTCTTTTTGAATCTCCTTAGAAGGTAAGAGGTGAAAAAATGGGAAAAATAATTGGTATTGATTTAGGGACAAGTAATTCAGCAGCTGCATTTTTAGAGGGAGGTAGACCAAAGATCATCCCAAGTGCTGAGGGAATAACTCAATATGGAAAGGCATTTCCAAGTTATATTGCATTTACACGTGATGGCCAAAGAATAATTGGCGAACCAGCAAGAAGACAGGCAGTAACAAATCCAGAAGGAACAGTAAGTGCTTTTAAAAGAAAAATGGGAACTGATCACAAGTATAAGATATTCAATAAAGAATACAGGCCACAGGAACTTTCTGCATTCATATTACAAAAGATAAAAAAAGATGCAGAAGAATTTCTTGGCGAAGCGGTAAGTAAAGCAGTTATTACAGTGCCAGCTTATTTTAATGACAATCAAAGGCAGGCAACAAAAGATGCTGGAGAAATTGCAGGATTAGAAGTTGTAAGATTGGTAAATGAACCAACTGCAGCATGTCTTGCCTATGGAGTAGATAAAGCAGGAAAGGACATGAAGATTCTTGTTTTCGACCTTGGTGGAGGAACCTTGGATGTCACAATAATGGAATTTGGTGGTGGAGTATTTGAAGTAAAATCAACAAATGGTGACACTCAGCTTGGCGGAACTGATATGGACAAAATTATTTCAGAGTATTTAACAGATCAGTTCAGAAAAGAAAGTGGAGTTGATATAACAAAAGATAGACAAGCACAACAAAGAATTTTAGAAGCAGCAGAAAAAGCTAAAATAGAATTATCAACTTCATTAGAATCAGAAGTAAATTTACCATTCTTAACATCTGTTGACAATCAACCAAAACATTTTGTTCACAAAGTAACAAGAGCAAAACTTGATGACTTGGTTAGACCAGTGATTGAAAGATGCAGAGGACCAATGGAAAATGCACTGAAAGACGCCAAATTGGCACCTGGAGATATTGACAAAATAATAATGGTCGGTGGACCAACAAGAATGCCAATAGTACAAAAATTCGTTGAGGACACTCTAGGAAAGAAAGTTGAAAGAGGAGTTGACCCAATGGAATGTGTTGCCATGGGGGCAGCAGTCCAAGGAGGAGTACTTTCAGGGGAAGTGAAAGATGTTCTTTTACTAGATGTAACTCCGCTTTCACTTGGTATTGAAACACTTGGGGGAGTAATGACAAAGCTTATAGACAGAAATACAACTATTCCAACCAAAAAGAGCCAGGTTTTCTCAACTGCAGCAGATATGCAAACTGCTGTTGACATACACATATTACAGGGTGAGAGGCCAATGGGAAAGGACAATGTTTCACTTGGAAAGTTTAGTCTTGTTGGGATTCCTCCTGCAATGCGCGGTGTGCCTCAAGTTGAAGTAACATTTGACATTGATGCAAATGGCATCTTGCATGTTGGTGCAAAAGACAAAGCAACTGGAAAAGAACAGACAATGAAAGTGATTGCACCACTCAAAATGGCAGAGAACGAAATAAAATCAAAGATGGCAGATGCTGAAAAATTCTCTGAAGAAGATAAAAAAGCATACGAACTTGCCACTGCGAAAAATGAAGGAGAATCGATGCTATATGTTGCTAAAAAAACAGTTGATGAACTAAAAGACAAGATGTCAAAAGACCAATATGAAAAGATTATTGCATCAAAAGCAAAGCTTGAAGATGCAATGAAAGGAGAAGATGTGGCAAAAATAAGAGCTGAAACTGAAAATCTGAAAAAGGCACTTGAAGAAGTTGGTGGTTCAATGTACCAGCAGCAGGGTGGTCCTGAAATGGGCAGTGGACCAGGTAACGGTGGATCGGGGTTCACCCCGAGCGGAAGCGAGGACAGTGAACAAGGTTACGAGCATATAAAAAAGGGAAAGAAGAAAGGTTCTGAAGACGATGTAGTAGATGGAAAATACGAAAAGGTTGATTGATGAAAAATTACTACCAAGTACTTGGTGTTTCAGAGGATGCAGATGAAAGGCAAATAAAAAAAGCCTACCGAAAGCTTGCTTTGAAATATCATCCTGACAAAAACAAAGATGCCAATGCAGCAGAGAAATTCAGGGAAATAAACGAAGCATACGCAGTACTAGTTGGAAAAGAAAAACCAATCAGGAAACAAAACGAACCAGAAATGAACGAGGATGACATTTGGACTGCAGGAGTAATAAGAAGATGGTATGAGATGGAAAATAGTAAACAAAATAGTAGCTATCGCTAGGCGACAACATGGCATCAAAAAGAGACTATTACGAAGTTCTGGGAGTTCCTAAAAATGCAAGTACAGATGAAATAAAAAAAGCATACAGAAAACTTGCATTCGAATACCATCCTGACAGAAATAAAAGCCAAGATGCTGAACAAAAATTCAAAGATATATCAGAAGCATACGCAGTTCTGAATGACAGTAAAAAAAGATCCCAGTATGATCAATATGGTCATGCAGGCTTTGATCAAATGTACAGTCAGGAAGACATTTTTAGAAATGCTGATTTTAGTGATTTCCAAGATATGTTTGAAAATTTTGGATTCGGAGATCCATTTGGAGGGGCATTTGGATCAATGTTTGGTGGATTTGGTAGACGCGGAGGACGTGGAAGAGATTATGGAGCTAATTTGGAAACATCAATCGAAATAAAACTTGAAGAAGCTGCAAAAGGAACGAAAAAAGATATTGATTATAGCAGAAGTAAAGCATGCCAACGTTGTAAGGGAAATGGAAGCGAACCTGGAAGTCAAAGAAAAGCATGTCCAAATTGTAATGGCAGGGGCCAGGTGCAACAAACAAAGAGAATGGGACCGATGGCATTTTACACAGTAACAACATGTAATAAATGCCATGGCGTTGGCAATGCAATTGAGAACCCGTGTAAAGATTGTAGAGGTTCTGGAAAAGTTAGTGCAACTGAACACATAAAAGTAAACATCCCTGCAGGAATTCACAATGGAATGAGTTTAAGATTAGAAGATCTGGGTGAATATGGACGTGATGGACCAGGAGACCTCTTTGTAAAAGTTTATGTTGATGAACATAAAAAATTCCAAAGAAAAGAAGATGATTTGTATATTGAAATACCAATAAACTTTAGTAACGCTGTTCTTGGAGGTAAAGTAGAAGTACCAACATTATTTGGAAAAGCAAATCTCAACATACCTGTAGGAACACAATCACATACTATTTTCAGATTAAAAGGAGAAGGAATGCCAAGATTAGGAACGAATAGAAAAGGAGATCAATTAGTTAGAATAATAATAAACATTCCAAAAAAAATAAATAAAAAACAGAAAGAAATACTTCATCAATTCGATGAAGAAAGTGAAAAAGACGATAAACTTTTAGGTATTATCTAATTATCGTCTTCTGCTTTTTTTCTTCTTTACTGCTTTTTTCTTTACTGGTTTTTTCTTAACGGCTTTTCTTTTTGTTTTTTTTGCCATTTGAATCACAGTAAGAACAAAACACACAAACGTTTTAAACCTTCGCTAAAATTTTTGCAATTTCTAAACAATTTTCTTTTGTAAGAATTCGTGGTCTTTTTTTCAGATATTCCCCAAGAATCTCAATTTCATTTTTATTAAACATTTTTGAATCAAGCAAAGAATTCCTTACAGTTTTATTTTTATGTTGAAACAACCACCGAATTATATTTTCCTGAAATTGATTGATTTTAACGCCGGTGGGCTTCAAAATAATAATTGCAGAATCAACTTTTGGTGTTGGCTTGAAAAGATGTCGCAGAACTATTCGCTCAAGCTTAACATCAAACGCAATTTGTGATGTCACACTTAATCTTCCATAATTTTTTTCTTTTGGGTTTGCTATCATTTTTTGTGCAAATTCTTTCTGCACCATTAAAATTGCTTTTTCAATTTTTAATTTTGCTAACTTAAAAACAATATCTGATGAAATGTAATATGGGATATTACCAACTACAATATCAACTTCGGGTGGTACCAGCTCAAGAAAATCACCTTCAATTACCTCGATCTTATCAGAAAATTTTTCTTTTAGAATTGATACGAATCTTGGATCTAATTCAACTACAATTAGTCTTTTTGGGTTTGCTTGTAGCAACCATGATGTTAATCTTCCATCACCTGCTCCAATTTCCAAAACAACTTTATTTTTTATATTTGCAATTTTTGCTTCCAATTTTAGAATGTTCTGGTCTTCAAGAAAACATTGACCTAATTTTTTATTTCTATCAGAGTATGATTTCATCTTTTTTACCCTCTATAACAAGAATAGCATCGATGAAACCATATGCATAGTTTGCTGCACCAAATGCAGTAAAGTAATCTTCTTTTTCAAAAAAATGTTTTGCATCAGAACAATAATTTTCAACATATTCCATTACTCTAGGATATTTCTCATCTAATTTTAATTTTTTGAATATGGAGACTACACGATCAAGTTTGTCTATATCTTTTTTTGCGCGTTCTTTATGTTCCATCATATTTCCTTCACCATGTCTTCAATTGGTCTTCTTGTGGTAGGCTTAACAGGGCCATTTTGATATCCAATGGCAAGAATAGCAACTGGAACCTCATAAGCCATAAGATTGATAACTCGTGAAACCTCAAGTGGTTCAAATGCACCAACCCACACTGATGCAAGTCCTTCTGCTGTTGCTGCAAGTTGAGCGTAGGTAGTTGCAATAGTTGCATCTTGAACTGAATAAAGTTCAAAACCACGAGCACCGTATTTTGATTCTGATTGTTTCTGATCAGCAACAAAAATAAGAATCAGTGGGGCTTTGGTCATAAATTCCTTGTAATTCGTAGCTGATAGCAGTGATTCTTTTTGTTCTTGTGACTGAACAATATAGATTTTGTATGCTTGTAGATTTCCAGCAGACGGAGCACCCATTGTTGCGTTAATGATATTTTTTATCTTTTGAGTTTCAACAGGTTTGTCAGTAAAATCTCTGCAAGTATGCCTGTTCTGCAGAACATCATAAAATTTCATAATTTTCTTTTGAATGGATGTATTAAAATTAATTCCTTAACTTGGAATTGTAACATACATTTAAAAACATCAATAAAGATAAATTACAACTAATATCAGTGATAATTATGAGACAATTAGCAAGAGATTTGAGACAACAGAGTAATGCAAGAGTACCAACAAGTGGAACTGGGCAGGACGTAAAAGTTCTTGGTGCATCTAGAATAAGAGAACTTAGAGCTGAATTTTATACAGCAGATGAAAGAAGACAAAAAAGCATACTTAGAGAGTTAGTTGGCATTGTAGATCCAAAAACACGAGATAGAGCATTGTCTGATTTATGTCGAGGAGTACCCTATACCCAATTAGAACCTCAAATAGCAATGATAGTAGATCAAATGGGCAATATAGTAGACAAATTAGAAAGCAACGCATTAGTTGGAATGGTTGCATCAAGACATACCGATAGACCAACACAAGAAACAGCTATGCGAATTTTAATTGCACGAGATTGTACAAGTGAGCTAGGTTCAGTTGGATTTATTGCAAGAGATGTTGGGATTGCTTTGTGGGCAGTTCAAGAACTAGCTGATAGAGGAAAAAGATGGGAACTATCTAGTATTATAGGAGCACACGATACTGGAAGAGATAGGGATGTAGACCAAACTGTGAGAAATAGAGCAAGAGAACTTCTGGATCAAATGAAGAATTAGTATATTATATAATAGTAATTTCATTTGGCTATCAATAGGCCATAAGATATAAGAGAAAGATAAGTGTCAGCAGCAGTGCAATTTCCCGCCCGTGGGGCAGTACTCATAACACCGTGAAGGGGCTTAACTTCTGAGTTCGAAACGGGATCAGGTGTTTCCCCCTACCTATGACCGCTGACAAGAGATTATTATGCTATTACCTGTTTTTAAACATTACTATAGACGTTTTATCATAAAATAATGTAAAAAATAGGAATATTTTTTTACTAAATCTAGATGTGGTGTAAAGATGGCACTTGAGTTTATAACTGATTCACTTGGAAAAACTATAGAATTATTAAAAAAGGATTTTTTTAGTATCTTTAAAGGAATATTTCTAATACAATTTCTTGCCACCATAGTAGTTCTGATTGGTATTGGAATAGCAATTGCACCATATTTACTACTTGGTATTAGTGCATTTGGATTAGCAGGACCATCACTGGTCGGATCAGCACTGATAATAACCATATTCGCAGTGATTATCTTGTTTGTGGCGCTATTTTTTTCAGGAGTAGTAAATTCAGTATCTTACAATTTTATAGACAAGAAATGCAAGAATGAAGAATTAGACATAATTGCGCAAATCAGAGTCAACATTGTTCCATTTTTCCTATACGTTATTGCAAATATATTGATTACTCTTGTGATATTGGGGCCGTTTTATGTTATATATCTCATCATAAGTCTTGGTACTAATTTTAGTGGAAGCCCGATGCTGATCCTCGCAGGATCCTTGATTGAATTAGTTTTGAGGGTGATTATATCTATTGTGGCTGCAATATTGCACCTTTTTATCCAATTTGCTATTTTCGAAGTGATCATAGCAAGAAAGGGTATAGTGGAAAGCTTCAAACGAAGTATTGATATTGTTAAAAACAACCTTCTTGAGACATTCTTATTCTCATTGTTACTTTGGGCAATAATATCTGCAGTAATGATGATACTCCTCCTTGTTTTAGTAGGAATAGGAATAGTAATCGGATTAGTATTATTTGGATTGGGAATGATTGGTGCAAGCGCCCTATCAGGTGTAATGTACCTGATTATCCCTGTTGGTTTAGTTATATTGGCAATTGTATTCTTGGTATTAATCATAGCAATTGCAACATTACAGAATCTTATTGAGATAACTGCACAATATAATTATTGGAAGCTTATAAGTAAGGGATAGAATGACATTGATCGTAGAGACGATCAATAATAAAAATCAAGAGAGATTTTTATGACAGAAACAAAACACATGCATTGGTCAGAATGGCTAGCAGAAAGAGTTATACAAGAGAAAAAAGAACCATATGTAATTAGCGGTGGTATGACCACTTCAGGTCCCCTGCACTTTGGAACTTTATGTGAATTTCTGTTTCCTGCAACAATAAAGAAGATGCTTGAAAGTAAGGGTAAAAAATGCGAATTTTATTTTGTGGCAGATATTCTTGATGCATTTGATTCTGTCCCTTTGGATATGGAAAAATACAAAGAACAACTTGAACCTCACTTGGGGAAGCCTTTGTGTAATGTGCCAGACCCGACTGGAAAAAGCAAAAGTTTTGGAGATCATTATCTTGATGAAGCGCGTGAGATGGTAAAACGATTCGAGATAGATTGCGATATAATAAGAATAAATGAATATTATGAAAAAGGAAAATTCGATGAATATGCTAGATTTTTCTTGAAGCATGAGAACGAAGCAAAAAAAATTATTGAAGACACTAGCGGAAAACAAGAGAAAAAGGACTGGTCACCAATAATGCCTATCTGTCAACAATGTGGAAAGATTGCCACAACAAGAGTTCTATCACATGATGGAGAAAAATATGAGTATGTTTGTGATAAGGATGTAAAATACACAAAAGGATGTGGCCATCAAGGAAGTGCAGCTATAGGCGATCATAAGTACAAGATAGTGTGGAGATTACACTGGCCAACATGGAAACAGATATTCGGTACATCCATTGAGGGTGCAGGAGTAGACCACCATACACGTGGAGGAAGCGAAGACACCTGCAAAGTAGTAACTCTTGATCTTATGAAAAAAGAATATCACATACCATACAGATATGGTTTCATACTATTCCAAGGAAAAAAATATTCAAAATCAAAAGGAACCGGTATGGGTGTGACTGAGATAGTTAAACTCATGCCACCAGAAATAGTAAAGTATATACTTCTGAGGCCAGATTTAGAAGAAAACACAGATATTAACCCGACTCCAGAAAATATGCTCAAAATATATGATGAGTTTCAGAATGCAGCAGAACTGGCAAAGAAAGAAGGCGAACTTGAAAGATCAGAAAGAAAAAAGGCAATAGCGTTTAAATTATCAACTAATAAGCAAAATTGGACTGTGTCTTTCCTGGATATTTTACTTTACTATCAAATTTACGGTGATTGGGATAAGGTTGGCAAAATACTTGAGGATGAGAAGGGAGTTGAATACTTACGTCAATACATTGAAGAATGGGTAAATAGAGGATTCATGCCGGAAGAATATAAATTCAAATATCAGCCAAATGCAAAACCAGCAACTGAGAATGTGAAAAAATTCTTTAGTGAACTTAGTGAAGGAATGGATGCATTGGCAATACACAATAAGGTATTTGAATTTGCAAAAACAAATTCAATCGAGCCAAAACAAATGTTTGCAGAAGTGTATGATGCTCTTATTTCAAAACCAAAAGGTCCACGAATGGGTAAACTCATAGCCGCCTTAGGAATAAAGCAAATTAAAAAGGATTTTGGGGTTTAAATGGTTCTTATTTTAGACGCAAAAACTGCACTGGCTATTGAAGAGGCAGTAAAAGTTTTAGAACAAGGGAAAATACTCATTTATCCAACTGACACAGTTTACGGTATTGGCTGCGATGCAACATCGGAAAAAGCAGTTGCAAAAGTATATAAAATTAAGAAAATTGCAAAGGAAAAACCCCTTTCAGTAATTGTAGCAGATATGGATATGGTAAAGGAATATTGTAAACTTAATAAGGAACAAGAAGAAACGATAAGAAAAAAACTTCCTGGCCCATATACGTTTTTACTTAAGAAAAAGAAAGAAATTGCCTCAAGTAGAGGAAACAAACTTGGAATTAGAATTCCAGAAGACGAATTTTGCATATTTTTGTGTAAAAGATTCGGTAAACCAATAGTCACTACTAGCGCTAATATAACAAAACAAAAACCAGCACATAGATTAGATGAAGTTGATAAAAAAGTTTTGGAAAGTTCAAATTTGGCTGTTGATGGTGGAGAAACTAAGTATAAAAGACCGTCAGCGATAATAGATCTGGTTGAAGGAAAGAAGATCAGATAAAGGAAAACCACTGGTTTGGACTAGAACCATTCGTCTAATTTACTCTGAGCAGATCTTTCGTCCATAATTTTTTGTAGATTGGTTAGAGTATTTCCAACTCTATCTTTTGAGAAATCATGTTGATCAACAAGAAGCTTGGTAAGAGCATCTGTGTTTAGTTTATTCCATTTTAGATTATCCGCTTGAACATACGGTGGATCAAGAAAGATATTGAAAACATCTTCAGCATCAACTTCAAATTGGTAGTCGTATTTTTGTTTTACATAATCAACAATAGAATCAAGTGTTTTATTTTCTTTTACTATTTTTAGTGCAGTTTTAGGCCCAACTCGTTTCACACCATCATTGAAATCAGTACCAAGTAGAATGCCGATAAATATCAGCCCGTCTCTACCGATGCCCAAAGAAGCAAGTGTTTCCTTAAGTTCAATCATTTCAGGCTCTACAAGAATATAACGATCCTGACGTGGGACTTTTCGTCTTCCAGTTATTGACAAATTCCTGACTAACCTATTTGAGCCAAATAATAAGGCATCATAATCTTGAGAAGCAGTTGCATATGCAATTCCTTTTTCAACCATCATTGATGCTTGTGCTTCACCATCAGAAGATGCCTGGACAAATGGGACTCCCATTCCCTGTAGAAGAATTTTGCTTTCAGCAACCATTTCTTTAGTTAATTTTGAAGTTGCCTGAGCATATTTTTTTGCATCCTGATACCTACCATGTTCAAGTGCTTCTTTCCATTTCTCCTCTGCCTTTTTCTTTATTTCTGATCTTTGTGCTTGGACTTTTCCTTTCATCACATTTGGCTTGCCATCAAAAACATAGATTGGTTTGATTCCATTCTCCATAAGTTTGCAAGTACGATAGAATAAACCTGACAAATGGGCAGTTACATTTCCTTTGAAGTCCATTAAAGGCATTCCATCTTCTTGACGTATTGATGCCAAAAACTGATAAAGCATATTGTATGCATCGATGGCAATTGCTTTGCCAGAAAGTGAATCTAATGAAATAGGATGTTTTACACTAAGATCGCCTAAATCAACACCCATGATGAAAACCCTCTACGTTTTTCTTCTTGGGGTTTTCTATCCCCATCATATACCCACTACCCATGATGAACCCCCCAATATGTCTTAAAAGCATTATTTCTCCTTTTTCTTTTTGGCATCCACCATATCACCCAGAGTAAGAGGTTGGAAGTTTTTGGAGGACGGTGAAACACTCGGTGCCATTGTATTGCTAACTTTTTCGATTAACTTAATGCCAAGTTCTTTTTCTAATTTTTTAGCAACCGCCATGGTTGGTGAAAGTCGTTCGTGTTCTATTGCATGAAGATAGCTTTCTTTTTCCTTTATTCTCTCTGCAACAACTGCTATTGGTAGTCCTGATTTTTCCCTTGCATTGATTATGATTCTACCGTACCCCTCGGTTATTTCCTCATTAGAACCTAAATTGGTTGGCGCTGGACGTGCAATTGGAAGACCATCATCCTCATCAAGCCTCATTATTACCTTCCCACTTTTCATACACCTGCCACAGGCTAACATCTTGGCTCCTTCAACCAAGATCTGAGCACGGACTGGAGTATTCCCACAAATGTCACAATAGAGCTCTGCCATGATAATTCTATTCTTCCATAACTATAAAAAGACCTAACTTCGTAGCATATTTATGATTGTTATTCTGTTATTGATAGCCATAGCATTGGGATTGTTTTATGCAATACTGCAATTGGAGGTTTCAGGTCTAGTCAAATTTGTATTAGTGGTAATAGAAATGTTGGCTGTAAGCCAAATACTTATCAAAAAATATAAGCTTTCAAGTGAGCTTGGTCTTGTTCTTTTGAAAAGTAAGAAAGGGATTGTATGGATAGATAAACTAGCCCACCACGAGAAAATTTTCAATTATCTAGCTGATGTTGGAAGTTCTATTTCATATGGGCTTTTGAGTCTTTTACTAATGAAGAAAACAACAACATGGAAAACTTTAATTCCTGGTTTAGTTGTATTATTTTTCCTATCGTTATTTGTTGCTCCTGTTGCTTTGTCGTTCATATTAAATGTAGTAAAAGTGGGTGCGACTGAGAAAACAGTAACAGGACTAACAGACGACCCTAGTCTTGGATTGCTACTCATAAGTGGGATATTGTTTGTTGGTGGAATGTTCTTGTTCATAGTTTTTGGTTTGGTTTTTTATGGTATTGTTGTTTTGAAGGCATTGATAACCACCATTTTCTTTGGAACAGACACCATATCCCAAACTGCTGCTGGTGGAACTTTCTTACTTCCTGGCATAAATTTACCATTTTTAGAGGGAGTATTGGCTCTTGCAATAGTCATGGTTGTGCATGAAGTTGCACATGCAGTTTTAGCTAGAATTGCAAAAGTCCCAGTTTTATCATCTGGAATAGTCTTATTTGGTATAATACCGATAGGTGCTTTTGTAGAACCTGATGAAAAGAAACTAGTGAAAGTAGATGCAAAAAAGCAAACTAGAGTATTAGTTGCTGGACCAACTGCAAATCTGATAACTTCTGTAGTATTATTCTTTTTATTTATGGGATTTTTCTTTGCAACAGGATCATTCAGAGAAGAAGGATTGTTGGTTGTATCTGGAATGGAACCAGGAACAGTCATATATGGTATAGATGGGGAACTGTTAAACGTCTATAATCATACTCCCATGAATCTGACTCCGAATAGTGAAGTTATATTCCAAACGAATATGGGAGACGTAACTATGATGGCTAATGAAACAGGTAAGGTGGGAATACAATATTATCCCATTTACAAAAGCTCTCTTGCTGCCCATTATAATAATGGAATACTGCAGTTCATTTACCTCCTTGTTGGATTGAGCCTTGCACTTAACTTCATTGTTGGTACTGTAAATATTCTACCAGTGCCAATGTTTGATGGTTTCAGGATAATTGACATTAATGTGGAAAACAAAACAATAGTGAAATTAGTAAGCTATGGTGCTTTGTTTTTCTTTGCACTTAATTTCTTACCACTACTTTTCCATTAGATTTTTTTCTTTTATTTATAACTCCAAGCATATCTAATAGATAGTAGCGACTAACTCGTTTTTTACGTCTTTTTTTCTTTGCTAAAGTATGGTTTTTAGGATTATTCGATTTTCTTTTTGATGCTGCTGGATGATGGATCTTTGATTTTTTTCTGGTTTTTTCATCTTGTTCCATTTGATCATTTATTCTTTTGGTTTTTTGTTTCTTTAGAGGCTCTGGTGATTCCAACTGTTTCTTGATTCTTCTTGCCTTTTTTTCTTTCTTTTGAATTCCTTCGATTTCTGGTTCTGGGTGTTTTCTTTTTTTAGCTTTTTTCTTTTCATCTGATAGTTTTTTAGTAGATTCCAGCTCGTCTGATGTTTTCTTCGTAGATTTTCTTCTTTTTGGTTTTTTAGTTTCGTCCTTTACTTCATCCAGACTAACTGGTTTTGGAGCCTTTCTTGATTTTGGTATTTTTCCAGTAGGTTCGGCATCACGTATTTCATGCCTCTTTTTGTTTGTTCTTGTTGATTCCAATTCAGAAACTGGTTTTTTCTTGGGTGTTTTAGTTCTAACTGGTTTTTGTTTTATTCCTGGTGATTTTGGTTTTTGAAAATGTTGTTGAGTTGAGACTTGCACCGGATGTTTTTGTTTTGATGAAACTTCTTGTGGTTTGGATTCTGTATCTATTTTAATTGATGAGAAAACTAATCTTGGGAGTTTTGGTTGTTGTACTGGTTTGTCTTCATCTTGGGACTTTGTTGGTAATTGTTTTTGATGTTGAACTGATAGTGGAGTTGGTGCTCTTATTGTTTGAAGGGATTGTAGAACGAGTTTTTCAAGAACAATAGGGGAAGCTTCATCATCAGGAAGACCATAAAGACGCCCCCATAATTTTCTTTCTGTTGGATTCATCAATAAACGTAAGATCATAGACTCTTCTGGTGTGTATTGTTCACACATTTGTTTCTCTGGTTTTGGAACATCAGTCTGGGTGACTGGTATTGGAGAGGTTAATATAACAGGTTGGTTTCTGAAGCTTTCTTCAGAAGATTGGCTACTAAGAAGTAATTTTACTAATAACCCATTTCCAAACCCGCCAGTCTCATTAGACTTTGTATATACATCTTGAACAATAGGATTATTAGGGCCTGGAATTATTTGAGTTACATCAATAGAGATTGCAAGACCATCAGCATATTTTGCTTGCTCTTTTACTTCGCCTGTATCAGGATTGACAGAAAATTCATCCCTATCCCAACCATATCTTATGGCAATTCTGGCAGCTTCAAGGGAATCTTTTGACATGTCCCCTCCGCAACCTCCGCAAGCTTTCTTTCCATTTAGTATGTCACTAGTATCAGGCAATTCTGCAGTCATACCATAATCTTCTGTAATAACAGTTGCACCTGCTTCTTTGACTTTTAGTGTGTTGGCATTCTCCCAAAAAGAACGGCCGTCTTTCAATCTGCCAATCTCAAATTCCATACTTCTGTTTCTTATTTGAAGCCAATCAGCAACAGTAAACCCATCACTTAATGCAATGCTTTTTATCCACGTAAACTCTGATAGATCACCGGTTCCTTTTTCAATATTGCAGGTACCACCGTTTTGTGAAAGAATAAATTGAACCTCTTCGACTTTATCAATACCCAAGGGAACAAGACCACGTAATGACCTTTGTTCACCAAATCTATTAACCAAAGTAAGATTTCTTTCAACTAGTGGTGCACCATCAAATTGCATATTTCGTTGTTTTGAATTTGGTCTTGCATCAAAAGCACTGACTAGCCTACCCGCCATAGGGCAGAATTGTATCATGAATTATTTTAAAGAGAGGTTTTATGCTCGGAAAATCAGAACCATTTTTATTTACCGAAAGACACGACTAATTAGAACCTTACGAATAGAAAAGAAAAAATTATGATAACTGCTGCTCGGCAAGGAAAGATGCAATATCAACCAACAAAAATAATTCGCTTGCTTAAGTTCCTCGGAAGTGGAAGAGTATCAAAAGGCATTCCTTCTGTTTTTTCTTTTATTGTTTTTACCAACTCTTCAATGTGCATTTCTCTTTCCTGGTTATTTTCCCTGTCCCTTACCATAAATTTATCTTGGCTCTCAATTTCCTTGTCACCAACTACAATGGTATAAGGAGTCCACTCCTGGCCAGCATTTCGTATCTTTTTACCAACGCTTTCATCTCGATCATCAACATCAACTCGGATATCCATATTTGAAATTCTTTCTGCTAGTTTTTCGCTGAAATTAAGATGTTTCTCTTTTGAAACTGGGATTATGCGGATCTGCGTTGGCGATAGCCACAATGGAAGGCTGGGGACGTTACCTTTTTTCATATCAAATGCTGCTTTTTCAAGCAGTGCATATATTATTCTTTCAACTGCACCAGATGGAGAAAGATGTAATATTAATGGGTTCTTCTTTTCTCCATTCTCGTCAACGTACTCAATTCCGTATCTTTTTGCGTTCTCGATATCAATTTGATCAGTGGTAAGTGCAGAACACTTGCCAAGATTGTCAACAAAATTAAATTCATACTTAAATACGAAGTAGAAAAACTGTTCGTCCCACATTTCAAGAAGTGTTGGTTTGCCCCACCGCTTCACCAGATCGACAAGAAATTCCTTATTTTTCTCATAAAACTGTCGTGTTACCCTTATTGCGAATTCAAGATCGTTTTTGGAATTTATACCCATCTTGTTCTGCATTTCCCTACTCATTTCAAACCTTCTTATTATTTCAGCTTTTGCTTGTCCCTCGTCTTTGCAGAATGCATGGCAATCAGGCATAGTAAATGACCTCAACCGCCTCAAACCAGTCAGCTCTCCTCTTTGCTCCACCCTAAAGCTATATCTAGTAAGCTCGTAGAGCCACACAGGAAGCTGCTTATAGGAAATGTTAGTATCATGTGCCATAAGGAAGCCACCGAAGCATGCAGCAAACCTTAAGAACACCTTTTTGTTGGGCGTTTCAATTGTATACTGTCTTGCAGGGAATCTGTTAAGATAGCTTTTCAGTGAAGGATGTTCAAAATCATACATGATTGGTGATTCGATTTCCATTCCACCATTCTGCTTCACAACCTGGGTAACATATCTCTCAATAAGACCTTTCATGAAACGTCCTTTTGGATAATATCTAAGATTTCCAGGATCAGAACCAGGCTCATAATCCACCAGTTCGTGCTTTTTCATCAGAGCCACGTGTGGTGGTTCTTCATTCACTGCCCTATCCTTGGCCATCTCATATGATGCAAATTTCTTCAGGTTCTCATGGTTTGAGAAGTCGAAACCAGCAAATTTCTTCTTTTCCTTGTCATATTCAATCTTGTGTACTTCTCCCTCGCTGTCAAGAATATGAAAAATCGACACAAGCTTCTTCTCGGCTTTAAAGGCATTGCTAACATCTTTTTCTCCTTCCTCAGAAATCACAGATATTGACTTTATCGTAGGCTTAGCAATGCGTTTGTAGTCGCTTGACTTTAGTATCAAAGACTTATCCAAACGGGCTGCATTAAAGAATAGTTCATCATGTTCCAACAATCTCGGATCCACCACTAGTTCTAGTTCTTGGTTAAAAGTAAACGGTAGGATTGTTCCTGAGATACTTCCAGATAATCTCTCAGCAGTCTCCTTATCAGCAAAAGAGGCATAGGAACCGTTAAATAATAATTTGACTGCGTCCATATCCACTCTGGAATCCCCAGGAACAACAGCTAGAATATATTTCTTCTTGTTCTTTCCAACATCTATCATTACTATTATACAATGCGCTGCCTGAGAAAGCAGGTTGCCTCTCATCTTACTTACTATTGCTGTTCTGCCCTCGGGTGGATGATCAATAAGCTTGTAGGTGGCCTTATTTTGGTTAAGAAAGTCCATCAATTTTTTGTATGTGCTATTATCAGATACTAATTCCTTAGATATTTCTGCTGTTTCACTAGCATAAAACTCTCTTGATAGTTCAGAAAGTGGGTGACCTTTGCACTTGAGTGTATAACCTTTGTACCATCCAAAAGGAGAGTGGGAAACTTCGAATCCTTGTTCTTTAAGGATTGATTCTGCTTTTGCCATAACTTTTTTTGCAAGTGATGGAGAGGATGGTTTTGATGTTAGGTGAACAAGAGGATATAGTAATAATTTTTTTGTTTTGACTTGATCAGCAACTGACTTTGTCTCATTAGCAAGCCTTTCTCCACTGTTTTCATCATCATCTTTTTCTACGGCAGTAAATACAACAAGAACTTCATCGAATCTTTCTTTTCCTTTATGCTTCAGTTCTTCTGCATCCTTTATTGCCTTCTTCATTGGTTCTACTTCTATGTAATCTGCATGAATTGTTAATATTCTCATGATTTCACCTGAGCTTTTCTATAGAAAAAGCATAAAGAAATAGTTTTGCAAGTTTATAAATATTGACAGTTTTTTCAGAACTTTGTCACTAAACTAATTGGAATGCTAAACCAACTAATCTGTGCCTTTGATCTATTGGACTATCTGTTTTGGCAATTAACCTGAAACCACTCTGAATAACAGACTTTTCTATTTCCTTGATACTTAGATGGGCTAATTTTAGTTCTTCAGGTATTTTTGTGTCTGATGGGATCGAAAACCCAGAGATAAATGGCTCTTCTTCCATCACAATAAACCCCGATCCCGGCTTCATTATTTTACGAAGTCTTGATAGGACCAACACCATATCAACATATGCAACTGCATTGATAGCAAGCACAACGTCAAATTTATGTCCATTGAAAAATAGATCTAAATACTCTGCCTTTCCACAAATAAAACTACCACTAGATCTTTTTCTTGCTATTTCAAGCATCTTTTCAGAACTATCTAAACCAAAAACTTGATTCTCCGGATGAATGGTTTTTGTCAGATGATGTATGGCAAATCCTCCACCACAACAGATATCAAGTATTTGAGAACTTGGCATTGACTCAAAAAACCTGTTAAGCAATGTTGCTTGTGCATGATAGTGACCAGTTTCTTGCATATACTCATCAAAATGAGTTGCAACTGAACTCCAAAAGTCTAATCCAGTTCCATAGGACTTGAATGATGCATTAAAATGATGTAATGGAACCTTTATATCGAGTGATTTGTCCCAACCAAAAGGGAATGATTTAGTAGACGGATAACTGGATTGAACCATACTCAGAAGATCATCTATTATTCTTCTTGCTAACAATGGATCAGCGGTTTCTTCACTTAAATGACCAAATGCACCAAGCACAATGTCATCTACACCGAGCATTGCTCTTGATTTTAGTATATCATCACGAATATTAGTAAGATCAAGAACACCATCTTCTTTTTCTGCACAGACAAAAACAAGAAGAGCGTTTTTTGATTCAGTTAGATTATTGTGAGTATCTAATATTGGAAGTGCATTGCCAAGACGCTCGCGCAAAGTCCGTTCAGTTTGTCTTTGTTTGCTTGGGTTACCTGAAATGCCTGCTTCAATTCGCAACTCTTTTGCATGAAAATATAGAAGCTTCATTATCCCACCAATTGTGTTAATTTGTGAATTTATCTGTGCATTTCATATATATTAAATTAATTAGTAGATTTTTACGAAAAAAGATAGTTTTTTATATAATTTTATAAAAAATAGCAAGTATGGAATTGAAATATTTTATTAAAAATAACAAGATTTGCCCGGTCTCAGAAGCAGTAATTTCTCTTTTCAATATTGAACATAACTATGGTTTTGGAGTATATGAAAACATAAAAATAAAGAATAGTAAACCATGCTTTTTGGATGAGCACATAACAAGATTGTTTTCTTCTGCTAGTTTGGTAAGGATGGAACATGGTTTTTCCAAAACTGATATTAGTAAAAGTATAAACCAATTGATCCAAAAGTTATCTGATCAGAAGATTAATATTAATCTGAAAATGGTGTTGATGGGAGCTAAACAAAAGAAAGATACAACCCTTTATATTTTGCCATTAAATCCGCATTTCATTGATAGAAAATTATATCGTGATGGTGTAAAAACATTAACAAAAAAATATGAACGTTGGATGCCTCAGGCAAAAACATTGAATATGCTCCCGAGTTATGTATATTATTCTGAAGCTAAAAATCAAGGATGTTATGATGTGCTATTTGTAGATAAACAAAACAATGTAATTGAAGGAAGTAGAACTAATTTTTTTGTCATTGATGGGAAGACGATAGTAACTGCACCTGAAGAAGAGGTATTGAATGGAGTAACAAGAAGATATGTGATAGAGATAGCAAGGAAAAATAATTACACTGTAAAAGAAGAGATGATAAAATTAGAGGATTTGGAAGGGTACAAATCAGCTTTCCTTACAAGCACTTCAAGTAGGATAGTTCCGATAAACAAGATAGACGATATAGAATTCGGAAAACCGTCAAAAGAACTTGTTGAATTAATGGGAAAGTTTGATGAATATTTAAAAGAGCAAGAGGCAGAATGATGGCTGATCTTGATTTAATTGATAGAAAAATCTTATCTGAATTAGATAGAAATGCAAGAATAAGCTATAGTGAACTTGGAAAAAAGATTCGAGTAGCCAAAGAAACTGTCAAATATAGAATCAAACAATTGCAGCAAAAAGATATAATATCTGGATTTTATACTGTATTGAATTTCTCAAAATTAGGTTTTACCTTATATAGAACCTACATAAGCCTGCAGAATACATCACCAGAAATAGAAAGAGAAATAGAGAATTATTTGATTAATTCAAAAAATATTTCAATATTTTATCGAGTAAATGGACCTTTCCAGATTGCACTTGCAACATGGGCAAAAACACCTTGGGAATATGAGGAATTTTGGCTTAATTTTAAAAATAAATTTGGTGAGTATCTTGCAGAGTACCACCTTTCAGTTATGGCAGAATATTTTGAATTTACTAGACCCTATCTCCTCCCATCAAATACAAATGAGAAATTAACATTCACAACAATAATAAAAAGCGAACCAGAAAAATTAGATCCCATTGACCTTAGGCTGCTTGTGTTTTTGGCAAATAATGCCCGCGCTTCATTGGTTGAAATAGCAAAAAAATTGAAAACAAGTGTTGTCACTGTTAGATATCACCTAAAAAAATTAATCGAAAAAAAAGTGATAATAGGTTTTAGACCAATATTAAATCTTCGAGCTCTTGGAAAAGAATATTATAAAGTTGATCTTTGGTTTAGAAAATTTGACAATGCAGAACAGATAAAAGAGAACGTATTATCCCACCCAAACATAATTTACACTGAAAAAAGCATGGTTACAAGTGATTTTGAATTTGATGTCGAGATAGAAAGCTTTGAAAAATTTACTGAAATGATGGACAATTTCAAATCAAAATTTCCCAATGACATCAGAAGGTACAGGTATTACTCATTGGTAAAGAATTTGAAATTAAACTACATGCCCGAGATCTAGTTCTTTTTTATGTAATCAAAAACCTTATGGTCCTTAAAAATTTTAACATAGTTTTTTATAAAAGTCAAAAATACTATGGGTCTTTCCATAATAAGATAATCAGCTCTTCTTTTAGTCACAAATCCAAGTCGTAGTAGCATTATCTCATCCTGTTTGGTTGCACATGACAACGAAACTATTCCCCTATCGTCAATACTACCAGCAGAATCAAACATACCTGCAATATAATTTGCTGCATATTCATTGAGATACTTGAAACGCTCGAGTTGTTCGGCTTCTATTTGTTGGAAAAATTTTCTGTAAGCAGTATGATAGAAATAAACTTTATCTTCTCCGGTAAGAAGTTTATCAGGAGTTATTAATTGTTTATCAAGTACTTCTTTAGAAAAAATTTCAAGAAGATCTTTACTTCCCCTAACTCCAATTCCATCACTACAACGAGATTTACGCCAAAGGCCTATAATATAAGAAAGATCCGGACTTAATTTCACCTTCATTGAAAACCAGCCCATTAACTAAGTCTTGACCTTTTTTTGAGTTTCTTTTTCCTCATTTTTTTCAAACTTCACTATTTTTTTAGATGGTATCCCGACATCCACCCTCTGAGAACCAGAAATAAATTCGTTTATTTCTTCTGCAAGCAATTCATCTATTTGCGCTGAGAACCATCTTGCTGTTTTTGCAGATATATATGCTCTTTTGAAAATTGAGGTAAGCTCTGTTTTATCATGAATTGTGAAAGGATTTTTATCATCCCTTATTCTATTTTCTGCCAATTGCAAAAGCTCGCCAAAACGCTTAACATCTGCATCAGTTGCCCCCCCTGCGCTGAGTGCAGTTAAAATGCCTTTTGCAACTATTGCGTTTCTTTTGCCGGTTCTTAGAAGTAGATTATCTAATTTTTTGACATCTATGGCACTAAGGCCACCCTTTTTTGCTGCATCAATCACACGTCGAGCAAATTGGAAAAATCCACCGATAAAACGCATCAGAGAAATAATACGAGTAAAGTTAATAAACTATCGCTAGGTCTATGAGGTTAGTATCAAATTGTATAAAAAAGCAAATGGATTTTAAATCTCGGGAGCGTAATTGATTTTATGAAATATCAGATAGACGTAGGGCATGTTAAGAAAATCCAAAGAAGCATATGGGATAAAATAAAAACATCATTTTCATTCAGAAAGGGATATGGAGAACCAGTTCCAGTATTTGGACATTATGGTGGGATCTTTAAGTGCGGTGACCAACAGTTGGTGATACATACTGACGGCGTTGGAACAAAGATAATAGTTGCACAAGAACTTGGAATATATGATACTGTGGGTATAGATGCTGTTGCCATGTCAGTAAACGACATACTCTGTGTTGGTGCAGAACCACTTGTTGGTGTTGATTATATCGCACTTGCAAAAGAAGATGACGAACTAGTAAATGAGTTAATGGATGGACTTGTGAAAGGAGCAGAGGAGAGTGGATGTGCGATCATTGGTGGTGAAACTGCAATAGTACCAGACATTATTAAGGAGGGTAAAAGACCATTTGATTTGACGTTTACCGTTGTTGGGCGAGTAAAAAAACTTATTCTTGGGAATGAAATAACAAAAGGAGATGTAATCGTCGGGCTTGAAAGTTCAGGCATACATTCCAATGGTTATACACTTGCCAGAAAAGCACTTGATATAAAGAAATGGGGAAAGGACATGCTTACCCCTACGAAGATCTATGCCAGCACTATTTCTGAGGTTATTGATGCCTGTGATGTGCATGGAATTGCACACATAACTGGTGGTGGATTTTCAAAACTAACAAGGTTGAATCAAAATGTTGGATTTAAGCTTACCGATATGCCAAAACCAAAACCCATTTTTGAAGCACTTCACGAGAAAGTACCGAATATCGGTGATATGTACAAAACATTCAACATGGGCATTGGAATGACAATCATCCTACCAGAAGACAGAGCAGACACTGTTATGAATATTGCCAAAAAGCACGGCGTAGAAGCTGGGATAATTGGTAAGATAACTGATAAAAAAGGTGTCTGGCTAGTCAATGGGAAGAAGGAGATTGATTTGACGTTGTAATTTTATTTATTTTCCAATTCAGCCTCAACTATTTCAGCAACTCCCCTGACTCCATCCCATTTCTTATTCCATTTTTTGATTTTTATTCTTTTTTTGAAAAAAGAAGCATCAGTAACGAATGTTTCCCCCTCACCACCTTCTAAAAATGGATGGACATTTTTTACTTTTGCTTCTGTTAGTTTACGAAGTGGTTGACCTAGGAATCTTTCGTCAAGACCTTCAGCAGAAACCGCAATAACGAAAATTTCCATTGAATTTAGCATTTTTTGCAAAGTTTGTTCGTCAGCATGCCACAATGGTGCAAATTTTTTCAGTCCAAGTTCAGCAGCAATTGAATCAAGACGGGATTTTTGGTATTCGCTTGCAACAGCTCCAGAAACAATTCCGTCAACTTTTAGTTGTTTAAATGTCTGGACAAGTTGATCTCTCCAATTTTCTTCAGTTGTTTCTACAAATTTTTGTTCTAATCCCATGGCTTCTGCTTGGAGTTTTGTTACAAGAACATTTGGATGGTGAAACATCATTGAGTATTCTGGTGGTTTCACTGTAACAAGTATAACCTCGAATCCTTGTTCAAGTGCCCAACCTGCAGCATAGGTTGAATCTTTGCCTCCTGAAAAGAGAACAGCCACCAACATGTTTTTATTCTCTAATCACTAACCTTTAAAACATGATAAAATTAGTAATTTTCGACTTAGACGGCGTCATTTACCGTGGTGAGACACTTATTAAAGGTGCAGACAAAACAGTAAATTGGCTTAGATCCCAGAGCATAAAAACAGCATTTCTAACAAATGCGTGCAGTAGTTCAAGAAAAGGAAGAATTTGTAAGATGATTAATCTCGGAGTACCTGCTAAAGAAAGTGAAATGTTTACCACCTCTTATGCTGTTTCTCATTATATTTTAGAAAAATACCCAAAATCAAAAAGAAAGGTATATTATGTTGGTCAGAAAGGAGTGGAAGAAGAGCTTAGACTTCATGGAGTGCCGGTAGTGGGTGCAAAAAAAGCAGACCTAGTAGTTGTTGGTTGGGATCCTGATTTTAACTACAAAAAAATGTCCGACGCATACCAAGCAGTTGCAAGAGGCGCAGAATTTATTGCAACAAATACTGATGCAACATTTCCAATTGAAAATGGGTATTTACCAGGAGCAGGTGCTATGGTGGCTTCAATAGAACGCGCAAGTGGGAAAAAACCAAAAATTGTCGGAAAGCCAAATACGTTCATTTTGAAAATGATTCTGAAACGTTTCAACGTTAAAAAAAGCGAGGTTCTCATGGTTGGTGATCGAATAGAGACTGATATTGTATTTGGTAAAAAAGCAGGAATACAAACAGCACTTGTTCTGACGGGGGTTTCTAAAAAAGATGATTTGAAAAAATTGAAAAAGAATGAAAAACCAGATTATATCTTTAAATCCGTAGCTGAACTGCCCTCAATCTTCCATTAGGTCCTTGAGCATATCATTGTCAGATTCAGATTTTGTAGAGCCGAATAGATTTTCATCTAGATCAGGTAAAGCATTATCTGCTTCTTGAGTTGAAAGATGTGAGAGTGGATTTGAATCAGTGGCACCATGAACAAGAGTATAGTTTAACTGCATCGCACTACCGCATTTGACACATTTCCCTGCGATTAAAAGCTCCTTCATCTCTAAATCGCTTGATATTTGAACACTTGATTCATTACCGCAATTTGAGCATCTTATCGTTCTTTTGAGGTCCATCTGATCACTATTAACCAATAGCCATCGACATTTATTAACTTTATTGATTAGTCTTGTCCTTCTTTAGAAGAACAGATGATTCTTTTCTCAGTAATTATGCAATTCATTTTTTGATCATGGGCATGAGTTGGGAGTTTCTCAACTACTTGAAAATCATAGCAGATGCCGATTCTATATGCTTTTGATTTTGATAGATGCACGTCGTAATATCCCTTACCATAGCCAACCCTATGCATACACAAACCAAAGCAAACACCTGGAGTAATAATCAGATCAGGTTCTTTGGATGGTAGAATTCTTGTTTTTGGTTCCAATACATTGAATTTACCAGGGATGAGATCATCAAATGAAATAAATTTGTAGAACTTAACCTCAGAATCAGTAACTGGTACTACTATCTCTTTCTTTTTTTCTAAAGCATATTCAATCATTTTTCTTGTATCAACTTCATTTCCCTTAGGAAGATAGAATCCAACAACTTTTGCATCGGTAAATTCTTTTTGTTCAAACAGATTTTTTGCAATTGAAATGCTTAGAGTAATAACCTCATCTTTAGAAAGAGAAGAGCGTTTTTCGAGGATTTCTTTCCTTAATTCATCTTTAAGATGCTTAACCATCATAATTGATTGGAATTGAAAGGTTAAAAACGATTTGATAGTAGGTATTTGATATGGATTCAGTTGTCAAATACATTTTTGAAACAGGAATGCTAAAAAAAGTAGCACGAAGCGGTTGGTGGACTGAAAGTGTCAAGTATCCAGAGACAGTAGCAGAACATAGCTTTAGAACCGCAGTCATTGCATTCATATTAGCAAAAATGGAAGGATTGCAAGATAAAGAAGCAAATAAAATTTGCACAGCATCAATTTTCCATGATGTTCACGAAACCAGGATACTGGATTTGAATAAACTTGTTTCTAGATATATAACAGTTACTAGTAAAGTTGAAAAAAGAGTTGAGGATGAACAAACAGAGAAATTACCAAAAAAACTTAGAGAAGCAATGGGGAAAAACCTTAACCTAACAAAAGCTGAGAAATTAATATTAAAGGATGCTGATTACCTTGAATGTGCATTTCAGGCAAAGGAATACGCAGACATAGGATATCAGACAATTGGATGGTTAAAGAAAATAGAAAAAAAACTTCAAACAAAAAGTGCGATTCTATTGTTGAAAAAAATAAAAAAAACCAAAGCACGTGATTGGCGAAAGAACCTCAAAAAAATCTAATAGGAGCAAAAGAATGGGAATCAAGGAAAAACTAAAACAGTTGGAAGACGAACTTGCAAGAACTCAAAAGAACAAGGCTACTGAGTATCACATAGGTATTATTAAGTCAAAAATAGCACAATTAAGAAGAGAAGTAATATCACCAAGAAAACATGGGGCAAGTGCAGGAGGATTTGATATTAAGAAAAGTGGTGATGCAACTGTTGCCATAATAGGGCTTCCGAGTGTTGGTAAATCAACCTTACTAAACAAACTCACTAATGCAGATTCAAAAATAGCTGCATACTCTTTTACCACACTTAAATGCATACCTGGAGTGATGGAATACAACCAAACAAAAATTCAGCTTTTAGACCTACCAGGAATTATTGAAGGAGCAAAGGATGGCAAAGGTAGAGGAAGAGAAGTCATTGCAGTTGCAAGAAGCTCAGATTTGATATTGATTTTGATTGAAGCAACAAACCCAAGACAGCTTAAGATAATTGAAACTGAACTTTATGGTTTTGGCATTCGGCCGAATGGAAAAAAACCAGATGTTTCAATAGGAAAACAAGTCCGTGGCGGGGTAACAATAAATTCCACCGTGCCACTCACAAAAATTACTGAAAAAGAGATACTTGCTGCAATGAGTGGATATAGCATATTCAATGCCAATGTTGTCATAAGAAATGACATAAGCATAGACGAGTTCATTGATGGTTTGGAAGGAAACCGTGCATACATCCCAACAATAATTGCATTAAGCAAATGTGACCTTGTAAAAGAACTACCAAAGCTCCCCCACCCTTATATACCACTTTCTGCTGAGAAAGGGATTGGAATTGAAGAATTGAAAAAAGCAATTTATGAGAAACTTGAATTGATTAATATTTACACTAAAAAAAGAGGAGAAGATGCAGACCTAACAGAACCTCTGGTTGTAAGAAAGGGAATAAGTGTTGGTAAGGTTTGTGAGAAACTACACAGAGATCTTAGAAGAGATTTTAGGTATGCTTTAATATGGGGGAAGAGTGTTAAGCACCAGCCACAGAGGGTTGGATTAGTACATGTAGTGGCTGATGGAGATATAATACAAATTGTAAAAAGGTAAAAAAATTATTTTTTTAGCACAATTGGATCTTTCTTCTGCTTAATGAGGAAGAAATAGATTACTCCGCCAAGTGTCCCTCCAAAGAAAATAACAAGACACCAAAGTAGTTTTTCATTCTCAGTATCATAATCTTTTCTTGATAAAGCGTCTATAAGCATCCAAACCCAAAAGATAAAGAAAATTAATGCAAAAACTAAGAACAAACAATAAATTAGTCCCATGACTCCCCAAAATCCTGCCATCAGACCCATCATACCAGCTAATGCACCTGCTGATGAAGAGCTTGTTGCAGATAATAGTTCTATCATATTTAGTAGTTTACTGGCACTTTATTTAAAGATTAACATTGAATGAAAAATATGGTTAGTAAAGATGAGATAGACAAAGTTGTAGAATGGTGTGAGAAAGTAAAGAAAGAAAGGAATAGAATATACGTTATTGAAAGAAATCCATTCGGGGAAGAAATAGATTGGATGCGCAGATTTATTTTAATTGAGATAGACAGACCAAAGGAAAGTGCATCAAAAAATAATCTGGTTTATGATTCTGTATTGAAACAGCTTTGGCAATATATGAATGGGGATTGGAGAAAGGTTGAACCAGATATTAGGGTTGGATAGTTTCAGAAAAGGATTTAAACAAACAGGGTAGAGAGTATGCGAATACGAACAATTTTGATCTTCATTTTAATAGCAAGTTTGGTGTTCGCATCAATAGATAAAGCACCAGGGATAAAAAAAACATTTGAACAAACACATAAGGTCAAAGCAGACGTGAGACAACTTGAAAAGAACGAAACTGGATTACACATAGAAAACTTGAAAATATATCAAATTCTCAGCTATGAAACAATGCCACCAAAAGAAAGTTTTGTGATAGAGCATAGTGGCGATCTTTATGCATCAGAAGCATTTTCGACTGATGATACAGACGAAATGGCCCTAGTTTATATAGGAACATCAAACCCAGAGAGATTTCATGTTAGAAAATTACTTGAATCTATAAAGGACATCCCCGGAAAAGTTGACAAAAAATGGAAAGATGAAATAGAACCACTTTCAAAAAAAGGCAACAAAATAATTGCATACACCTGGAGCCAAACAAACGGCGTACTTATAAAATGGACTCTAACCACTAAAAAAAGTAAAATAGAAAAAATAAAATGGGAGGTTCTTGCTATTGGAATTGGTGATGCTGAACTTGATTGGGAACATGCATCAGTTCTTATCGGGGATGAATATGAAGAAGAAATTGAAGACGAACCAGAAGAAGTTACTGGACTCTACCCATCACAAACAATAACAGTAAATGATAGCTATCTTGATATTTTATGGACAGAAACAGAAATAAATGTTGAAACAGTACAAGTCGATCTGGTAGGTTTTGATCCAAGCACAACAGTAGAAATCAGCGTGGTTTTGTTCTCATATCCAGTATCAGGCATGGGTTCAACAATTGCACAAACAATCAATGTAACGAACATAACCACAGACGGGGCAGGGGAATACACCTGGACGTACACCCCACAAACAGATACTCATAGTGGTGTGGGGGATATCCGTGCCGTGCAGCTTAGTGATCCGACAAACAACGCATCATACTACAATACAGCCATCAATAATGGCTGCACAACAGACTGTTATTTTATTATTGAAAAGATTGCACAAAGAAATTCAAGTGATGATAATTTCATATGTAAGGCATATTATTTCAGCGCATCATTTGGATGGGATAGAACAAGAGCAGATGAATATGCAAATGATAGCTCAAATGCTTGCGCAAATGCATACAACATAGATGTTCTGGACTGGGGTTTTGAAAGTCCTGATCCAGACCAAACATTCCAGGTCTTTATCACCAATGGCAATAATATTGAATCTGCATGGTTTGACCCTGACCAGAATGCGCCGAGAGACTTACCTCCAAATGCCCACTCACATAGTGGAAATGATGGAAGGTTTTGTACCAGAGTTAATCTTGAATCAATAATAGTTGGATATGGCTGGGAGTTTGAAACTGAAAGAGATATGCAAAATGTGATTATTGAGCATGAATTCTACCACAATTTACAGTGGGGAGCAAACGGATGGGCAGGCAGGAATACTAATGTGGAAGGTATGGCAAGAAACAGTGAGAGTATTGCATACCCAAATGCAAGCACATGGGTAAATGGTGCTCTCACAGCATCAACAATAGATGAACATAATTCTTATTTACTAAATACGGATAGGGCACTTGGTGCATTCTCATATAGTTATGCACTTGTATGGGGCTTTATTTACCAGCACAATGGTATAGAAGCAATAAGAGGAATAGAATATAACCTCACAAATTATGCTGAACCCTATGACACTGGACTAGAGAATATTATAGACCAAGTAGTGGCACTTCCAGGTGGTCATGATAGTTTCGGTGAAGTTATAGCTGATCTTGCAATTGCTATTTATACAAAGAATTTTACATGGGGCGAAGCAGATGGAAGC
Source organism: Microcaldota archaeon (assembly GCA_043821365.1). Classification (GTDB taxonomy): domain Archaea; phylum Micrarchaeota; class Micrarchaeia; order Anstonellales; family Bilamarchaeaceae; genus Bilamarchaeum. The sequence continues at coordinate 92,545 of JBDRCX010000002.1, read as the reverse complement.
AACAACCAAAGCTGGGGACAATACCATGACAATGTCACAAAAACAAACCCAGTATGGAGTGGAGATAGTGCAACTGTAGCAGGAACAATAAACAGGTGGGGTATTGATTTCATAAATGTCAGAAACGCCTCATTTCAGAATATCATTATTCTCTTCGATGGCAGCAGCGATTATGCTATTTACCTCATAAAAAAGAATGGCAGTGAATATACCATTGAACAAATTATTTTGGATGGGAATTTTGATGGCTCGATTATCTTTGGTAATGCTGCAGATTATGATGAAGGTGTGCTTGCTATAGCAAAAAACAGCTCAAACGGCGATGCAATAGAATCATATTCAGTAGTTCTTGCTGGCAGTAGTGAAGAACACAACCTAATTGTTACTGAAATAACAACTGTCCCCTCAATCATACAACAAGAAGGCACAGTATCAGTGACGGCCACCATATGGAATTTTGGAACAAATAACGAGAGTGACATTGAAATAAAATTACTTCAAAACGGAACTGAATATACAAACACAACTATTGCAGGTCTTGAAACATTAACATCAACAGTCGTTTCACTTAATTGGAGTAATAGCACAAATATTGGTAATTACAACTTAACAATTTATGTTGTCCCTGTGACTGGTGAGACGGAGACAGATGATAACCAACAAAGCACAGAAATAACCGTAACTGATAAAAAAATATTGCTTATTGATGACGATGGAGGGGACCTCTATGAGACATATTTTGAAAACGCCCTAGCTGCAAATAATTATGATTATGAAAGCTGGAACACTGACACCCAGGGTATACCAAATAGCGACATGGTGGATGAATTCCAAATAGTGGTATGGTTTACTGGTCAGGAATATTCAGAAACAATTACCTCAGATGAAGCGGCAGTTCTGCAAAATTACCTTGATGAAAACAAAAGCTTATTTCTTTCTGGACAGGAAGTTGGATATTACGCAGGAGCCACCGCATTTTATGGAGACTACTTGAAAGCTTTTTATCTTAACGATGATTCTGGAATTAATAGTGTGCAGGGTATAGTAGACGATTCAATAACCAATGGAATGGCCTTGGGATTAGCTGGTGGAGATGGAGCAGATGACAATGACTTCCCGGATGAGATTTTGCCACTAGATGGTTCTACTGAAATATTCACATACACTGGGGACGGATATGCAGGATTAAGATACAATGATTCTTACCAATTAGTTTATTTGGCATTTAATTTTGAAACAGTAAACTCTGCAAATGATAGAAACATATTAATGAAGAAAATAATTGAATGGTTGGATGTGGAACCACCAACAGATCTTTCGATTATAATAAACAGCGGTGCTGCCAACACAGGTAACGCAACAGTGAGCTTAACCTTACATGCTAGTGATGCAACAACATTACAATGCCATTACTCAAACAACGGCACCGAATACACAAACTATGAAAATTATTCAACAACAAAAACATGGAACCTAACAAGCGAACTTGGTAATAAAACTGTATATTATCAGTGTAAAGATGGTAATGGTAACGAAGCAGAGCCTGTAAATACCTCCATAATACTTGTAAGCAGTTGGGCTGGGACAGGTACTGAAATCCAACAAAACCTCCCGGATGGGTATGAACCAAGTGGAATTGTATGGCATCCATACTTTGATTCATTATTTTTAGTTGGTGATGGAGGCAACATAAGCAAGATTGATATTGATGGTGCAAACGTAGTTAATTGGAATATTGGAGGGGATTTCGAAGGAGTTTCAGTAGCAAACCAAAATTTGGATTATGTTTATGTTGCTGTAGAATATCCATTTGAAATAATTAGGTTCAATGCATCACAAGGAGTGGTATCTGCACAGATCAGTCTAACTGGAATTATTCCGGCAACAGGCAACCCAAATTCTGGAATTGAGGGTATAGCTTACGTTCCAAATGGAGATCACCCATACTCCAACTCTTCGGCAGGTGGATTATTCTACTTTGGCGTACAAGAAAACGGAGTAATATACGTAGTGGATGTAGATTTTGGCTTGAGTACTGCAACATTGATTGATTCTTTTATACCAGTACCAGGTAGAACTGACATCTCAGATTTGTTCTTCAGCACTGAAACAGAAACATTGTATGTGTTATATGATACTGACAATTTCATAAGAGAGATTACAAGCAATAATACATACATTACAGAGTACCCAGCACCAGGCCTTAACCAGGAGGGGATAACCTTTTTACCTGCTTGTCCAAACACAGAAACAACATTATTCATAGCTGAAGATTCTGGCAGAGTGATGAGATATGAAAACTATCCAATAAACTGTCCAGACGTATACCCACCATCAAACATTCAATTTGTAGCACCTACTCTTGAGAATACTTCAATAACAAACAGAAGCTGGATTTACATAAACGTAACATTTACAGAACCAAATCCAGACTCATGTTGGGTCGTATGGAATAACGGAAGCATAACTAATATTTCAATGACAAGAACAGACACAAATTGTTATGTTAATGTGACAGATCAATCAAACGGCGTGATAAACTATAGTGTTTATGTAAATGACAGTAGAGGGAACACGAATAGTTCGTCTTCAAGAACAATAATTATACAGGACAGCTCACCGGTTTGGTGTGGATTCCATAGCATGCACACAACATATAGTGATGGAGATTTTGAACAAGACGAATTTACAAGCACACTCAAAATGAATTATGACTGTGCTGGCTGGAATGATCACGATACAAGTTTGGATCAGACAGAATGGACTGATATTATTAGCAGAACAAATGCAGACAACATTGATGGAAATTTTACATACTTTTTTGGAGCAGAATGGACTTCTACAAGTAATCATATTTATTACATAACTGCCAACCCGAACACAACTGTGATGAGTGCTGCAAATCCAGATTTTAATACAGTTGCAGAACTTGCAGAGTGGCTTTCTAATAATCAAGGTTTTGGTGAGCATAACCATCCTGCAAGGAATGCAGGAAGCCAAACTGATTTCAGTGACCCAACAAAGACTAATGATAGCTGGATACCATTAGTTGACATGCAAAATAAGGGTGAATGGCATTGGAATTATTATTGGAACTGTTCTGATGGCTCGGGTTGTACAAACTATACAAACCCTCATGATCCAAGTGGAGGCCACCCCGAAGGTACTGGTTGGGTTAAATATGCACTGGACAATGGACATCATCTTGGATTTAGTTGTAGCAGCGATGATCATTCATCGCCTTTTTCAGCTGATTGTTTCATTGGACTTGCCAATCCACCAAATTGGACACGCCTTGGAGTTTTGGAAACTGTATTAAAGAGACATACATGGGCAGCAGAGAATAAAACAATCATGCAAGTTACTGCAGATAATGGTTCGGCAGTCTACATAATGGGAGATATATTCGCATCATTATCTCCAAATATAACAATTGATTACACAATCAATGCAAGTGATGGCTTGCTCATTGCCAACGTAAGTTTATTCTACAACGGAGTTATAGTGAATCATACCATTGTCAATACAGCAAATACATCAGGAAGCTTCATACAAACTTTGAGGCCAGGAGAAGAGGATTATATCTTCATTCAGGCAACACAGAATAATGGACAGATGGCATGGAGTAGTCCTATGTGGATAACATTTGTCGACCTAACGCAGCCTAATGTTAGTCTGATACAACCAATAGAAGACTACAATACAAACGATTCTAATGTATCATTCCGATGGAATGTTACGGATGACAAAGCACTCTCATTGACATGCTCATTATATGTTGACGAAGTGGGGTCAGGAATATTTGTCTTAACAAACGGAAGTACTACTGGACCACATAGTATTGGTCTTTTGGATGATGGCAGGCACAACTGGAGTGTTAATTGCAGTGACGGATACAATATTGGTTATAGTGAAGTAAGGAATTTCACTGTGGACACAAATAATCCAACGACAATATTAATCTCGCCATCCGATGGTTCATCAACAACTGACACCACACCAACCTTCACTTTCAGGTATACTGATACAACATCACCAACAGCAAATTGTTCTTTATATGTTGATGATGACCTTGAAGCAACAGATACAACTGTTGACAACGATACAAACACTCAGTTAACTTCATCTGTATTATCATTAGGTGACCACACTTGGTATGTAATCTGTACAGATCTTGCTGGTAATTCTGACCTAAGCCAAGAATGGGATCTTATAATTACCTCCGGAGGTAGTGGAGGGGGGGGAGGAGGTGGCGGAGGAGGTAGTGGAGGAGCTGCCACAACTGACAAAAATGTAACTATAATCCACCAAACAAATGTAACCAAACCAGAATGTACAATTGATTCTGAATGTTCAGACAGCAAAGCATGTCTTGGTGGTGAATGTAAGGAAGTAACTGGCATCTGCGGATATGCAGCAAATCATAGATGGAATTATTATGACTGTTGTTGGGACAATGAATGTGGCACCAATCAAATATGTAGCAATAACAGTTGCTTGACTATCGAGGTGCAACTGCCAGAAACAAATACAACAACAAATATCACAATAAAGAAAAATGAAAGCTGTATTGACTGTAAAAAAGAAGAACCAATAGAAAAGAATGACTTGGATGCTAGTCTGACTATAATTGGCGCCGTTGCCGTGGTTGGGGTAGTTGGTGCGGCACTAGGAGCCGCAGTATTCCTATTGAAAAAACCAAAAATCGAATCCTCAAAAACAACCAGAAAAAAACGAAAAAAATCATGACTCCAGAGATATTTTCTTTATGTATTTTAGTTCTCTTAATTTTATCAATGCTGAACCAGAAAGTTTTTTCTCAAGAATTATTGTTAATTTTGGATTTGGATAAATGTCAGGATCGTCAGTTACTACTTGTCGGATACTTATTCGGGCATCTGCGATTATCCTGGTAACTGCACTTACAATACCAACAGCATGAGGTTTTGATTCTATTTCAAGAACTTCAAATCCAAGATGTTTTGCTACTCCACTAATAAATGCTTTTGGAATTAAATCCTCAAAAATGTTTGACAGTTCTTCTACTTCTGCGATCATTTGTGCTGTTTCGATGACAACCCTACGATCAACCCTAAGTGATCTTGCAATTTTTGCTGGACTGAGTTCTATTTCACCACAGTAAATTACAGCTTTTTTGTCCACTCTAAGGCCATATTTTAGCAAAAGCTCGGCCACCTTTTTGCGCATTGGATAGCGTAAAAACGCATCTTCTAGAATAGGATACATAATGTATATTTTTGTACATAAAAGCTTTAAATATATCATTGGTGCTAATTATAGATGACAATGATAACATTAGCAAGATGGACCTTGACTCATGAATCTATACGTTGATTTGTGAGCAGTTGAAGTATTGACTAATGAGTAAGTTTGAGTCAAACAAAAAGGTGTGTAAATTGATATATAAAAAACTAAAAATTACTCTCAACCCATACCAGCTATATTTGCTGATAAACAGACAGTACAGAGAAACATTTCTGCTTGAGTCTATTGATACAAAGGAGATGCAAGCTTCTTCAAATGCCACAGATAGTCAATCCAGTGAAAAGGAAAAGCTTGCAAGATTTTCTTTTATTGGTTTTAATCCAAAAAAGATGATAACTGCAAAAGAAAAAGTTGTAACTGTTGGTGACGAAGAAATTGATTCGCAAAAACCAATACGAACACTTGCAGATAACATTCCGAAAATAAACATAGAAAAAGAAGGTTTCGCTGGTGGAGCTGTTGGATATTTTGCCTATGACTATATCAGAAACATAGAGAAGCTTCCGGAAAAAACAAAAGATGATTTGAAATTCCCTGATTTTGAATTTGGTATTTTTGATGATTGTATTATTTATGATCAGAGAGATAGAACAGTGCACTACCTGAGTCATGGAGATGATAGATCAGCAGAGATTCTTTCGCTTTCAAAAGAAGATGTTTTTTCAGGGCCATTTGAAGCTGGTAATCCAAAATCAAATATGGAAAAGGATGAATTTGAAAAGGCAGTTGAAACTGCAAAAGAAAGAATAGTTGAAGGCGATATATTCCAAGTTGTCTTATCAAGAAGATACACCTTGCCATATGAAGGGAATTTGCTTAGGTTTTATAATTATCTAAAACAAACAAATCCTTCTCCATATATGTACTGCCTTAATTTTGGGGATAGAAAAATAATTGGATCCAGTCCAGAAAATTTAGTAAGAGTTGAAGGAAAGAAAATTGACAGCTATGCAACTTTGGCTGGTACAATGCCAAGGGGAAAAACAATAGAAGAAGACAAAATATTTGAACAAAAACTTATCAATGATGAAAAAGAAAGGGCAGAACATCTTATGCTTGTTGATCTTACAAGAAATGATCTTGGAAAGGTTTCTGCTCCTGGTTCAGTATCAGTTCCAGAACTTATGGAAGTTCATAAGTATCGTCATGTCCAGCATTTAAGTTCCCATGTCTGTGGTGAATTGGCTGATAAAAAAGACTGTTTTGATGTTTTTGATGGAATTTTTCCTGCAGGAACATTGAGTGGAGCACCAAAAGTCCGTGCAATGGAAATAATTGAAGAACTTGAAAAAAATAGAAGAGGTGCTTATGGTGGGGCTGTTGGATATTTTTCATTTAATAGAAATTGTGATTTTGCAATTACCATAAGGACATTGATAGCACAACGACAAAACGCATATGTCCAGGCTGGAGCCGGAATAGTGTATGATTCAATTCCTGAAAAGGAATACCATGAAACTGAAAACAAAATGCGCTCACTTATGCAAGCACTGGAGGTGAGATTTTGATTTTGATAATAGATAATTATGATTCATTTGTTTACAATCTTTTCCAGTACCTAAGCAAATTGGACAAAGATGTGAGAGTAATTCGCAATGATCAGATTACCATTGATGCAATAAAAAAACTGAGGCCAGATGCAATAATCCTATCTCCAGGCCCAGGCCATCCTGCTAATAAACGAGATTTCGGAGTGTGTGCAGACATAATTCCACAAATGAACAAAACAAAGATACTTGGGGTGTGTCTTGGTCACCAGGGGATTATCCATTATTTTGGTGGAGTTGTTGGAAAAGCAACAAAACCAATGCATGGAAAAACAAGCAACATAAGCCATAGTGAAAATGGAATTTTCAACGGATTGAAAAGTCCAATGCGTGTGATGCGGTATCATTCTCTTGTAGGAACAAAAATTCCAGATTGTATAGAAGTGATTGCAAAAAGCAACGATGACAACATGATTATGGCGATCAGACACAAGAGCCTTCCTATTTATGGTGTGCAATTCCATCCAGAAAGTATAATGACAGAGAATGGGGAGAAAATTCTGAAAAATTTCTTGGAGTTGGCAGTATGACAAATATACTCCAGAAACTCATGGAAAAGCAGGATCTTACATGTGAAGAAGCAGAATCAATTATGACAAGAATTATGTCAGGATCAGAAAGCCAGACAAGAATAGCTGCTCTCCTTACATCATTGAAAATGAAGGGAGAAACAAAAACAGAAATAGCAGCATTCGCAAGTGTAATGAGAAAAAATGCAATTAGGATCAAACCAAATGTTGGGAATTTAGTTGACACATGCGGAACTGGGGGAGATTCGTCAAATACATTCAACATATCAACAACTGCAGCTCTGATAGCAGCTGGAGCAGGAATAAAAATTGCAAAGCATGGCAATCGTTCAGTTTCAAGTAAATGTGGTTCAGCAGATGTACTTGAAAAACTTGGGGTAAAAATGCTTGAACCTAAGAAAGTAGAAAAATGCATAGAAAAAATTGGAATTGGATTTATGTTTGCACCATACTTCCACCCTGCAATGAAATATGTTGCACCAGTAAGAAAAGAACTTGGAGTTAGAACGGTTTTCAACATACTCGGACCACTAACAAACCCTGCAAGCGCACATGCACAAGTACTTGGTGTTTTTGATAGAACTCTCATCAAAACAATGGCAGAGGCACTAGTAGAATTAGGCACAAAAAAAGCAATGGTAGTGCATTCTGATGGAACAGACGAAATAGGATTAGAAAAAACAAATGTGGCAGAAATAAACGATGGAAGTATTGAAGAATACATAATTGATGCAAACGAATTTGGTTTTAAGAAAACAGAGATGCTGATAGTCGACTCCAAAGAAAAAAGTGCAGAAACAATACTAGAGATACTTAAAGGAAAAACAAGCCCTGCAAGGGATATTGCAGTTCTGAATGCTGCTGCAGCCATCTATGTTAGTGGTATGGGTAGTTTTGAAGATGGAATAACAAAGGCAACTGATTCCATTGATTCTGGAAAGGCAATGGAAAAATTGAATGAACTAATGAAATTTGATGGTGAAGAAAATGAACTTGCTTGATAAATTTATAGAACACGCAAAGGAAAATATATCCACTGGGTACTATAATGTCCGATCACGAGTTGTTGGTCCCAGATGCTCATTAATACAAAGAATCAGATCTGAAAAATTCATCATAATAACAGAAATAAAGCATGCTTCACCTGCAGGAGAGTATTCTTTTGATGAAATGGATGTTGAAGGTTCTGCCATGAGTTTTGTCAATAGTGGGGCAGATGCAATTTCAGTGGTTGTTGAACCAACAATATTCAAGGGAAATATAGGAGACGTACCTTTGGCGAAAAAGGCAGGATTGCCTGTATTATTCAAAGATTTCATAATTGAACGAAAACAAATCGAAGCAGCAAGAAATGTTGGAGCAGATGCAATACTGCTTATTGTAAAAGTTGCTAAAAAACTCGAACTTGACCTTGATGAACTTATAGAAATAGCACATGAAAACGAACTTGAAGTACTTCTTGAAAGTTATGACGAAGATGAAATGAGAACTGCAATGAAAACCAAAGCAGACATTTTAGGAATAAATAATCGAGATCTTGATACTTTGAAAATAGACATTGGAAGAACAAAGAAAATCCTTGATGATATTGGAAACGTAGATAGACCAGTGATAAGCGAAAGTGGAATTAGAAATGCAAATGATGTTGCATTTGTTAGATCATCAGGTGCAAGCGGAGTTTTAGTTGGAACTGCTATCTGGAAATCAGATAACATTGAAGAGAAAATAAAAGAGCTTAAGGAAGGTGCAAAAAATGGATAGATACTTTGGGAAATATGGCGGACAGTTTATACCAGAAACATTAGTTCCAGCATTAACAGAACTTGAGCATGCATATGGAGAAATAAAAATGGACAAAGAATTCCAAAACATGCTGGATAATTACCTAAAAACATACGCAGGAAGAGAAACACCACTTTATTTTGCAGAGAGATTGACTGGAGAAGTTGGTGGAGCAAAAATCTACCTTAAGAGAGAAGATTTACTTCACACGGGCGCACATAAAATAAACAATGCATTGGGGCAGGCATTGTTAGCAAAAAAAATGGGGAAAAAAAGAATAATTGCAGAAACTGGAGCAGGCCAACATGGAGTTGCAACTGCAACTGTTGCTGCCCTTCTTGGTATGGAATGTGATATTTATATGGGTAAAACAGATGCAGAACGTCAGACACCCAATGTTTATCGGATGAAACTGCTTGGTGCTAAATTAAGAATAGTTGAAACCGGTTCTAAGACACTCAAGGATGCAATAAACGATGCAATGCGTGATTATACTGCTAATTTTGGAACAACTCATTACCTTATAGGGTCAGCTCTTGGCCCACATCCTTATCCAACAATGGTACGTGATTTTCAATCAGTAATTGGAAAAGAAGCAAAAAAACAGATAATAGATTATGAAAACAAATTACCAGATTGCTTGATTGCATGTGTGGGTGGAGGAAGCAATGCAATTGGATTGTTTCACCCGTTTCTTAATGATAATATTAGGATGATCGGGGTTGAAGCAGGCGGAGATGGAAAAAAACATGCAGCAAGACTCTGTGGTGATGGGAAGAGGGGAGTCTTACATGGTATGTTGACTTACTTGCTCCAAGATGATGCAGGCCAAGTAAAAGAAACGCATTCTGTTTCAGCTGGTTTAGATTATCCTGCTGTTGGACCAGAACATGCGATGCTTGATGAAATGGACAAGGTAGAATACGTAACTGCAAATGATGATGAAGCACTAGATGCATTCCATATGTTATCATCAACAGAAGGAATCATACCTGCTCTTGAAAGTGCACATGCGATAGCGCATGCAGTTAAAATAGCAAAAAATCTTGAACAGGACAAAGTAATTATTGTAAATCTTTCAGGAAGAGGAGACAAAGATGTTGATTATGTTAGAAGGTTAGAGGGGATATTATGACGTTAGATAATTTATTCCAAAATGAAACTGTGTTCATGCCTTATGTATGCTGCGGTGATCCATCAGAAGAGTTCACAATAAGAATTATTCAAACACTCGTTGCAAACGGAGCAGGAGCAATAGAACTTGGCATTCCTTTTTCTGATCCAATTGCTGACGGAAAACTCATACAAACTGCATCAAACAGAGCACTAACTAATGGAATGACACCGAAAAAAGCACTTGATATTATTTCAAAATTACGTGAAATGAAAATCAATGTACCAATTATGGTAATGACCTATTACAACATAGTTTACTCAAACGGAATTGAAAACTTCGTAAATGAAATAAAAGAAGCAGGGGCAGATGGACTTATAGTGCCTGATATTACTATTGATGAGTCAGAAGAACTAGATAATTTATGTAAAAAAAATGGAATTGCCTTGATATATTTCATTACGCCAAACACACCAGAAAATCGCATGAAAAAAATTGCTGAAAAGTCTGCTGGTTTTTTATATGCAGTATCAGTTCTTGGAACCACTGGAATGCGAGACACAGTATCATCAGAAGCAATTGAACTAATAAAGCAGGCAAAAAAAATCACAAAAACACCAATAGTTGCAGGATTTGGAATATCAGATGAAAAACAAGCCAGAATATTTTCAAATTCAGATGCAGATGGTATAATTATTGGCAGTAAATTAGTAGATATTTATTCAAATCATCTAGATGACGTAGATAAAGCATGTGATGAAATTGCAGAATTCACTAAGAAAATAACAAAAGTTCTGAGGGAGAAAGATGATACATAGCTATATAAATAAAAGATATCAGAAATTTAATGAACATATAAAATTGATGGTTCACATGACGATAGCTGAAAACAATTGGAAAAACTTCTTCTATTATTTCAGCTTTAGCTATCGATATCAGGAGAACCACTAAACAAATTATATTAATGGGGTTTTCCTGATGCTTATGATGATTAGAGGTATTGATTTTTATTTGATGAACTCGACGTTGGCGAGTTGATTTTGATTGAATGAGGTATATGATTATGAAAAATATAAAATTAGCTGGATTAAATGGAAGCGGAAGAACAGTTGTCCGCATTGGAAATGTAAAGGTTGGACAGGGATTTACAATAATTGCAGGCCCGTGTAGTGTTGAAAGTGAAGAACAAACACTTGAAACTGCAAGAGCAGTGAAAGAAGCAGGAGCAGATATGCTCCGAGGAGGGGCATTCAAACCAAGAACTTCACCTTATGCTTTCCAGGGTCTTGGTCTCAAGGGATTGAAAATACTTGAAAAAGCAAGGGATGAAACTGGCTTGCCAATTGTAACTGAAGTCATTGACACACGAGATGTTTCCTGGGTTTGTGAATACGCAGATGTTCTACAGATTGGAGCAAGAAATATGCAGAATTTCTCTTTGTTAAAGGAAGTTGGCCGAGCAAACAAACCAATCCTGCTCAAAAGAGGAATGTACTCTACTATTGAGGAATGGTTGAACTGTGCTGAGTACATACTCAATGATGGAAATCCAGATGTCATTCTATGTGAACGTGGAATAAGAACATTCGAAACTTACACAAGAAACACGCTTGATCTAAGCTCAGTACCGGCAGTAAAAGAATTAACTCACCTCCCAGTAATTACTGATCCAACTCATGGAACAGGAAGGATCAGTCTGATAGAACCAATGAGTCTGGCATCAGTTGCATGTGGTGCAGATGGAATAATAGTAGAGGTACACAGAAACCCTCCAGAAGCATTGAGTGATAAGGACCAGGCATTGACACCGCCCCAATTTACAGATATGGCTAAGAAGGTTAGGCAGCTTAAAGAAAAGATGGGGGAGCTTAAATGAGAGTAATTGAACTTGATGGTATGAGAGGAAAATGCCAGATAATACTTGGGGATTCGATAGAAAACCTCAGAAGCCACTGTGAAGAAAGAAAAACCACCATTATAACAGATAGCAATGTCAGGAGATTTCATGCAGATAAGTTGGATGGGTTTGAGGTTATTGAGATTAATCCAGGTGAAGAAAACAAAACACTTGAAACAGTAAAAAAAGTCTACAAAAAATTACTTGACAGTGAGATTGACAGATCTTCATTATTAGTTGGTGTTGGGGGGGGCATTGTTTGTGATGTTACTGGTTTTGTTGCATCAACATATTTGAGGGGAATACAATTTGGTTTTGTTCCAACAACCCTTCTTGCGCAAGTTGATGCCAGTATTGGAGGAAAAAATGGAGTGAACCTCGAGGGTTACAAAAACCTAGTTGGTGTGATCAACCAACCAAATTTTTGCATATGTGATTTCGACGTTCTGAAGACATTGCCATTGATTGAATTGCGATGTGGTTTTGCAGAAGTCATCAAACAAGCAGCAATTGGTGATTCTTCATTGTTCTCATATTTGGAAACAAATAATGAGAAGGCACTTTCTCTCCACAGAACAACAATAGAAAAAATAGTCCATGATTCTATCAATGTCAAACTAAGTATTGTAAAAAAAGATGAATTAGAAAAAGGAGAACGGATGAAACTAAATTTTGGCCATACCATTGGGCATGCAATTGAAAAAACAACAAAGATACCGCACGGCGAAGCAGTAGCAATTGGCATGGTAGCAGCAACAAATTTATCTTTACAAAAAGGATTATTAGAGAAAAAAGATGCAGAAAGAATAGAAAATTTGATTAGACAATACAGGTTACCAACAAAAACTGATAATAAAGAAAAACTCATTGATGCCATCAAAAAAGACAAGAAAAAATTCGGTAATAAGATAAGGATGGCATTACTTCAGGGGATAGGTAGATGTAAAATAGATGAGATCAGCATCGAAGAATTGGAAGGTGTTGTGAATGATTTGTGTTAGTATTGCTGAACCTGATTTGGAAAAATGCATAAATGTGCTCCAAGGTCTTGAATTAGCAGAAATAAGACTAGACAAGACTCCAAATGACAGTCAGACCATAAAGGAGATTTTTTCACAAAAAATAAAACTAATTGCAACATGCAGACCTGAAAATCTCACTGACGCTGAAAGAAAGAGGATATTATTGAACGCAATAAATTTCGGGGCTTCTTTTGTTGATATTGAAGTTGATGCTAGTGATGAATACAAAAAAGAAATCATAAATATGGCAAAGGCAAAAAATTGCAAAGTTATAGTTTCCTACCATGACTACAAAAAAACACCTTCAGAAGCAGAACTATCTCAAATAGTGAATTGGTGCTTTCAATCAGGTGCAGACATTGCAAAAATAGCTTGTTTGGTGAATACCAATAGAGACAATGCAAGGCTTTTGGGGTTGATAGATAGTGAGAAAAAAATAATAGTCATAGGGATGGGAGGGAAAGGAAAAATAACAAGAATAGTTGCACCGATTTTAGGAAGCCCATTTACATTTGCATGTTTGGAAAAAGGAAAAGAAACTGCAGAAGGGCAGATGACAAAATCAGAAATCCAAGAGATTCTTGGGAAATTAGGGATAGAATGACTGATATTTTTGCTGTTGTTGGAAAACCAATATTACATAGTAGAAGCCCGCAGATGATGAACTCTGTGTTTCAGGAACTTGGAGTTGATGCAGTTTATACACGCTTAGCTGCAGAAAATGCTGAAGAAGCTCTTGAAACTGCAAAGGCCATTGGAATCAAAGCACTGAATATAACAACTCCTTTCAAAGAGGAAATGGCCAAAATAGTCGAACTTGATCCAGTTGCAAAAAAACTTGGTGCGGTGAACACAATATTGTTTGATAATGAAAAGACAATTGGAATGAATACAGACGTGGACGGAGTTGTGGGAATTTTATCTGCAGAAGATACTGATAATAAGAGGATAGTTGTGCTTGGTGCAGGGGGTGCTGCAAAAGCAGCCATTGCAGCAGTTGTTTCTTTAGGAATGAAAGTCACAGTTGTAAACAGAACTGTTGAAAAAGCAAAGGAAATTGCAAACATATTTGGATGTGAATATTCTCCTCTTTCTGAATTAGAAAAACAATTAGAACCTAATTGCATTCTAATTTCTGCATTGAGCACATATGAAAGAGTTGTACCAAAAGAACTTTTGAAAAAAGAAATGATAATTATTGATGCCAATTATGCGAAAGAAACACAACTAATTAAAGATGGAAAAGAGGTTGGCTGTAAAACAATAGATGGAAAGGAATGGCTTGCCCACCATGGAGTAAAAGTATTCGAATTATTCACAGGGAGGAAAGTACCTTTTGAAATGATAAGAACAGTAATTGATCAGAAGACAACAAAACCAACTAACATTGCACTTGTAGGAATGATGGGAAGTGGAAAAACAGCCAACGCAATAGAATTGGCAGAGAGAACAGGAAAAGGAATCTTTGATAGTGATCATGAGATAGAAACACAGCACGAACAAAAGATAAGTGCAATATTTCAGGAGTACGGAGAAGACAAGTTCAGAGAGATGGAAATAGCACAGATCAGAAAATTAGCCAACATAAAAGACAAAATAGTTGCATGTGGAGGCGGCGTTGTACTGAACCAAGAAAACATAGAAATAATCAAACAGAATGCAGTTGTTTTTTGGTTGTGGGCAACACCTGAGACAATAGAAAAACGAGTTCAGGGAAAGGAAAGACCATTGCTTAATGTTGATGAACGCAGCGAAGTAATAAAGCAGATACTTGAAAAAAGAAAGGCACTTTACGCAAAAACAGCTGATGCCATAATAATAACTGATGGCAGAATACCAAAACAAATAACCGAGAGGATTCTAAATGAAGATAACGCCTGGTAGTGTTGCTGGTAAAATAAAAGCACCACCATCAAAAAGCATGATGCAACGCGCTGTTGCAATAGCAGCATTAGCTAAAGGCACATCAACAATAGCAAATCCTTCTTTTTGTGATGATTCACTTGCAGCAATTGAAATAGTAAAAGCATTAGGTGCAAGAGTAGTTGTCAACAATGACTTTGTTGAAATAATCGGTAGTGAGAATGGACCAGTATCAGATACATTAAATTGCAATGAATCAGGGTTTTGCATGAGGATGTTCACACCAATTGCAGCTCTCTTCAATAAAAAAATATCAATAACTGGAAAGAGTTCTTTGCTAAACAGACCAGTTGATATGATAGAAAAACCATTAAGGGATATGGGCGCAGAGGTTAGCACTAACAACAAAAAACCACCAATAACAGTAAAAGGACCGATAAAAGGCGGAGAAATAACAGTAGACGGTAGTGTAAGTTCGCAATTTGTAAGTGGATTGTTAATTGCATTGCCAATGTGTAGAAATGATTCTGTAGTCAAGATAGTAAATTTGAAAAGTAAATCATATGTAACAATGACTAAATCAGTTGTTTCTTCGTTTGGTGGTAGTGTCAGATTAGATGAAGGAATGACAATGCTTGAAGTTGATGGGAACCAAGCTTACAAAGGCAGAGAGATAACAATTGAAGGTGATTGGTCTGGGGCAGCTTTTATGCTTGTTGCAGGGGCAATTGCAGGCGAAGTAGGATTAGAAGAATTAACAGATAGTGATCAACCTGACCAAGAGATATTGTCAGTTTTAGTGAAGACATGGGCAAATATTAAATTAAGTAAAAATTCAGTTTCTGTTTCAAGATCAGAACTCCAAGCATTTGAATTTGATGCAACAAATTCACCAGATCTATTTCCACCACTTGTTGCATTAGCATGCAATTGTAAAGGTAAAAGTGTTATTAGCGGTGTTGGCAGATTATTGCACAAAGAAAGCAATAGAGCAACCGCACTTCTAGATGAGTTTACAAAAATTGGAGCCAACATAAAGATTATTGATGATAGAATGGAAATAGTAGGTGGGAAGCTAAAAGGTGGGATCATCGATTCCCACGGGGACCATAGGATCGCAATGGCAGGAGCAATAGCAGCACTAAACTCTGAAACTGGTGTTGAAATAAAAAACCACGAATGCGTATCAAAATCCTACCCTAAATTTTTTGAAGACTTGAAGAGGTTGAGAGCATGAACACATTTGGAAGATTATTTAGAGTAACTATGTTTGGAGAATCACATGGTCAAATAGTTGGGGTAGTCATTGAGGGATGCCCAGCAGGATTGCCACTAGAGGAGAATGAATTGGAATTTGATTTGGAAAGAAGAAAAGCTGGTAAAAAAGGAACCACACCGAGAAAAGAAAGTGATTCACCAAAGATAAAGAGTGGAGTATTTAATGGGAAAACAACTGGTGCACCAATAGTCATTGAATTCGAAAATAAAAATGTGGATTCTTCTTCTTATGAAAAAATAAAGAATACACCAAGACCCGGACACGCAGACTTTGTTGCATTTCAGAAATTCCATGGATTTAATGATTACAGAGGAGGAGGGCATTTCTCAGGACGTTTAACTACTGGACTTGTTGCTGCTGGAGTTGTTGCAAAAAAACTTGTTGCACCATCAAAAATTGAAGCGAAATTAACAGAAGTAGGCGGAAGTAACGATATAGAAAAGAATGTAGAAACTGCAATTAGTGAGGGAGATTCAATAGGCGGAATAGTTGAATGTAAAATAGATGAAGTTCCTATTGGACTTGGTGAACCATTTTTTGATTCTGTTGAATCATTGATCAGCCACATCATCTTCTCGATACCTGCAATCAAAGGAATTGAGTTTGGTTCTGGTTTTGCTAGTGCAAAGATGAAAGGAAGCGAATGTAATGATGCTATTATTGATAGAAATGGAAAAACAACAACAAACAACGCAGGCGGTATAAATGGGGGATTAACAAATGGAAACGAAATCGTCTTTAGAGTTGTTGTAAAACCAACTTCAAGCATAGGAAAAGAAGGCAAAACTATTGATCTAAAGACAAATAAGAATACAGAGATACGCGTAGAAGGAAGGCACGATTCATGTATAGCATTACGAATTCCGGTTGTTGTTGAAGCTGTAGCTGCAATCGTATTTGCTGACCTTATGCTCTTGGAGCAAAAAATACCAAGAATTTGGAGGGATTAGAATGGAATTGAATGAATTACGTAAAAGAATAGATTTGATAGATTCTGAAATACTTAAATTGCTCAACAAAAGGATGGAGTTTGCACTTAGGACAAAGAAATTGAAACAAGAAGTTCCTGACCCAGTAAGGGAAACTGAAATAATGAAGAAAGTGAAAACGCAACGTGGATTGATAAGACCAGAATTTAGTGAAAAGGTTTATAGTGAAATACTTGGAGAATCAAAACTTCTGCAAGAACAGGACCCACGGTTAGTTGGTTTTCAAGGGGAGCATGGGGCCTATAGTGAAGTTGCTGTTAGGGCATTGAACAAATCATGGGTACCAATACCTTGCAATGAATTTGGGGAAGTCTTTAACGGTGTAGAAAATGGTCAGTTCGACTTTGGCATAGTGCCTGTTGAAAATTCATTGGGCGGATCAGTCACCCAGGTGAATGACCTTCTTGTTGAGACAGGACTAAAAATTGTCGGGGAAATAAAAGTTCCAATTCACCATTGTTTGCTTACTATACCAGAAACAGATCATCGAGACATAAAAGTTATTTATTCACACCCACAGGCATTGTCTCAGTGCAGAGGATTTATTGCAAGAAATAAACTTGAAGCAAGGCCATACTATGATACGGCTGGAGCTGCGATGATGATTTCCAACGAAAGGCCAGCTGCAGCTGCTGCCATTGCAAGCAAGCTTTGTGCAGATATATATGGACTTGAGGTTCTCAAAGAGAACATAGAGGATCATGAATCAAATCTTACTAGGTTTGTTGTTCTATCAAGAGAAAAGAGCCAGGAAAAAGGAGATAAATGCTCGATTGTTTTTTCAACTGCACATAAATCCGGTGCATTATTTGGAGTTTTAAAAATATTCTCTGATACTGGCATCAACTTGACAAGGATAGAATCAAGACCAATAGTTAAAGATCCTGGAAAGTTTGGATTTCTTCTTGATTTCCAAGGATCTGACCAAGATGGAAAAGTGGTGGACGCATTAGAAAAAGTAAAGAAAGAAACTGCCATGTTCAAATTTTTAGGATGTTACAAAGAGGGAGGAAAATGAAGATTGCGATTATAGGTACTGGAAAAATGGGAAGTTGGCTTGCCAAAGAACTTGCCAGAGATAACGAGATTTTGTTATATGATAGGAATAGAAAAAAAGCAGACGGAGTTGGAATTGGCAGGGTCTTAGCTGGTTTGGATGAATTAAAAACTTCTGCACCAGATTTACTCATAAATGCAGTAAGTTTAGAGAACACAATATCAGTTTTTCAAGAAATAGAGAAACACTTGGACAAAAAATGTATGATTTGTGATGTTGCATCGATTAAAGGTGAATTACTAGAATATTATCAGAGATGCAAACACAAATTTGTTTCTGTTCACCCAATGTTCGGACCAACATTTGCAAATGTTGAAGCACTTTCAAATGAAAACATGGCCATAATAAAAGAATCAGATCAAGAAGGTGCAAAATTCTTTGAAGATCTTGCAAAGAAACTGGAGATAAATATTTTCCATTATACCTTCAAAGAGCATGATGAGATGATGGCATATTCTCTCACATTGCCATTTGCATCAACCATGGTATTTGCTGCATGTATGGATGCCAAAGCAGTGCCAGGGACAACATTCAAAAAGCATCGACTGCTCGCTAAAGGACTTTTATCTGAAGAGGATAATTTACTTGCTGAAATTTTATTTAATAAATATTCACTCACGCAACTAGAACATGTGACAGCAAGACTTGAATTTTTGAAACACGTGATAAAAGCAAGAGACTACGAAGAAGCAAAGAAATTTTTCAACAAATTAAGGGAGAATATAGGGTGATGGTATGGTTGGATTCTATGAACTTGCTGAAAAGGCTCTTGCAATGGAAAAAGCAGGGAAAAAGATCATTCGCCTAAACATTGGAGATACAAATTTACCAACCCCAGAATGTGCAACTAACGCAGCAATTGAAAGCATGAAAAAGGCAAAAGCACAGTATGTGTCATCAGCTGGAACAAATGAATTCAGAGATAAGATAGCAGAACGGGAAAAATGCAAAAGAGAAAATGTAGTTGTTGGACCAGGATCAAAGGCACTTTTGTTTGCACTTCTTTCAGTATTGGGAAAAAAACAAGTCATTACACCAAAACCATACTGGCCAGCTTATAGATTAATCTGTAAACAACTTGGTTTAGAATTCAAAACAATAGAGACATCAATGAAGAATATGTGGTCTTTCCTAATTCCAAAACTCACTAAGGATGATGTTTTGATTATCTGTAATCCACTTAATCCAACTAGCACAGAATATGATAATACTCTTATTCAAGAGACAATAAATAAAGCAAACAAAGTCGGAGCAATTGTCATTATTGACGAGGCATACAAAGGGCTTGCATTCAAAGAAATTCCAATATATGAAAATGCAATACGATTGAGATCGTTCTCAAAAGAATTCAATATGGAAGGCTGGAGGATAGGATATGCAATTGCACCAAAAGAAGTAGTTGAAAAAATCACAAGATTCAATCAGATAACAATAACATGTGTCCCACCATTTGCTCAAAAAGCTGGAATTGCATGCCTAGAAAACGAAAATGAGATACTCGAAAGAAACAAACAAATATGGGAAACAAGATCGCAAACAACACAAACACTTTTACAGAGAGCAGGGTTTGAATTCGTAAAACCAGATGGTGGAATTTACATATTCGCAACGCACCCCAATATTAAGAATTCTGATAAATTCCTTGAAATGGCATTGGAGAATGGTGTGGTTGTTGCACCAGGTAGTGAATTTGGCATTGATAATTTCATCAGAATATGCCTAAACCAACCAGAAGAGACCATGACAAATGCAATAAACAAGCTAAAGTTGGTTTTGCGTTAGATTAAAAAAAGAAAGCAGAGAGAAAGTAGCATGCAACCACCTGCACAACAAATACAACAAGCCAATCAAAGCATGGCAGGACAGAAAATAGCAGCATATGTAGCACAAGCAGAACAAAGTGAAGAATTGTGGGCAGCAGTCATCGTTTTCTTTGGAGTATTGATGCTGCTATCAACAATCGCATTCTACCCCATATATGTAGTATTACTAATTGCAGCATTGTGTGGTGCTATTGCTTTCAAAAAACCAGCAATAGGAGTTATTCTTGGGGTAATTTTTGGATTGCCTGCTGTTCTTTATCAATCCACCATTTTTGCATGGTTTTACTTACTAGTAATAGTACTTGTTCTCTTCAAAGTATTTGAAGAATGGATGGTTATAGCTGTCCTCGAAATACTTATTATGGCCCCTTTTGCATTTAGTGGATTCCCCCTAATCGGATACATAACAATAATAGGAATGAGCATGGGGGCATTGTTTTTTGGTTCAAAGAAAAGCCTTGCCGTTTCTCTTTTTGCAGTTGTTGCCATACTTCTTTTATCCTCGATATGGGGCATTAACAATACTGCTTATATGCCATTGAACATGGATAATTATCAACCAGGAGACGCAGACCTGAAGTTTAGCAAGCCACCAGTGGATATAGGAACACTTGGATCAACAGCAGCAAGCTCATTTGGGAAGCTGCTTGACTTCGGCACCATGAGCAAAATGGGTAATTCGCTTGGGTTGATTGCATTGAGGATCGTAGACCTGGCTTTGAAAGATTCTATGATTTTGCAACTAATTGGATGGGGAATTGTTTTGTATCTTATTGGATGGCTACCGCCTAAAATAAAGATGAAGGGCAAATCCCAGTTGATAGCATCAGTTGTATTGATAATAATGATACCAATCAATTTCATTGCATCTATGATGTATGGTACCCAGTTTAGATTTGAATTTATAGGTGGGGTTTTTGCTGCAATGATAGCGCTCGGTGCACTTGAACATTTTGGACTTAATATTAGCAGAGAATCTGAAATTGACAGAAAAGAAAAGATGAAATCATATGGGAAGTTTGGCATGGCAGACATGTCAGACAGTTCTGGAGAAAAATCACTTGATGATGTTGGTGGCTATGAAGATGTAAAACAAGAACTTCGTGATGCCATCATTATGCCTCTTGAAAAGAAAGAGATTGCATTTGCCTATGGTATAAAACCACCTGCAGGTATTCTTTTATTTGGTCCTCCAGGTACTGGTAAAACAATGCTTATGAGGGCACTTGCAAAAGAGCTCAAATATAATTTCATAGAAGTTAGATGTTCACAAATCCTTTCTCAATGGTATGGAGAATCAGAGAAGAATGTTGCTGAGATATTTTCAAATGCAAGAAAAAATGCACCAACTGTTTTGTTCTTTGATGAAATAGATAGTGTTGCAAAGAAAAGAGGAGCAGATTCTTTAGACACTGTTGGACCCAGAGTACTTACAACCATATTGCAAGAAGTTGATGGGGGAACAAAAAGCAAGGCAACAGTAATGGTTATTGGTGCAACAAACCTACCAAACGAAATAGATGCTGCACTTTTGAGACCAGGAAGATTAGATAAAATAATCTACATGCATCTTCCAGATCCTGAAGCACGAAAAGCAATAGTGAATACTTACATAAAAAAGATGAAAAAAGGGGTTAGACCAACTGATCTTGATATGGACTATATAGTCAAAAAAACAGAGAGATTTTCAGGTGCAGATCTGAAGAATATAGTAACAGAGTCCGAGAGGCTGGCAGCAAGAGAAGCAACTAACAAAGGAGTTATAGTCCCAGTGTCAATGAACCACTTCCGCAAGGTTCTTGAAGCAGTAAAACCGAGTACAGGACTTGCACAGCTGGATGGTTATGAACAATTCAGATTGGACTTTGAAAGAAGAGTTGGAGCAGACAAAGGAAAACAAGAAGAATCAGCAAAAGAAAGCGCAGTAAAATGGTCAGATGTTGCTGGCATGGAGGACATTAAAAAAGCCCTACTTGAAGCAATAGAATTGCCTCTTTTGCATGAAGCTGAAATGAAAGAATTCAAAGTCAAGCCAAGTAAGGGTATACTTTTATTTGGCCCTCCTGGTACTGGTAAAACTTTGATAGTAAGAGCAGCAGCAACTGAACTTAAGGCATCATTCCAGTCTCTTAGTGCTGCCGAGGTTATGAAAAAAGGATACACACAAGCAGTTAATGTAATAAAAGAAGCATTTAATCGTGCAAGAGAAAATCCACCTGGAATTATATTTGTTGATGAAATAGAAACATTTGCACCTGCTAGAGGGATCACAGGATCATCCGAAATATTAGGACAGTTCCTTACCGAGATGGATGGCGTAAAAGGCCAAAAGGGAGTTTTGATTATTGCAGCAACTAACAAACCAGCTTTGATGGATGCTGCAATTATGAGACCAGGAAGATTTGATAAAATATTCTATATTCCACCACCAGAAGCTAGTGGAAGAGCAGAAATGTTTAAAATTCATCTTTCGAAATTTGCTGATAAAGTTGATTTAAAATTATTAGCTGAAATGACACCAGGATTCAGTGGTGCAGACATTGCAGATATTTGCCAGAATGTAAAAATGAAGGCATTGCGCTCAAAACTCGAAGGAAATGCCCAGGAAGTTTCAACAAAGATGGTTATTGACATAATAAAAACAAGAAGACCATCAGTCACGCAGGATATACTAAAAGAATACAAAAAATTCATGGAGAATTATGGTGAAAGACGGTAAGGTAAACGTTTCTATCATTATACCTGCAAAGGATGAAGAAAAAATCCTGTGGACAACTTTGCAGGTGTTAAAGAGATTAGGCCATGAGATGATCGTAGTGCTGCCTCCAGATGATGGAGGACTAGTTATAGCAAAGGAAAATGCAATTGCAATAGTATGTCATGGTAAAACAAAGGGCAGTGCAGTAAATACTGGCCTACTTAAGTGCAAAGGGAATGTTGTTGGCATATATGATGCAGATAGCAGACCAGAAAAAAATGCAATAGAAAAATTAGTAGATGAGATAACCCGCTCAGACGTTTCATATGGTAGGATAAAAATTCACGAAACTGGATTAGTTGAAAGAATAGGAAGTATAGAATACAATTATACATTTTTAATGGATGGAATTTTACAAAAATTCAATATACCAACACTGCTCCACGGAACGAATTATTTTATAAAAAAAGAACTTGCAACCTGCAGTGAAGATAAATTAACAGAGGATGTGGACTTGTCTTTGAGATTGATAAAAAAAGGGAAAAAGGTAACGTACATATCCGAAGCAGTAGCATGGCAAGAAAGTCCATCAAAATTATCAGTTTTACTAAGGCAGAGAAAACGGTGGATGAGAGGGCTAGCTCAGGTACTTTTTACACATAGGATACCCCTATTGACAGCTATTGCATACTCATTTTTACCTGTAATTTCCATACTCATCCTAATAACTTTAGTTTTACAACCAGTAGTTTCAATTTTATTATTTGGACTTTTGTTATTTATTTTGAGTGTAGGACAGATAACCGCAAAAAGCCAAATTAAAGATGTTATTTTGAGTCCCATTTTAGTAGGCATCTATGGGATTGTAATACCAATTCTGTTTTTTGTTGGATTCGCTGACGAAATACTAAACAGACCAGTAGTTTGGTTTAAAACACCAAGAAATGGATAAATTAGGGTGCTTTTCCCAATCTCCACAAGAGTTTGAAATATTGAAAATAACTTTCTGCAACTTCTTTGTTTTTTATAAGAATACTTAGTTTTTGTTTCTCAGTAACAACCATTATGCCAACATAATCTTGGAAAATATGAATAAATGCAGGAGTTACAATGCCTTTTGGAAGGTACTTTTGATCTGCATGGGGTCTTGATTCACGTTTTTTTGAGAACCAAGTATCATAGTCATACAATATTTTTGCCTTTAATTTTTTCTTTGCAAGTTTTTTGTGATAGTCTCTAAAATATGCATTAAAAATTTCACTTGCCAGTACTGGATAACCAATAGTGCACATCTCCTCGCCTGGTTTTAACAAATCTAAAGAAATATCATAAACTGTTTTTATACCTCGAACTCCCTCGAGTAATTCTACTTTGTAATTAACTTTTTCAGAATGAAACTCATTTTCCAAAGAGGGTAGAACTGCCTCTAGTTCATTTTTCAACCTTTCAACTTCTTTCTCTTTAAGATCAAGAAGATGCCTCAAAACTATTGGTCTGTTTGCTCTAAATTTTTTCACACCACCATGTGCAATATATCCAACAATGCCTTTGCCAACTAAACTATCCAAAATTTGATAGATTTTTGATGATGGAATTTTTGTTTTTTTAATTAGAGGACCTGTCGTCGACTGACCAAGTTCGAGAAGTGAAAGATAAACTTTTATTTCATTTTCTGTAAGTCCCAGTTTATATAGGATTTCAAGATTCATACTACTACCTCATAGTAGTAGTAAATAAATATATTTAATAAATGAGGCTTACTTCTCATGACCTACCATCATTTCAAAGGAAACGGACTTACGCGCTCTGAAAAAATCCAACTCTTAGTTGTTGAACATATATTGAATTCGAAAGTACCTGAGGAAAAAAGAGAAAGTTCCGTAGTATGGGAACTAAAACATAGTTCTGGAGTTATTCAAATGGCAAGAATACTTGCACAGAAAAGAGAAGTTGACGAAGAATTGGCCGTTGTAGCTGCAAGTTTACATGACATACACGTAATTGTAAATGGGGATTACGAAAGCCATGCAAAAAAGGGTGCAGAGATAGCAAAGAAACTATTAGAAAGTAGGGACTTTGAAAAAAATGAAATAGAAAAAATTTATATGGCAATTCATGAACACAGTAATAAGCATATTTACAGTAATGATAAATTGGTTGAACTAATAAAAGATGCAGATTGTCTTGATTGTTTCTTTTATGGAGACTATATTTACAACGATAAACCAAAAGAAATTCTTGAACACTATAATAAAAGAATCAAGAGAATACGGAATGAATTGGGATTGCCTGAAAAAGTGGAGGGGGAAATATGAAATGGTTTCAATGGGAACGACAAGCAACCGTATTGCCAATAATAATGTGTATGCGTGCTTGGGAAAAACCAATGACTAATGCTTATGGGAAATGCTGGCCAACAACAGTGATAATTTACAATAATGATATAGTTGGGTGGTACAACAAATGGGAAGAGCTTCTCCATTATGGACAGTATTTGATTGAGACATTCACAAAAAAGATAGATATGGATGAATTTGAACAAGAACTAAAAAAACAAACAGAAAAATTTGATCTGGAATTCAAGAAGTTAGACGAAACGAACCTTAGAATGCTGAGTGATAACGAGATTATAGAAACCTATAAAAGAATAGAACAGATGTGGACCGAATGGTTTGTTCCTGGTGGACTTGTTGAACCAGTAGGGCATCAAGGAGAGAGAATATTAGAAAGAATAACAAACAATGATAAAAAAGCAATATCACTCCTCACTTCAACTAACAGAGAATCTTTTAGTAAAAGAGAACTCAGAGGGATGCTTGAAATATTAATTGCAAAAAAAACTGAGAGAGATTTGGATGATCTTATTGAAAACCATGTAAAAAAATATTATTGGATCCACAATAATTATTTTACTACTGAAGTTTTGGATCGGCAATTTTTCCTAAATGAACTAAAAAATATCGAAGAGAAATACCCAGAACCAGAAGAACAGATAAAGGCAATGGATGATGAAATTGAAAAGACCAATAGAGAAAAAGAAAAACTAATAGAAACGCTTAAACTAGGGGAAAAAGACAAGAAATTGATAAGACTACTTGACATGTTTTCCTGGTATCAAGATTATAGAAAAGAGTATATAATGCAACTTTTACATTACCTTGACTGGATAGTTGCAGAGGTTGGGGCAAGGAAAGGGATTTCATTAAAAGAAATGAAATATGCATTGCCTGAAGAAATAATAACAGGTAGATTGGACAGAGAAAAGATGCAAGAAAGAATGAAACGCTTTATTTACAATTGGAATTTTGAACATAATAAATCTGAATTTGGAAGTGGACTTTTTGCTGTAGAAAAAGAAAAACAGATATTCCATGAGATCAGCCATTCAGATGATATAACTGAAGTAAGTGGAATGGTTGCGAATAAGGGGATTGTTAGGGGAGTTGCAAGAATTACAATGAGTGCTAAAGAAGCAGGGCAAATCAAAAAAGGTGAGATACTTATAACATCAATGACTACCCCTGATTTTGTAACTGCAATGAAAAGAGCAGGTGCAATTGTTACAAATGAAGGTGGGGTACTATGCCATGCGGCAATTGTTTCTAGAGAACTTAATTTGCCATGTATTGTTGGAACCAGGATTGCAACGAAGATTTTCAAAAACGGAGATATGATAGAGGTGGATGGGAATCTGGGAGTTGTTAGGAAAATTGACAAATAAGCAGATCAGTTTATGTTTATTTGATTAAAACAAATACAGTAAAATCTTCAATATTTTTTCTTAAACTTATTTGAAAACCAGGGAATTCTATTTTTTCAGTTTCTTTTTCTGGAATAGACAGGAGAAAGATACCGCAGGAATCCATAACACGGCCAAGTTCATTACAATAATTTTGTTTTTCATTATTAGAAAGTTTATGATAACAAGAACTATCAAATGCAATATTGAAATATGCGTTTTCAAAATTCCAAAAATCACCAACACTGTGCGAATGAGGAAACACCCCATATAGATCAAGATCTTGTATTGATTCTTTATCAACAGAATGGACTTCGAAGCCTTTCTCAGCAAAGAAAACGGCATTTCTACCGTTTCCACCACCTATTTCGATTAGTCTGCCAGATTTGATATTCTTTGATTTTAAAAATTCTAAGAAGAAAACCGCCGTAGGATGAGGACTATCTATTTTTGGTTTGTGTATTCTGATATCATGGTTTTGCGCCCACGGAGTATCGGGTGTTTCCATGGTTTTGGTTATGAGTACAAGAAATTAAAAAATAACATTTTTGGGATATAAAAATAGAAAAATAAAAAAATTATATAATGTTCAAGCTCTTTGCAATTATAAGGCCAGCAAACACAAGTGAGACTGTATTCACAACCTTAATCAAAGCATTTAGTGCTGGGCCTGCTGTGTCTTTTAACGGATCACCGACAGTATCACCAATAACCGCTGCTTTGTGTGCCTCACTACCTTTTCCACCATAGTGACCTTCTTCTATGTACTTCTTTGCATTATCCCAAGAAGCACCTGCTGTTGTCATCATCAAAGCAAGCATAAGCCCACTTGCAATAACACCAGCCAATAAACCACCAAGTGCTGCTGCACCAAACAAATAACCAACTAGCAAAGGAGTTGCAACAGCTAAAATACCAGGAAGAGCAAGTTCACGTAGAGCAGTGGCAGTTGCAATGTCAACACATTTTGCATAGTCCGCTCTTCCAGTACCAGCCATAAGGCCTTTAATTTCCTTGAACTGCCTTCTTACTTCTTCAACTATTTGGAATGCTGCTCTTCCAACTGCAAGAACAAGCAAACTTGAGAAGATGAATGGAAGTAATGCACCTATAAATAAACCAACTACAACCGGTGTGTCAAGAAGGTTTACTGAAGTAAGGTGTGTTTCTTCTGCATATGCAACAAATAATGCAAGAGCACCAAGTGCTGCACCACCAATTGCATAACCTTTGGTTGTTGCTTTTGTTGTATTTCCAACTGCATCCAATGCATCAGTTACTTTCCTAACAGTAGATGGAAGATGGGCCATCTCCGCAATTCCACCTGCATTATCAGTAATTGGACCATATGCATCAATTGCAATTACTATTGCACTTAATGAAAGCATCGCTGCTGCTGCAAGGCCAACCCCATATAATCCTCCAACCGAATATGAAATAACTATGGCAGAAAGAATCACAAGTGTGGGTAATGCAGTTGATTCCATACCAATTGCAAGACCAGAGATTAGATTTGTTCCTGCACCGGTTGTTGCTGCTTTTGCAACTGCTTTTACTGGGCCGAATTCAGTTGCAGTATAATACTCACTAATTACAAATAGTAATAATGTCACTATGGCACCAAGAATAACTGGCACAAATAATGTCATTACTGAAACTGTTAATCCAACTATATTTGTTAGATAAACATAGGACAGGATTATCATTAACAATGCACTTATTAGCATTCCAGTATAGAATGCTGGCATTATCTTGGTAGCTTTCCTTCCTATTCTAACAAAAAACGAACCGATTATGCTTGAGAAAACACCTATTGCTGCTATAGCAAGGGGGATGTTAATTAACAAACTATCTGCCATCGTCAACCCAATCAACATTGCTGCGATAACAGTAACCACAAATGACTCAAAAACATCTGCTGCCATACCTGCGCAGTCACCAACATTATCACCAACATTATCAGCAATAACTGCTGGGTTTCTTGGGTCATCTTCTGGAATTCCTTTTTCAATTTTACCAACTAGATCAGCACCAACATCTGCTGCTTTGGTATATATCCCACCACCAACACGGGCGAAGAGGGAGATGAGTGATGCACCGAAACCATAACCAATCAGTGGAGTGATGTTGCCGAAATATAAGTATAATACTCCAACTCCAACAAGACCAAGGCCTGCCAATGCCATACCAGTAACTGCCCCGCCTTTGAAAGATAGGTCAAGTGCAGGCTGTAGTCCTTTTTTAGCAGCTTCAGCTACCCTCACATTTGCACGTACTGAAACTTGCATACCAACATAACCTGCAAGAGCAGAAGATATAACCCCGGCAATAAAAGCAAGAGCCATTTCTTGAGTAAGCCATACCCAAATTACCGCAAATAATATTACTACTATTATTGCAAGAGTAGTGTATTGTCTCATTAAAAATGCATTTGCACCTTCTTGAATTGCTTTTGCAATTTCTTTCATCTTGTCATTTCCACTAGGTTGATTGAGCACTCTATAAGCCAGATATACAGCATATAACAGTGTCAATATGCCGGCTCCTATAGCCAATGATATTGCATCCATGTATTCACCTTTTGTTTTGCTAATTTTTCACGATGCCTTTGAACGCAAAACGTTCAAAACAATCAAGAACGAGAATTCGTTCTTGCCAAGCGAAAAATGCAAAACTGGATTTTGTTATAGTTCACATTTGCAAGCGTATGCAAGCAAATTAGTGAAACATTCCAGCAGATAGAATAGGTAAATGTTTAAAAATCCGGTGCCTACCACAAATAGAGTAATGATAAATATGAAAATAGGAGTTTTGGGTGGGGGTATTTCTGGCCTAACATTTGCAAATAAAGTCGAATCAGAAGTTCTTGAAATGGAAAAAACAGTAGGAGGACTTATGCGATCGGCGAAAGAAGACGGATATACTTTTGATATGGGATCACACATAATATTTTCAAAAAACCAGGAAGTTCTAAAATATATGTTGGATGTTCTTGGTGATAATAAGCTTACACATAGGAGAAATACGAAAATTTTCTATAAAGGAATAAAAGTTAAATATCCATTTGAAAATGGGTTGGGAGACTTACCAAAAGAAGAAGCAATGGAATGTTACAATGATTACAAAGAAATCTATGATAAAAGAGAAGGAAGTGAGTTAAGCAAACCAAAAAATTTCAAAGAATGGATGTATTACCGTTTTGGAAAAGGAATAACTGAGAAATATTTATATCCTTACAACAACAAGGTTTGGGATTATCCAACTGAAAAAATGGATATCTTCTGGGTTGAAGGTAGGGTACCACAACCACCAATAGAAGACGTGAAAAAAGCAGCAATGGGGATGGAATCAGAAGGATATACCCACCAACTGAATTTTTATTATCCAAATTATGGTGGAATCGAAACAGTAAGTAATGCAATAAGCAAGCAGATTGATCAGAAAAAAATAATAACAAATTTCAAAATAAATAAAATAAAAAAAGAAGGAGATAATTGGGTTGTGAAAGGACCAGAGGAAAAAATCTATGATAAAATAGTAAACACAATACACGTCCGTGATTTCATCCATGCATATGATGGTGCACCAGAAAACGTGAAAAATGCAGTAGACAACCTAAAATGGAACTCGATTTATTTAGTAATGATTGGATTGGAAACTCCAAAATTAAATGACATACATTGGGCATACATACCCGACAAAGAACGATTGCCAAATAGAATAAGTTTCCCTGGAAATATGAGTCCAAACACTGTCCCTAAAGGGCATTCATCTGTTCTTGCAGAAATAACATTCCGGCCAGATGGGGAAAAAGCAAAATTTAGTAAAAGTGAAATAATTGAAAGGACAATAGATGATCTTCACGATATAAAAGTAATTGACAAAAAGCAGGTTGTTTTCAAGAAACTTGTAACGTGTAAATATGCCTATGTTGTTTATGATTTGGATTATTTAGAGAATATAAAAATCATAGAAGATTTTGCAAAATCTGAAGGCATAACTCTACTTGGTAGATTCTCAGAATTTAGATATTATAATTCAGATAAATGCATTGAAAGTGCATTTGAAAAGGCTAAATTGTTTGCATAATGGCAAACACGTCGAATTGAAGTCGACGTACATTTAAAAAGTAATTGCATTAAATTAAAGAGTATCCATGCAGTGGTGATTTAATGGGACTTTTCGATAAAATATTAGGTGGAAAGAACGAACAATCAGACGTACCTGATTTGGAAGATTTAATGGATGCTGAAGGCGACGTTGTAAGCCCTCCTGCGGATTTCTATGTTAAGAAAGTCGAATTGAGGAATGAAGGCGACGGAGAACTTGCAGTAAAAGAGCTTAGCCAAAAGAATATTGTTGTTTTGGATGTATACCCACTCAAGAACCAGCCAAATAGGCTTAAGACAATTTTATCTAAAATAAGAAGTCATAGTGGGAAAATTAATGGTGATGTTGCAGGCTTGGCAAATGACACAAAAACAGCATTAATACTCTTGACACCAGCAAATGTAAAGATTGTCAAGGCAAAGCCAAAAGCAAAACCTGGCGCAACCATTATTTCATAATTTTTTTTATTTTACTCTTCTTATTCTTGTTTCTGCTACATTAGGAGTTCGAGTTTTTAGACTGGCAACAAAAGCACGATAATTTTCACGCATAGAATCAGCAATATCTAATGTCGGAGTTGCCCCCTTTAGTAATGCAAATGTTGCTTGAATAACCCCATAATTAATTGGAGATCCTTCGATTTCAACTGTTCCTCTTTTTGATGGATGCATATCAAAACCAGCAATTTCACCGCCTGCAAAAGTAAGAATGAATGATGGTGGAAGAGAACATATTTCAACAAGTTGTGGTTTTGTAAATCCACCAACATGTGCATCAGAACTATGAAGAACAACAGAATGATGAGAATCTACAAGATCTTTTGGTTTGTATGTTCTTGCAAGTATATTAGTAGATTGTATTGATGAAGGAGTAGAAGTATCGCTAAAAAACAAATCAACTGATGCTAATTCAGCAGGAACACCACTAGTTCTTCTCATAACTCCGACTCGTGAAAATTGTTCGAGTTTTTCAGGTTCTTGTGCTGTTGCATGTGGAGTAAGTCTAAGTTCTCCTAAACGAACTAATTCGAAACCAAGTTTGGCTAGATTATCCACTGCGTCTGGAAGAAGAGTATGATCTTGAGGATATGTAAAAACAACCTCATGACCAGGACTTGTAGAAAGAGAAAGATTTCTAATGAGATTGGCTAATCTTGGTTGTGAAAGCCATTGAAAAACAGATAGCAGAATAGTTCTATCTAAAGGTTTGATAGTGCCATCTTCAAGATTTTCTAAAAATACATGTTGAACATTTTGAACAGCTGGGAATATTTTTTGTAATTTAATTGGTAGTGTTTCATGAGAAAATGAAACAACAGTAGAGTTATCTGCGTACCCAACAAATGCAAGAACAGCCAATTCTCTGAAAAACCATAATTGCTCTAGCCTTTTTTCCATAAGAGAATGAACCCAAGATTCTCTTTCAGCAACCCTTAAACCTATTTTAGAAACTAATTGTTGATCCGGACTTCTTTGACCTGTGAAAATCCCATGAATAGCTCTAAGATCATCAAAATCAACCACATGGGAACTGAAAGTAGATTTACCGAGTTTAGGGAGTGGACGGCCAGTAGATAGATGAGAAACATAGATGTCTCTTAATCTCCCATCAATTGCAAGTTGAACAGGTTCAGAAACAGAAGTCATAGAACTGTTTGAAAATGCTGCAAGAAAGTTTTTTTCTGAAGAGTTTTCAACCCAATTTGATTGGATTTCGTCTAGAACGGCTTTTGGAATCCTTTTTGCTAAGACAGTAGTACATGGTAGACCATCAACCTGCGCTAAACTTGAACATGTGGGGAACACTTCTGGGTGTTTCCTCATTGTTTTTTTAACAATCACTAGTAATCTTTGATTCACTGCAGCAGTAACAGCATCAGAGATTTGACTAAATGAATTTGTAGAAAAAGCAACGAGAAAATGTTCCTCTGTGCTTTTTTTCACCCATCTTAGTTGAAGTTTTTCTAATGTTTGATTTGGAATTCTTGAATGTAGTAAATGACGAGCTGGCAAATTAGAAAGTTTAGATAAGCCAAGTGTGGAGGGAAAAACACCTGGGTTTTCATGGAGATCTTTTTCAACTATTTTCAATAGTCTTTTGTTCAATGCTCTGTTCACTACTGGTGAAACAGTACGCATTGCACTAGCACTCAATGCAGTTACAAAACTAGCATCAGAAGAAGTTTCAATCCAATCTAACTGTAAACTACTCCATGTTGCTTTGGGAATTCTCCAGAAGAGTGTCGAGGTAATGTGCGGCAAATTCAAGCCCAGCAACCCATTTACAGTTGGAAATAATTCTGGTCTTGTATCGAGAACAGTAGTTACATATCCAAGTATTTTTCTATCAATAGCTTGACTAACTTTAGACGATACTCTTATCATTTGTTTTGCAGAAAATGCAGCTAGGAAAGTTTCTTGAGGAGAATTTTCTATCCAACTTATTTGAAGTTCCTCCCACACTGAAGCTGGAATCATTGGTGAGAGTGTAGTACGAACATATAAACCATCACGGCCAGCCAAATTTACAAGATTTGGAAATAGTTCTGGATGTGCTGATGCAACTTCTCTGAGTTGAGAAATAGTGCTAGCTGAATCTATAGCCATAATGAAAAGGTGCGTAAAAGTATTTATAAGGTTAGTTTAAATGTGAAATTATGTAAATATGATCACATTTTAGCCAAAAAACGGATGAATATCTCCCCATAAAGTTTATCTTGTCTCAGATCAATTTTTCTCATCTGAACAAGATGTAGAAGACATATTAATGAATAGATTAATTGATGAGGATTAGAATTTTGTGTAACTCTTGAGAATAAAGACCAGCCTTCGGCGTCAGTGTTTGCCTTAATATCACTAAGCAGAACATCCATGTCTTTTTCAATATCATGTTCGCTTAGTTCCATATCAATTGTTTCTACTATTGACCCCCTAGGAATGTGAACTCTTTCCACATCATCATATTTGATTATGCGTTCCATTTCACCTATAAGTTCATCGAGTGTGATTTGACGTTTTGGAGGAATCCTTGAGGTTAATGCAAGGGCTGGGATTTCACTCATTGCCATTGGTTCAAATGTTTCGCCTTCTGGTATAAATTCCGGAATCTCTGATTGATAATTGAACATTTTCAGATAATTACTTTTGTATTTCAGAAGAATTGATGCTGCAAGGATAACATTGGCCTGAAGAACAAAATCCATATTTTCCATTTCACGAACTTTTTTTATGAAAGCATCAGAAAGTTCAACAAGATCAATATTCCAGGGGTCAATACTATTTGATGAGATTGAATCTAGAAGAAGATCTTTCCAGGTTGGTTTTGATACCATTGACTCGAAGTACGAAAACTGCTGGGCTGACTGAATCTGCAACTGGTTCGCCATAATTCTTATATACCTATTTCCTTTATATAGTTTATACTGAAACAAGGGGCGTGTTAGTTTATGGAAATAAAGCAAACTTTAATTTTGGAAACAAGTGATTCGTTATCAAAAGCACTTTCTCAGCTTGATGAAAGTCCGGCAGTGATTGTGACGAAAAAAGGCAAATATTATGGTATGATAGACCATCAGAGTATTGGTCAGAAAGTTCGTGAACCCCATAATACAAGATGTGAATCTGTTGTTGTAAAACCTCCAGTTCTTTTTGAGACTGCACAACTGTTTGATCGTATAGACGCATTTCTGACAGGGCATTACAAAGCATTGCCAGTCATAGATAGAGAACATTGCCCAGTTGGGATTACAACAAGAGTTGAATTGATGAAGGAGATGCTCAAGGATAGGATGATACCTGTTATTGAAGTGTCTGAAATGATGAGTAGCCCAGCATATGTTGTTGATGAAAACGATAGCGTTGGTATAGCAAGAAGGGTCATGAAGGAAAGAAAAACAAGGAGATTGGTCGTAACACGCAACAGAAACTTTGTTGGTGTTGTTTCAACTTATGATATTAGTTCGCTTTCAAACAGACCAAATTTATTTGTGACTGGTAGAAAAGACATACGGAATCAGACGATCAATGTAGATAACATGAAGATATCAGAATTCCTTAGACCAGACATTGTACTTGTTGAAGAACAAACAACACTTGAACAGGCAGTAAGAAAAATGATACTGAAACAGGTTTCATCAGTCATAGTTGTTGCAGAAGGAAAGCCAGTTGGAGTACTTTCAGCAATTGACATCTTCAAAACAATCCAGGACCTAAGCAAAAAAGGAATCCAAATTAACATTTCTGGATTAAATGAAGATAGTAGAAACCAGTATAGTCATATAGAACAAAAAATAAGCCATGTACTTGAGAAATTCAGAAAAACATTCAACATAAGAAATTGCAATGTACATGTAAAAGAAGGGAAATCAGCATTTGTTGTAAATCTAAATTTCGATACAGATAATGGCCACAGATCAATGAAAAGCGAGGGTGAATTCCTCAAAGAATGTATAGATGATGTGGCAGGCGAAGCAAACACAGTTCTAAGGAAGGAGAGGGAAAAGAAAAAACCAAAAATAAAAAGGAGGGCAGATTAGATGAAAGGACAGGTTAGTACAGAACTTCTGATTATTGTGGGATTTGTACTTTTGATATTTATTCCATTGCTAGTTCTTGTTTATATGAAGGCAAATGATGCAAACCAACAGATAGCATCATATCAGGCAGAACTTGCAGTTTCAAGACTTGGATCATTAGCAAATTCAGTTGGAAGTTTGGGTGTTAGCAGTCAGGTAATTACAGATGTTTATGTTCCACCAAATACCATTTCACTAACAACAAATGATGCTGGACGGGGTGGTGAAATAGCATTGAAAATAAATACCCCCCAGGGTGAAACTGAAGTTGTTGAAGTTGTAAAATATCCAATAGATAATCCAGGAACACTTGTAAATACAATGGGTTCTGGTGGTTGGGTTAAAATAAAAATAACTTCAACCTACAATGGCACCACTGAAGCACATATAAAAATAGAAAGAATGACTTAAATTTTTACTTTTTTTTAGCTATTTTCCATAGAACATTAAATTGTTTTCTAGATGTGTCAGCTATTTCTTTACTTGTTATCATAACTACATACATGGGACTTCCCCAGATGAGAAAAACAACTTTGTCTCCGTAAATATATGTTGGATTTGGATTGAAAAATTCTTTTGGAAGAAGACGATATTCTGATTGTTTACCAGGGAAAAATTCGGTTGCGCCCTCACACGAAAGAAGCTTTTCTTTAAGACCGAATTTCCGTATATCTGAGATGTATTTCTCAGTTGAAGCCTTATCATATTCACGAAATTTTCCCTCATCAATACCAAGAATAAGTGTTGGTTCGCGTGTTTGTTTCAT
The DNA here is from genome assembly GCA_043821365.1 of Microcaldota archaeon. Classification (GTDB taxonomy): domain Archaea; phylum Micrarchaeota; class Micrarchaeia; order Anstonellales; family Bilamarchaeaceae; genus Bilamarchaeum. Next base: position 56,470 of record JBDRCX010000002.1, on the reverse strand, counting down.
ATGGTTAAGCATATCACGAAGAATAGTACGAACCACGTTTTTGCCTTTATACACTTCAACAGAGGTTGTTTCTTTTGGTACTGACCTAAGTTTTGTTAATTCTGGAAGCATTTGGATAAGCTTTGAACGCATATCATCTGCATAAATAACAAGTTGTTCGGGAGGAAGTGCCTGGAAGTTTTTTTTATTATTTTTTATTACAAAACTAACAAACCCTTTTTCCAAAAGTCTGTCAAGAGCATCATAACATGCCTGGCGATGCATACCTGTTCTTTCTGCAATAACATTGACTGTTACTGAACCACTCATAAGTAGTTTTAGATAGATTTCAACTTCATTATTAGTAAGGCCAAACTCCTTGAGTATATTCCTATCTATCGATGCCACAAGTAAATAACCACTAAAAATAATAAAAAGCTTTCGTAAAAAAATTTACGACACCGAATTATATAGAACAAAACATACAATAACATTATGAACCACAAAACTAGTGAACGTTCTTGGGATATGCATTCTAAGACCCAAAGAACAAACTCAGGATTTGTGCTGTATGTTGGGTGGCTAGAATGAGAAGTACCCTCAGAGATACTAAGAGTGGTTCATTCCATGCTGCAGAACACATAGAATTTGTTAGGAATAAAGGAAGAAATGATGCATTCAGAAGAGCTTTTGAGAAACTTGCACCAGATCGAATTGTTGTAGACGTTGGAACTGGTTCAGGAATCATGGCTATTTATGCTGCACTCGCTGGCGCAAGACAAATTATTGCAATTGAAAAAGATGAAAGAATGGCAGAAATAGCAAAAGCAAATTTTGAGAGGAATGGTTTGGATGATAGAATCAAACTCATTGTAGGGAATGCGCTAGAAATGACAAAAGATGATCTGCCACACCTAAATATACTAGTTGGTGAATTGTTGAGCACCTGGTGCGTTGTTGAACCCCAAGTACCAGTTTTCAAGCATTTATTAGGGATTGATAGTGGGGCAATAACAATACCGAGGAGAATAGTAAATTATGCAGAAGGAGTTGGTGCATCATTTGGAGATAAAGATGGCTTGGTTTACATACCAACAACATATTTTGAATTTAGAGAAACACACCCAAAAGCAGAGAAACTTACTTCATTAGTAAATGCTTCTGAAATATTATTTTCAAAAGAACAAGAATTAGATGTTAGAATTCAAATTTCCTTACGTGCGTTAAGAACTGGAACTGTGAATGCACTTAGACTAATATCAATAACAGAAACATGCGAAGGTATGAGGTTTAATCCACAAGATGATACAATGCCAAAGATGATTGTGCCTTTGCCAGAGGAAATTCCGCTTGTTGCCCATCAACAAATAAGTTTATCTATTGATTATACATATGGAGCTGGATGGGAAAACTTTTCAATTGGACGGATAAATTAAACAAATTCGTATTCATGATAAATTAAATTTCCGCTTTTTATTACTGAATGAACTTTTCCTTTCAATTCCATTCCTTCAAAAGGAGACCATTTGCATTTTGTTTCAGTTTCTTCTCCTTTCACTTTCCAAACTTTGTTTGGATCAAGAATCGTAATATCCCCGATAAAACCTTTCTCAATTCTCCCTTTTTTCTGAATATTAAATAACCTTGCTGGATTTTCACTCATACTTTTGAATACCCATTTTCTATCAATAAGACCAAGATCAGAACCACGAAGCATAAGTGCCAAACTTGTTTCTAAACCAGGGAAACCAGCACACCCATTTTCCTTATCCTCTTTTGTATGTGGTGCATGATCAGTTGCAATGCAATCAACTTTTTGCAAAACCTGCCAAATTTCTGATCGTTCTTTTTCACTTCTCAGTGGAGGGTAAACTTTACCAAATACTCCTAGTTTTTTTGCATCATTAGATGAAAGAAAAAGATAGTGTGGAGCTGCCTCAACTGTGAAATTATTATATTGTTTTGCAATTTCAATTTCTTTTTTTGTAGACGCATGTGCAAGGTGGATTCTACGATTGGTTTTTTTGGCTAGATTTGATGCATTTTCAACTGTGGCATAAGTCTTTGGTAGGTTTACTGATTCGTCTTTTGAATGATCAGAAGCATGAAGAACAATTGGTCGTTCTTTTGGGAATATGTTGAAATGTTTTTCAATTGAATCTTGATTTTTCAAAATAAGCATGCCAGTTGTTTCTCCAAGGTAAAGTTTCAGTGATTGTGGATCTGCTTTTTTTACTTCATCAAAATTATCATCAGTACCACCAAAATGGAAAAGAATATCACATACTGCTTTTTTTGCCAACTGGATTTTTTCGTCGAGTTTTTGCTTTGTTATTGTAGGAAATTTATTATTCGGCATATCCATCACAGTTGTAAATCCACCTGCAATGGCAGCTTTGCTTCCTGTGATGAAATCTTCTTTATAAATATCTCCAGGTTCACGGAGATGAACATGAGGATCAATAAGACCTGGAAGAACGATCTTTCCACTTGCATCAATTGTTTCTGTTCCATCAAGGCTTGAACTAATATTAGAGATTTTTCCATCTTCGATCAGAATATCTTTCTTGGTGATATCTCCGTTAATGAAGACACTTCCGTTTTTGATAACAAGCATGATATAAAAAAGTAGAAAAGAAATAATAAACTAATAGCTCAGATAAAAACAAATTGAATTAATCATTTTTCTCCTCTTTTACTACAAACAACGATCCAACATCCTCTCCGGATAAAATTCTTTGGAGAGTGTTGGAATGCCTACCGTTGGCTAGCACTCCCATACAGCCGCATCTTTCAAATGCATGTAGCTTGGTTTTCATTCCACCAGTACCGTTTTCACTTTTATGTTCCCTAACCATCGATTTTACTTTTGCAATAGAATCAACATAGTTAATTCTAACTCCATTGTGGTCAAGAAACCCATCAACAGGAGATAAAAGAACCAAACAATCACTTTCAATAGTTTTGGCTATTTCTGCAGCTAGGATATCATTGTTTGTTGTGTTTTGCTTTGCAAAATCATTTTCATTAACTAAACATATGATCTTCTCAGCCGAAGCAAGGTAGTGTAGATTATTTTTCAGTTCAGTATCAACCAGATCATCGATATGCAAAAGTGCAGTAAATGATTCAAAACCATATTCTGAAAATAGCTTAGAATAGTTATTGAAAAGCAATTGGCTACCTTTTGCTGCAAGTAATCTTTTGGAAGTGGTGCCACTTGCAAGAGCAGCTGCTCCACTAACAACTAACACCACCGCAATTCCTTTTGATTTTAAATCGCAGATTTGTTTCACTAATCCTCTAGCAATTCCATAATTGAATTGCCCATTCTCAACAACACATGATGTTCCGATTTTTATTACTAATTTTTTGATATGGAAGTAAATCCCGTTCCATGAATAACACCTCATTTAGATGACGTAAAAATGCAGGGGCATGTTTACACCTCATTTAAAATTTTATAAAATCCGGGCCAAATGGCTATAGATAAGACTGGTGGGGGCTACCCTGGTAATGGGCATGAAACAATAAGTTTGTAGTTAATCATAATATTAACCTTCCAGGTTCAGTAACTACCACTATTAAACGTAAAAGAATAAGAACCAATTCTTTTCTTATGGAATAGATAATTTTGTTATACCATTCACTTCTGCCATTGATAGTACCTAGCAAGTCTCTGAATGCTTCTTTTTCACCAGGTCCCATTTTGCTGTCAGTAACTTTTTTGTGTTCTTTGCCATCGACCATTGTTATTTCTTCTTGCTTACCGATTTGTTTTTTTGCCTGTTCATACCACGGAGGAAGTGAGGAACGTTTTTTCACAATTGCATGTACAAAGTCTCCCATGGTAACCGGTCTTTGCTGCACCTGCTTTCGTGCAAGTTCTTCTGCCTGTTCTTTTGACATTCCACCTTTCATTAGTTCTTCTGTTTTTTTCTCAATACCAAGGAATGCCTGTCTCCATGGAATGGTAGCAGCATCATCAACAATTGCCTTTAGGTCTGCAGATGCATAACCCAAAACTCCAAATCCAAGTACACCAAATGGAATAAACTTGCCTAGAGGTCTTTTCTTTGCATGCATTTTCAATATAGCAACACAAGAAGTATAATCTGGTTCTGGAAGATAAATTGTTTTGCTAAAACGACCAGAACGTCTTAATGCAGGATCAACATCCCATGGTGCGTTTGTTGCTGCAATGATAAGCACATTTTGATTATTGGCCTCAACACCATCCATTTCATAAAGCATCTGGTTTACTGCCATTTTCATATATTGTTGACCTTCCTGTTGGTCTCTTCTACCACCTATTGCTTCAACTTCATCAAAGAAGAGAATACATGGTGTATTTTTTCTGGCTAATTCAAAGACCTTGTGGATATTTTTTTCTGTATTACCAACATACATGTCAAGTAAATCTGAAAGTTTAGCATTTATGAAGCCAGCATGACATTCTCCTGCTGCTGCTTTTACTATGAATGTTTTACCGCAACCAGGTGGCCCGTACATAAGAATACCACCACCACCAAGCTTACCATATTTTCTTGCAAGGTCTGGATTTCTCATCGGGTAAACAACTGCTTCCCTGATTTCTTCTTTCATCTTTGACATACCTGCAACATCAGTAAAGCTCATGTTTGGTTTTGTAAGCATTTTTATATCTGCAGTTCCACCTTCCCCTCCTTTTCCTTCCTGGTCTTTTTTGGAACGGGCACTATCTAAATGTGTTTTTGCCTCCGTAAGTTCTGGATTTAATTCAAGTGCTTTTTCATAATCTGCAATTGCACTTGACATTGAACCTGCATACTCGTATGCAAGTCCTCTGAGGTGATAGGCTTCTGCAAAATCAGCTTTCAAACCAATAACTTTAGTAAAATCTTCCACTGCTTTTTCATATTCTTCAATAGAAGCATAGGAAAGACCACGATTGTAGAATGCTTTTAAGTAATTGGGATTTAGTGAAATTGCTTTATCATAATCTTTTACTGCACTTTGAAAATCTTGTTTTCTATAAAATGCATCCCCTCGATTATTGTAGATAATTGGATTTTGAGGGTCAAGTTCCATTGATTTTGTATAATCAGCAATTGATTTGTCAAAGTTTTTTAGTTGATAATAAGAAAGAGCACGATTGAAATAGGCTTCTGAGAAGATTGGATTTAATAAAATTGCCATATTGTAGTTTTCTATGGCCTTGTCATAGTCGCCTTTTTCGTAGTAATCATTACCCATTTGATAGTATGTTTTTGCATCTGTTGGATTGGGTTTTCTGTCTACCATAATTTCACTTTATTATGCAATCTTGCACACTATATTTTTTAAGCCTTTATTTAACCAGAGAGACCAAACCTCTCTTCAATTCTCAACAATTGATTGTACTTTGCCGTTCTTTCTCCTCTTGCTGGAGCGCCTGTTTTTATCTGTTTTGCATTTATACCAACAGTAAAATCAGAAATAAAACAATCTTCTGTTTCGCCAGAACGATGACTAACAACGATATTAAGACCAGCTTTCTTGCACAAACTAACTGCATTTAATGTTTCTGTTACCGTACCTATTTGATTTAATTTCAGTAAAAGTGCGTTTATTGATTTATGAGAAATTGCTTCTTTTAATCTTTTAACATTTGTAACCGTAAGATCATCTCCGACTATCTGAATATTTCTTGCTTCCTTGTGTAAAACGGCAAATGCTTCAAAGCTTTCCTCATCAAATGGATCTTCTATACTTTTTATGGGATAGGCTTTTGTAAGATCAAGATAATAATCTACTAGTTCTGATTCTTTCAGATGTTTTGAATCAATAGAATAGGTACCTTTTTTACTGTCATAAAAAGAGGATGCCGCAGCATCCAAAGCAAGTGAACATGCATCCTTATATCCAGCTTCTTCAATTGCACCAACAATGGCATCCAGTGCTTGATATGCGTTATTTATCGGAGGGGCATAGCCACCTTCATCACCGACATTTTTTGCAGTTGGACCATATTTATCAACAAGCCTTTTTCCGAGAATGTGATAAATTTCACTTGCCATCTGTAGCCTTTCGGAGAATATGTCTGCTTCTGGAATTATCATAAATTCTTGTATTGCAAGTCCGTTCCCAGCATGTTTCCCACCATTGATTATGTTGAACAATGCAAATGGTAGAGTATCACCACCAAGATACTCGTGAAGCATTTTACCTTCTGAAGCTGCTGCTGCTCTTAAAACTGCCATAGAAACTGCAACAGTAGCATTTGCACCGAGTTTGCTTTTGAAAGGAGTACCGTCAAGTTGTTTTAATTTTTCATCTATTTTTTCTTGTTCAGTTGGATCCATACCAAGCAATGCAGGCGCAACTATGTTGTTTATATTATCAACTGCATTGATGACTCCTTTGCCAAGATACCTAGTGCCCCCATCACGAAGCTCAACTGCTTCGTGAGTGCCCGTAGATGCTCCACTTGGAGCTGCGGCACTTGCAAATGCATTCTCAGTAGCAACATCAACTTCGACAGTTGGATTCCCCCTAGAGTCAAGTATCTCTCGTGCCCATATGGATGTGATCTTCATGAAATTATTAATTAGCCAAGCCTTATTTAGCTTACGCACACAAATTTGTCCATGGAAGTTGAGTTTTCTAGTGGAGGCGCTAATCACCCAATTGGATATGGAGAATGGGGATTGAAATTCTCTGGAAATCAGCTTTCAATAATACATAATGTTAAGGGAAAAATAACTGGTTACGGCACTTTTCAGTTAGATGAAAACGAACTTAAACAATTTGAAAAAATACCTGAACTTAAGAATTCAGAAAGAGATGGAATACCTGATGAAGTAATGTATACATTTAGAATTAATGGTAATGTAGCAGGGATTTGGGCTAATGATTTTGAAGAACAGTGGATCATTGGATTTTTTACTAAGTTGATTAAGAAATATACCAATCAGGATGCTATTCTAAGGTGATGAAATAGACATAATAATTGACAATAAGAAGAAGAAAATTAGTTTTAATGGTACGATGATAGAACTAGTCAAGAAACTTGGTTTTATGAGAGAAGAAATAGTGATAAAAGTTAATGGAAAACTTGTGCCTGAAACAACTCAACTTAAAAAAACAGATAAAGTTGAAATAATAAAAGTAGTTTTTGGAGGCTAATGTTCGTTGGTCTCGCCTAACGGCTCGATACGAACCACCGTGGTAATAAAATGAATAAATGCTATTGTGGAAAAGAACCAATTGTGGTATTACCTTACTCCAGCAAATATCTTTGTGAGAAGCATTTTATCAAGATGTTTGACAAACGGTTCAGAAAAACAGTTAGACTATTTTCAATGATCCGAAAGGGAGATAGAATAGCTGTTGGACTATCTGGAGGAAAAGATAGTTGTGTTTTACTTCAATCACTTTATCAACTGCAAAAAGACCTTCCATTTGAACTTGTTGCCATAACCATAGACGAAGGAATCAAAAACTACCGGGCTAAAACACTCAAAATAGCAAAAAAACAATGTAAAGAACTCGGAATTGAACATCATGTGTTTTCTTTCAAAGAAGTTGCTGGAAAAACACTTGATCAAATAGAGAAAAATGATGAAGAAAAATTACCTTGCAGTTTTTGTGGTGTGATAAGAAGGTATATGCTCAATAAAGGTGCAAAAGAAGTAAAAGCAAACAAATTGGCAATTGGACACAATCTTGATGATGTTGCACAAACAGTTTTGATGAATATTATGAGGAATGAACCTTCACGCCTTGCAAGATTTAATGAACCTCTTTTTGATGATATAAAATTAGTACAAAGGATAAAACCACTCATGTTAACCCCTGAAAAAGAAATAGCCATCTATGCTTTATTGAAAGAAATTGATCTTGAACATATTGAATGTCCATATGCAAGATTTGCTTTCAGAGGGCATGTAAGAAAGATGATTAATGAAAGTGAAGAAAGATACCCTGGGACAAAATTCAAGATAGTGAATTCATTTCTAGAAATAGAGGATGCACTACGTAAAAAATATGGACAAATAAAAAAAATAGGTAGTTGCTCTTCTTGTGGCGAAGCTTCATCAAAGGGAATTTGCATGTTCTGCAAGATGATTAAATAATTTAGTGTTAAATCAAGAACATGGAACTTGTTTTTCTTGGAACTGGCGGTGGCCGCGTTAATATTATAAAACAGGTTAGAGGGACAGGTGGATTTAGGATAAACTCCCGTTCAGCAAATATCCATGTTGACCCAGGACCTGGTGCACTTTTGCATTCTATTAGGAATAGGCAGGATCCTTTGCATCTTGATTGTATTATTGTAACTCATAACCACACTGACCATGTAAGCGATGCTGCTGTTTTGATAGAGGGAATGACTAATTATTCATTGAAAAAAAGAGGAATTTTGATTGGAAGTAAGCAAACCATAGATGGAAGTGATGATAGAGATAGAGGGATAGGAAGATGGCACCAGTCAAAAGTTTCCACTGTTTATTCAGCTAAGTACGGTGATAAGAAAAAATTTGAAACTAGTAAAGGAAATTTTGAAATTGAAATTCTTGAATTAAAGCATGATGAAGAAAGTAATTTTGGGTTTAAGTTAACAGTAGATAATGTTGTAGTTGGTTATATTAGCGATACAGAATATAGAGAAGAATTTGGTAAGGAATTTTCTGGTTGTGATGCTTTGATCATAAATTGCATAAAACCAAAAAATGATGAATATGAAGGCCATTTGAAAACAGACGATGTTGTCAGGATAATTAAGGAAGCACAGCCGAAAACATGCGTGATAACGCATATGGGAATCAAAATGCTTAGAGCTGGCCCAACTTTAGAAGCTGAAAGAATCGAAAAATTAAGTGGAGTAAAAACGATTGCTGCCAAAGATGGTATGAAGCTAGTTTTTTAATTTTTAAGCATGATTTTAGAGTATGATTGCAACAATGGTCATGACTGCAATAACAGTAAGTGCAGCAAAACAAATGATGAAATTTGATCCTCTGGTTGAAAATAAACTTAAGTAAGTTCTTCAATGAAAATCGGGCTTTCGGTGATAGTAATATTGTTCGAAGGTAATTCTTCTTTTATAATTGTGGCATTCCTCTCTTCTAAAAGATGTGTCACTAAAACACTATCAGAACCCAAGTAAGAACTTAGATCAAGTGTTTGAGAAGAATTTGTTGACCAAGCAACAAAAACAACATCTTCCGAATTAGTGAATTTGTATAACCTTATAGTATTTCCTTGTAATTTTGTAACTGACTGGAAATACCCGATTTTGCCCATTAATAATTTGAAAGTATAATATGCTGGTTTTGGTTGATTAGTATTTTGATCAACAAGATTACATTCGTAGAATTTATTATCAATATCTGATGCCTTGAAACTATGCCAAAACACTTTTTCTGCTCCCATTCCTGCAAAAACAACAAATCTTTTTACAAGATGCTGAGCTTGTAATTTTTCGGAACTTGGGCCTGATAAAACAGAATTTGTTGCACTTGACGTGGAAGTTTCAGTAACCCATATTGGTTTGGTTAGATTGTATTTTTTTAGAAGTGAATCATAGGCATAATACCTATCCTCTAATTGTTTCTCAAAATTAGTTTCTATTTTTCCATAATAATGAAAATTACCGACATCAAAATAATCACCAATGCCATTTGCCAACATGGTATCTAAGGATGCTAGACCAGTGTCAAACATCTCGTCATCATCTCCAGCAATTCCTGTAAGTATGATAATAGCATCTGGATGAACTTCCTTTATCCACTTATAGCAATATTTGATAAGTTCGTATCGGTTTGGAGCATTTATACCTTCATTGCTGATTTCCCAGTATTTTACCTGATCTTTGTATCTCAATACAAAGGTTTTCACATACTCTTCAGTATCTACTAATTGTTGTGGATCACTAAGATTAACTGAATATGATTTAATGTAATTCATTATGTCTTCTTTTGTTCCTCCATTACGAGGGATTTGAGTGAGATAATCATGGGAGAATCCCCCATACGGATAAACTGTTCCTGTCGAACCAAATATCTCTATTACCCATGGGTGAGTATCATTCAGAAGAACATTATCTAATAATTCCCAGTCCCATTCTCCTTTCTGAGAAGATATGTCAAACCACCCAACTTTACCAAGATGCCTTAGCCAAATAGGACCAGTATCATCAAGTTGTTTTTTTATTAAGTAAAATTCCTGTTTGTTTTTTCCATCTGAATAAAGACCTCCATTAATACCAAATCGTATTGAATAATTTTTGTCAGCTGTGGTTATATCTGATTTGGATAGGTTAGATGTGTTTTCATAGGTTGTAACATTTTCATCAAGATTCTGAGTTGGTTGTTCTGAGATGCAGCCAAATACCAGCAAAAGAACCAGAATAGCAGATAATTTTCTCATAAATTAGTTCTGAAAAGAATTATTATAACTCTTAGGCATCCACTTTTATTTTTACTTTTTTAATCAGTTATAAAAATTCTAATTTTATGCTCTGATTTTGCAAGAATAGTGTAAATTGTAACATTTCACATGTTTGTGATGGTTAGAAAATGTGGAAAAATCACAATTTTCAAAAAAATAGTAATTTTTCACAAAAAACGATAGTTTTTTTAATGGGTTTTGTGGCGAGTTATATGGATTTCTATGAGACTTCATCGCAGTAACATGCAAGATCAGCTTCGCAAACCACCAGAAGTTTCTAAGCGTCCTTATTTTCAAGTTTCTAATAGATTTGCTGCTTCTATTGTATTAGGTACAGCATTAGCATTTGGTACTGTTGGTGCAACTTCAGCAATTTTATTTACTCCAAGAGCTGCCATGGCACAGGAATTACAGGTAGCTGGAATAAAGGTCGATACCCTAAGATTAGGTGATAGTATACCTAATTTAGATAGAGAAACGCAAAAACAATATCAGTTTAGAGAGGATGTAATAGAACCAAGAACAGGAAGACGCATGAATATAAAACAACACCCAGATTGTTTGATTGCAGCTACTGTAGTACCAAACACTCGTTCTAGTTTGGGTTTTTCACTAACCGACAAAACAATACCAGAAGATAAAAGAATGTGGCAAATAGACATAAGTGGTTTCACCAGTGCAATAGAAAAATTAACAGGTCAGAAAATAGTAAGATTCAAAGTATTAATTGAGATAACCGAGGAGGGAGAGTCTAGAGAAAAAGTAATAACTGCTTATGCGATACCACTGAATGAACGAGGACAAATACTTGGACAACATGAAGGTGGGTATCTAACTGCAGCAGCTTCTTATTACACAACAAGTAAAGAATTCTATGGGGGAGCATATTTAGCATTAGAACCAGGAGTACAAGAACCAATAGCAAGAAGGTAGTTTTTTAATTCTCTTTTCCTAATACATATTATGGCAGCTCCAAGAATAACTGAACCGGATAAAACAGATGCACCAATTGCTCCTGTATTACAAACACCAGCACAACAACCGATTAGAACAGAAGCCCCAATAGATATAAAAGCCTCAGTAGACCTTTTTGAAGTTAGTAGAAGAAAATTCAAAGAACGATTACCAGTAATCCTTCAGGAAACACCGCCAACACTCGGGATAACCCAAGATATTCAAGCGAAGATGATGGAACAAGACCAAGCAGTAGTAGCTTCGATTGCTGAAAACAATTTCGCTAGATTCAGCGGTTTTAGTTTTCCTCTTACAGTAGTTGCAACAGAAACTACATTTAGAGAACTTAGGCAAGTATTTCTAGTACAAAATCTTGATGATTCAGTAGAGTATGGACAATCACACCCCCTAGGAACGCCTGAATCAAATGGAGTCATGGCAACAGGAGGGGAAACTGCAGCCGAACTAGCGTCATATGGGGGAACTTATGCAAATGGACAACCAAAAGCAACTTTTGTGGCTAAATACCTTGAAGGACGAAGTAAACAAGAACAAGAAGACGGACTTAGAGCGGCATTACAATTGGGATTTGGTCTTGCTGATGTATCAGAAGCTGCAAAACAATTAGGGATAACACAAAGTGGAGAAGAAAGTTCAACAAATCCAACAATGAGACTTTTAGCACTTGATGCAAGAGAAAGAGCAAAAGAATCACTTACAAAATTAATCAGTGAACAAAAAGGTGAAGATGAAAGAAGGCTCGAAAGAGAAAAACTTGCAAAACTACTATCACTTGGACCAAACACAATAAGAGCAGCTGAAGAAGCACTTAGAACAAATAAGATGGATGATGTTTTATCTACATTGGACGGACACATAGGTGCAGTCACAGAACTCCATTCAGGCAACCTAAACCTAGTTGTTCCAAAAAGAACAATGATTGCATAGTTTAATTTTTATTTTACTTAATTTTAACAGACGTAACACGTATTTATAAGGAGACTGCGTCATTTTTGTATAGGTAAACACCACATTTAGCAGGTATTACTATGCTTCAACAAAGATTTGATCAAAAAATAGAAGAAAAATGGCAGAAATACTGGGAAGAGAACAAAACATACAATTTCGATGAAAATAACGCCACTAAAAAAATCTATTCAATAGACACCCCACCACCATTCACATCTGGCGAATTGCACATGGGCCATGTTCTTTCCTACAGCTACTTTGACTTTGCAGCAAGATACAAAAGAATGAAAGGATTCAACGTCTATTATCCACAAGGATGGGACACACAAGGATTCCCAACAGAAGTAAAAGTAGAAAAAAAACATGGACGACTTCCACCGCCACAATTTAGAGAAAAATGCGTTGAATGGACAAAAGAAATGATAGCAAAAATGAAAACACAAATGACTCAGATGGGTTTCAGCCCAGACTGGAGATATGAATACAGAACAATGGATCCTGATTATCATAAAAAAGTCCAAATTTCACTAATTGAAATGTACAAAAATAAGCTAGTTTACAGAGATAAATACCCTGTTTATTGGTGTCCAAAATGTGTTTCTGCAATTGCAAAAGCAGAATTAGATGATGAAGAAAAAGACGGGAATATGATCCACCTCAAATTTACTCAAGACAATAAAGAACACATAATTGCAACAACAAGACCAGAACTATTACATGCTTGCGAAGCAGTTCTTTACAATCCAGAAGATGAAAGATACAAAGGATTAACAGGGAAGATAAAAACCCCATTAGGAAAAGAAGTACCAATTTTACCAGATAAAGATGTTGACAAGGAATTTGGTTCTGGATTGGTAATGGTTTGTACTTTCGGTGATAAAATGGATGTTGTCTGGATGCACAGGCACAAACTTCCATTATACCAAGCAATAAATCAGTATGGTAAAATGATCAATTCTGATTCATTAGATGGATTGAAAATAGCTGAAGCAAAGAAAAAGATAACTGAAGAACTAGAAGCACAAGGAAAAATTGTCAAAAAACAAAGCCTAAAACAAACAGTAAAAGTCCATGATAGATGTAAAACAGCAGTTGAATTGATTCCATCCCTTCAATGGTTTGCAGACATAAGAACACCTGCAAAAACAATCAAGGAAATGGCCCATAAGATAAAATGGGTGCCTGAGTTTGGAATTTCATATTTAATTGATTGGGTAGAAGGTGCAGAATGGGACTGGGTTATTTCAAGACAACGGGTTTTTGGTACTCCATTGCCATTTTATGGATGTGAATGTGGAAAAACAGCACCAGCAGAAGATTTGCCATTCTATCCAGAAAAAGCAGCTGAAAAAAAATGCGAATGCGGAAAGATAATGAAAGCAGAGACAAGCACATGCGATTGTTGGGTAGACTCAAGCATAAGTCCTTTGATAGTTGCAGGATGGCCAGATAAGGAAAAAATGAAAAAGTTCTATCCTGTTTCATTACGTCCACAGGGAGTAGAAATAGTGAGAACATGGGCGTTTTATACAATTTATAGAAGTGGAGCATTAACTGGAATTCCTCCATTTGAAACAATCCTATTAAACGGAAATGTTTTGGCACCAGATGGAAAAAAGATGAGTAAGTCTTTGGGTAATATAATTTCACCAACAGACCTACTCAAAGACTATCCAACTGATGCAATAAGGCAGTGGGCTGCATTAAGCGGAGCAATGGCAAAAGACAGACCATTTAGTTTTGAAGACATAAAATATGCAAAAAGTTTCCTAAGTAAAATTTGGAATGCAGCAAGGTTTTATGAGACAGTTGTAAAAGAAGAGATAAAAGAACAGCCAGAACTGACAATGGTTGACAAATGGATTATAGGTAAACTAAACACATTAATCAAAGAATGTACCGAACACCTTGAAAATTTCGAGTATCACTATGCAATGAACAAGATACAAAGATTTTTCTGGCAGGAGTTCTGTGATAATTATCTTGAGTATGTAAAGCACAGAGTTTACACAGAAGGACCAACAAGAAATGCATCATTCTACACTTTAAGAAAAGTGATTATGGAATCTCTGAAACTAATGTCACCATTCACACCACACATAACAGAAGAAATTTACACTAATTTATTCAAAGAAAATGTAACAAGCCAAAAATGGCCAGAAGCAGGAGAAGAATATAAAAAAGATGTTGAAGAAGTTGAGGTTTTAAGCGAAGTAGTTAGTCAATTAAGACAATATAAATCAAAAAACAAGCTTCCACAAAATGCTGAACTTGAATTAGTAAGATTATCAACACCAGAAGAAATGGACAAGGAACTATTAGACGAACTTGCTAAAATCAGCAAAATAAAGAAAATAGAAACAACAAAAGGAGAACTTACTGTTACTGTGGAGTAACCCGTGCAGCAATCCTTCCAGTTATTACATGAGAAACATTACTACAAACAGGACCAAGTTCAGGTGCGCAAGAATAGTAAGTTATATTGCCCTTAAACCTTTTTGTCATACCTTCTGGAACTGGAGCATCAATCAAGATTCCAGTGAAAATTTCTGAATCTCCACTGGAGATATTAACATTAGCAGGTAAAAATCCACTAAACTGTTGGGCTCCGTCTTCTGTTTCAAGTTCAATTTTATCTATTGTAACCTTGTAGGGGAAACCATTGAATAATTGGATTTTCATTTCACTTTGTCCAGTTGAAGGAGAATTTGTGAGTAGGAAATTGCATTTAAGATTGTTTCCAAATGTACACTCCTCTGAAATAAGATAATTAGGAGTTAAAACACCACTTGAAACGATTATCCCTATGATTAAAAGCAATACAAAAATTGCCCATCCGTAAGTTGTTAGGTATTCCACCCCAGACTGCCCTTTCATGGAAAAACATTGCCAGAATACCTATTAAATAGGTTTCCATATTAAGTTTTCTTACAAATTTTCTTAAGAGAGTGAAATTAATGGCTATTGAAACATGTGGAAGATGCGGCTTACAAACAGCCAAACTTCAAGAATGCGACTACTGTAACAGAAATATTTGCAATGGATGCATAAAAAGTCAAAAAAGAAAGAAGATAGATCATAGATACATTTGCAAAGGATGTTGGAGTAGTATAAGCAAAAGAAGCAGATTTAAGAGTGCAAACTAACTGCTTCGCTCCATCTTGCAGATATTTTTTCATCTATTTTTGGTAGATCTACACATTCACCCATCAGAGCTTTTCTTAGAGAGTTTAGAAAATGAAGCACTTCTTTTGGAACTATTTGGATGCCATCAATTTTTTGAGCAAGATCAGCTAAAATACGAACAGGATCCCGTAATGCATAATGACTATTAACTGGAGCAAATGCATAATCTATTTGTTCATAATAATCAGTAAATGGACGTACAAGTGGAAGTATTGATTTTGGCATTGGACGAAGACCATATTTATTAAAAGAAACACGTTCTTCTGCAGATGACATACCAAAACCATATGGCGAAACAACAAAATGATATCTGATTTCCCTATCTAAAGAATCAAAGCATGCTCTTTTGATACAACCTTGGGTGGGCCACTCAAGAACATCGCTAACAGTTCCTCTTCTTATGTCAATTGCTGCACCTGATTGAACAGGAGTTGTTTCTAGATCATCAACCCCCAAAAGAACTGTTTTGCACATTTCATCATAAAAGGCATAAAGTGCTGGTTGAAGAATAAGATAATTGAAAAGATTTGGATGGATTAACTCTGGACGAGTTTGACTATCTAAGGCGTGGCTGTCCAAAATACGTTGAAAAGTCCATGGAAGATTAAGCTGGTTTTCATCGTTTGTCTTGCCAAACCAACCTTCATGACCAGAAGGTGCAACTCTCCACATTGAATGGCTTTGACTTTGATAAATCAGGAATATTCTCACACTATCTTCTCTAAGCAGGTACATGAGAACTCCTAACCTACCTTGGTCTTTTGAACGAAATAACTTAGATACTAAAAGATGAACTGAATCTCCCTCTACAGTAGTTATTTTTGCATTTCTATCAGGAAGAGGAAGCATACTTTGATAGATTGAATCTCCATCACGTCTTTCTTCAATCTTTTCAAATGCATCAGCAAAACGACGTCTAAATTTTTCTAAACCTTCATGCATAGGAGTCCTAAACCTTAGACCTGATCGACTTGCATAATCATTTAAAGCACGGCTAGTATTAGTGATGAAGTCAGTTCGATGTACCATAGATATATACTTATTCACACAACTATTTATAAATATACTGAACTGAATTCAAGAATAAGAAATGAGAGTTTGTACGAATTTTTTGACATGATTTTCGTATTTTTCTTTTTTTATTCTATCTTCTTTAAGCTCTAGAGTTGCTATGGGTTTTAATTTAGACAATTTTTCCATCTCTTTGAATGCATTTTGACCGCCACTATCTCCTTCGGTACAGAAAAATGCAACTTTTTTGAAACTGGATTTATGGCCATTAATATACGAACGAATAGCAGGAGTAAGTGTGAAAGACCAAATTGGAGTTCCTATAATTACTAAATCATAATCAGATGGATTTTTTTTCACATTTTTGATAGAAGTAAACAATTTGAACAGTGCATCTCTGCCTCCAAGTATATACCCGACAATGCCTTTCCTACTAGTAATGTCATGAATTTCTTCACTATCACATTTCAGAATACTCTTGATTAAATTGGCAACTTTCCTAGTTGTACCTGTCCTGGAATAAAACACAACTAATGCTTTCATATTTAATCCTTTTTTATTACTATTTTCACTAATCTTCCGTCTATAGTATACTCATTCATTTTTGATTCAACTGAATAATGCACATGAGACGCATTAACTGCTTCTGAGAGTTCTTTTTTATGTTTTTTAAGAATTGCTTCAAATTCATTCTCAGTGTTGATTGTTAGTGTGATTTTATCTTTTTCAACAAGTTTTTCTTCTTTACGAAGCATCTGAACTCTTCTTTTAACCTCATTCAACAGACCCTCTTCGTAAAGTTCTTCGCCTATTTTCTTGTCGATATGAACAGAACCATTGGTGAATTCTTGAGATGCAAGATCTGCTTTTGGTTTTTCTTCTACAACCTTGAGTTCTTTCACATTGATCAGACTTTGGATTATGTCTGTAAATGCACCCGATGCATCTTTCACTTCATGGGATTTTGTTTCAATGTAAAGTGTTTGAATTGGCCAGCGCACTTTTATCCCTGCAGTCTGTCTTGCCAACAAAGCAACAGAAACAACTTCCTTTACCGTCTCCATCTGCTTTTCATATAATTGATTTATTTTTCCACTATCTTCTGAAGACAAACGCAGAAGGAAAATTGATTCTTCATCCTCAAATTTCCTATAGAATCTTTGATAAAGATGCTCACTGAGCATTGGACTTAGGCAGCTGATCATCTTCAATGATTCAAGCATTATGTGGTATAAAGTAGATAACGCAGCTTCGTGGTTTTCTTCATTTGAAATCCTATCTTTGGCAATTTTCATGTAGAATCTACTAATGTCATCGACTATGAATGCCCTGATTATTTTTGAAGCTCGATTTAATTCATAGGATTCAAATGATGCTCTGAAATCTCTAATAGTTGAATTTAATCTGCTTAAGGCCCATTCATCTATTTTTGTTAGTTTTGCTTTTTCTATTTTTTTCTTTGGATGGAATCTCTCAAGGAAAACAACCATATTGAGAACAATATTAAGATCGCTGGTTGCTTTTTTCATTTCTTCCCAGCTAAACTTAAGTTCATCCCATATTGTGTTGCTAATACCCCAAAGCCTAAAGCTGTCTGCACCATATTTGTCAAGAATTTCTTCCAAAGGAATGAAATTTCCTAATGATTTGCTCATTTTTTCTCCTTTTTCATCTACAAAGAAGCCATGCATAAGCAATTTTTTGTATGGGCATGCACCATATCGAACAACACCAGAACCAAGTAAAGAATAAAACCAACCTCTAATCTGGTCCTGGCCCTCTATAATCAAATCTGCTCTTTCTGAATAAATTTTTGCTTCTTCAGGTGTTAAAGACGCCCAAATTGCATTACCAGAATCAAACCAAACATCAAGAACATCTGGAACTCTTTTCATTTTTTTACTGCACTCGCAATCAAGCTCTATTTCGTCAATATATGGCCGGTGGAGTTCCTTTACTTTTGGGATTTCTTTCATTGAACCAATAACTTTTATCTTTCCACATTCACACCTCCAAATTGGAAGTGGAATGCCCCAATATCTTTGACGAGAGATGCACCAGTCTGGTGCATTTGAAACAAACTCCTTGAATCGGTCTTTTGCAAATGAAGGATGCCACTCGGTTTTCTCAATCTCATTAAGCATTTGGTCTTTGATCTTAGATATTGTAATGAACCATTGTTTTGTTGTAAGGAAAATAAGTGGTGTTTTGCATCTCCAACAGTGGGGATATCTATGTTTTATTCGTGCTTCGTAAACAAGAACATTTTTTTCCTTAAGAACATCTATAATCAGGGGATTAGATTCTCTAACATTCTTCTTATGGAATACACCGGCATCATCAGTATAATTACCTTTTTCATCAACAGGTGAGAATATTTCTATACCATATCTTTTACCAATAATAAAATCCGCAGGACCATGTCCTGGTGCAGTGTGTACTAAACCAGTACCTTCTTCAAGAGTAACAAATTCATCACTCAAAACAACTTTTCTATCTGCATGTTTGTGTATTTTGTCTTGAAATGGATGATCATATTCTAAATCTTTTAATTTTCTTCCAGGAAGTTCCTCGACAACAGTTGCACTCTCTCCAAGTAATTCCATAAGGTAGTCTAATCTTTCTTTTGCAATTACCCATATTTCTTCGCCAACTTTTATGCGAACATATGCAAAGGTCGGATGTACCATAACTCCCATGTTTGAGACTAATGTCCATGGAGTTGTTGTCCAAACTATCAAATATTCATTTTCTTTGTTTTTAAGTTTGAATTTCACAAAAATACTTGGATCAGATTCATCAGCGTATTCCAACTCATAGTTGGCCATTGTGGTCTCACATCTATAGCAGTATGGGAGAACATAGACACCTTCGTGAAGAAGATTTCTTTCATTAGCTAATTGGAGGTTTCTCCATGAGGATTCGATATAACTGTCTGTGTAGGTAATATATGGATTATCAAAATCCATCCAAACCCCTAAGGATTTGAATTGGTTGCCCATAACTCCAATATATTTTGTAGCAAACTCTTTGCATCTATCAACAAATTTACCAATTCCGTATTTTTCTATATCACTTTTATGTTTGAACTTAAGTTCTTGTTCAACTTTTACTTCAATTGGTAATCCATGAGTATCGTATCCAGCTTGTACTCTCACATCTTTTCCTATGATCCTATGATAGCGACAAACAGCATCTTTTATTGTTTTATTCCATCCAGTACCGGGATGAATTTGACCAGTTGCATAAGGAGGGCCATCGCAAAAATAAAAAGTTTCACTACCTTTATTTTTGGCTTTTGCCTTTTCATATATTTTTTCTTTTTCCCAAAATTCCAATACTTCTTTCTCTACTTTCCTATGATCATACATCAAAAACCCTCTTAAGCCATACGGATAGGTTATCTTTCTATCTAAGGCACAAATTAGCAGAGATAGATTGTCCCGAAAAGCATTTATAAGCTGGTGTCACACAAAAACAAAACACTTATTTAAAAATATAACAACCATAGAATGGAACTATGAGCAACACAACACCAGAACAACCAGAAACAGGAAGAGCTAACAAGTACGCCCATCTTTTGGAACCAACTGTTGTTTTCAAAAGACTGTTGAATCGAGTAATCAATAGTGGTTGTGGTGAGGGAAAACTTCGCACAATGATTGAGAATGCATTGGCAACTGGCCAGATAAGAGAATCAGAACATAAACAATTGCTTGAAAAGCTTGCAGATAGATTTGGACACCCAATAAATAAAGAGAAAAAAACACCTGAGATCGAAGATGATAGTACAAATGGAAGAACAAAACGCTCAAAAAAAGATCATCATAATGGCACTGAAGGACTTGTAAGACCAAGAGTTATGGCAAGCCAACCAATTCCGAATATTAGGGGTAGTGGACCTCTTGGCACAACTGATTTTAGACTCACACCAAGACCAGCATTTAAAATAGAACCAATAAACCCACACCTTGGGACTGCCTTTGGTGTGAGATTTAAAGTTGGTAGAAGATAACTAAAATACCTTTTCGCCAATGTAAACTTTGATACCAGATGGAGTTACTTTAAATGGTACCATATCACGAGAATGATCGGTGCCACGCATTTTCATTATTTCAAGTGCCCTTACCCTGCGGTCTTCCTTATCTAGGTTATAAAGGTTGATTATACCATCCATAACAAAATGCTCAATATCAAACTTCATATCATCTTTTCTTGCACTGCTTGCTTCAAGAGTTGTGACAGTTGTAACATCAAGGTTTCTTAGAAGAGACAGAAATTCAAAAAGAGTTTGTCTGTATTCTGTATCACTCTGAAATGCCAATTTGATCATGGTTGCAGAATCAATTGCAGCCCTTTTGATATTATTTGAAGTTATTCTATCCTCAAGAAGGTTTGCAACATTCTCAAGATCAAGCTGGTTTGGTTTAACAAGTTCTATTTTTTTGTCGGCCACAAGTTGTTCACAATCAGTAAAGAGTGGAAATGTACTTTTCATATTATCTGACAGATCTTCTGGAGTTTCTTCTAAGGAAATATAAAGACCATTTTCACCAAGTTTTGCTCCACGATATAAAAATTCAAAACAGAATGAAGTTTTACCAGAACCTGGTCCACCATAGATTGCAACGTGTCTCCCTGAGGGGATACCACCGTTTAACATCTCATCCAATCCTGAAATACCTGTTTTAACGCGATCCATGAACTGATCTTACTGCGAAAATTTATATAGATTGACGATGGAACTAAATTAATGGAATTGGACATTTTACCTTGGACAGAGAAATATAGGCCAAAAAAGCTAGATGATGTTGCAGGACAAAAAGGAATAGTTGAAAGTCTGAAGGCGTTTGTCAAAGCAAAGAACATGCCGAGTATGCTTTTTGCAGGACCTCCAGGTGTTGGAAAAACAACATGCGCTCTTGCTCTTGCACATGAATTATACCCCGATGGATTGGCTGGTAATTTCCTTGAACTTAATGCCAGTGATGAGAGAGGGATAGATGTTGTCAGAGGAAGAATAAAGGATTTTGCACGTTCTGTTTCATTGAGAGAAGCACCATTCAAATTAATATTTTTAGATGAAGGAGATGCACTAACTACAGATGCACAACAGGCACTCAGAAGAACAATGGAAGCAAATTCATCAGTTACAAGATTTATAATATCTGCAAACTATTCATCAAGAATAATTGAGCCAATACAAAGCAGATGTGCAGTTTTTAGATTTGTACCTCTGGATGACAAAGAAATGCACAAAACATTGGAACATGTAGCAAAGTCTGAGAAAATTAAGATTGATGAAAAGGCATACGAAGCAATTTTTTACGTTTCTGAAGGGGATATGAGAAGAGCATTGAACATAATGCAAGGATGTGCAATGCAATCAAATCACATAACAAGTGAACTTGTACATAAAACTAGCAGCAAAGCAATGCCAAAAGAGATCAAGGACATGGTACATTGCGCAATTGAAGGAAAATTCCAAACAGCAAGAGAGAATCTGGATAAGCTCATCATAACCTATGGATTAAGTGGAGAAGACATACTTTATCAAATTTACAGGGAAGCTGGGAAAATTGAAGTACCAGAAAAACAAAGAATGAGACTAATTGAAATGATTGGTGAATATAATTTTAGGCTAGTAGAAGGAGCAAATGACAGAATACAATTAGAAGCACTCTTAGCACAAATTGCAAAAGGATTGGAATGAAAAAGATCTTAATTTTTTTTATTATTTTCCTATCCTTAAGTAGTAGTGTTTTTGTTGCGGTCAGAGTATGGGACCAGGATGATCTCGGAGATATAATATTTGAACAGTTTACATATTCCATTGCAGTTGATTGTGAAAAGGCGCAACTTTACCTTATTGTGATGAATGGAACCAACCTGCCTGTGGAAAATGCAACAACCTATTTACAATATTTGGAAAATTCAAATCAGATAATATCCCGCATAACAACCCCTAAAAATGGCACCGCACTCCATCAACTTCCGGGCAATACCAGTTATATGAGAAGCCGTTGGAATCTTCTGATAGAGAAAAACGGGTACAGAAATAAGGCAGTACAATTTGACCTCGCACCATGCTATTCAAACTGGACACCTGCAGAAAATACTTATGTAAAACAAACAACTACACCAATTAGTTACAACCAAACCCAAAATCAAACAACCCAAAATTATTCTAACAACTATACTTACAACAACACCTACCAAAATCAAAGTTATATTGAAACAAGTTCAAGCACTGTTGTTGAGTGGGTACCTGTCATAGCACTCATTGCGATATTGCTTATAATTTTTAAATACGTCAAGCAAACTAAAGTATGTAAGAAAAACTTTACTGGTTTTTCTTCTACTAAATTATACTGGCGTAAGGGAAAGAAACCAGTTGCAGATAAAAATGCTAGTGAGGAGGGTGTAAAATGAAATTGTATGTTGTTCTTTTGATGATGATAAGTTTGACTATGGCATTTACTGTAAAACCAAGTTACATAGATACAAAAAACACAGGAGATCCTAATCTTGGTGAACTAGAAATCGAACTTACAGTTGATTGTTCCAACAAGCAGCTTACTGCATTTATAACAAACGAAGATGAAGAACCAATTGCAGATGCAAAAACATATGTTTTCTATACTGATTATGGTTATCAGCTTCTAGGAACAGGAACAACAGATAATGGAGGTATCAGTACCATAAATGTAATTGGCAATATGGATTACCTAAGTGCACTGTTCATATTTAGGGCAGATGCAACAGGATACCAAAGCCAAGAGATAGAGTTTACATATATGAAATGTTTTGGTGCACCTCCACAAGAACCAGACCCACCTGAAGATCCAGTTGTACCCCCTACAATCCCTGAAGATCCGCCAGCACAAACAAACATCTCACAAAATCTTAGTCAGAACATAACGCAAAACAATACGACACCTTACCAACCACCAACCAATAACACAGTTCCATATCAACCACCAGTTCAACCACGACCTGAAACTGGATTTTGTCCAGTTGCGCTTGGTTTGTTGCTTTTAGCATACAAGGTGAGATGATGAGAACAGAGGAGGATTTTCTAGGTAGAGTAAATGTTCCTGAAGACGCATATTATGGCTCATTTACTGCAAGAGCAAAGGAAAATTTCCAACTAAGTGAGATAAAAGTTCACATTGAATTGATCAAAGCAGTTGCACTAATAAAAAAATGTGCTGCCTTGGCAAATGCAGAACTTGGCAGACTGGATAAGAAAAAAGGCCTCGTCATAGCAAAGGCATCAGACGAGGTAATCAGTGGTAAATTCAATAATGAATTCGTACTGGATGCTTTTCAAGCTGGAGCTGGCACTCCATTACACATGAATGTCAATGAAGTTATTGCAAACAGAGCAGAGGAGATACTTGGTGGTAAAAAGGGAGAGTACAAATTAGTACATCCAAATGACCATGTAAACATGTCTCAAAGTTCAAATAATGTCATACCGTCAGCAGTAAAAATAGCAGCAATAAGACTCACTAAAAAAACAATTAATGAAGCAGAACTCTTAAAAAAATCATTTCAAAGCAAGGCAGCCAAATACAAAAAAACATTGAAAATAGGAAGAACCCATTTACAAGATGCAGTTCCCATGAGTTATGGGCAAGTCTTTGATGCTTACGCAAGAGCAATAGAAAAAGATATAGAGAATATGAAGGCTGGATTGGAAATGATCAAAGAAATTGGCGTGGGTGGAACAGCCATTGGAAGTGGGATAACTGCTCACCCAAAATTTAGAGAAATGGTAACAGATTACATAAGAAAAGAAGGCAAAATAGAAATTGAAATGGCAAAAGATGGAATAGAAATAACCCAAAATATGAATGATCTGTTGGCATTATCAAGTGCCTATAGAAATTACGCAGTAACACTTTCAAGAATAGCAAATGACCTAAGATTGCTTGTTTCAGGTCCAAAAGGAGGAATTGCAGAGATAATACTACCTGAAGTTGAGCCAGGTTCATCCATAATGCCAGGCAAGATTAACCCATCAATACCCGAAGCAGTGAACATGCTTGTTTTCCAGGTTATTGGAAATGATCATGCAATCATGCTAGCAGCGCAGTCTGGCCAACTTGAACTTAATTTTGCAGCACCATTAATTGCATATGATCTTTTTCAGAGTGCTGAACTTTTAGCAAACGGAAGCGGGATGTTTAGAAAATTCTGCATTGATGGTCTTGAAGTTGATGTGGAAAAAACAAAAGAAAATTTTGAAAGAAGTTTTGGATATGCAACTGCATTCAACCCATACCTTGGTTACAAAGAAGTTTCTATTTTGGTTAAAGAAGCGTATTCAAAAAAAATAAGCCTAAAACAGTTAATTTTAGATAAAAAATTAATGAAAAAAGAAGAACTTGAAAGGATAATTGCAACTGCAACAGGACCAAGTGAAATCGATCGGAATATTAAAAAAGAAATTAGACAGTAGATTGTAGTCTTTTTTCATTAGTTGGTAAGCCTGACGCCCTATTTTTTGTAAACTGTCCAGGTCTAGGTAAACGAGATTTTTGTTCACGAAAGTAAGATAATGCATCTCTTGCTCTTTCTCTTACCCATTCGTGCGGATCAGACTCCCTTGATTGAGTTAGAACTGAGACGTGAGAAAACGCATCCTTACCAGTTGCTCCTGCCATCTCAAATGCATTTGCACAGTGCTCACGTACGTAAACATCTTGTTCAGTTGGAATACCCTTTGAAGATAGTTTAAGCCTCTCTGCCAATTTATCAAGTAATCTGTGTGTTGCATCAGAAGATATGCCACCCATAAGTGCGTAAATAGCACCAGTGCTGTACT
Source organism: Microcaldota archaeon (assembly GCA_043821365.1). GTDB lineage: Archaea > Micrarchaeota > Micrarchaeia > Anstonellales > Bilamarchaeaceae > Bilamarchaeum. The sequence continues at coordinate 31,125 of JBDRCX010000002.1, read as the reverse complement.
CCCTTCTAATTTCAACATCAGGATGATCAATATTTGAGATTATTTCTTCGACCCTCGGTACTGCATTTGGTACATATCTTAGATCTGTTTTTTTATCATACATGATTAATCCCTCGAGAATCAATAGAATTCGACGCATGGGTGGGTCTGAATTTTATGTAATTCTATATTTGAAGGTGCAGTATTATAAAGATACTTATTTTTTGTCTTTTTACCACAGCACTAAAATCAGACTGGAACAGCATCACCCAACAGCAATGCTGAAACAATACTCATTATTGCTGCGCTTATTATCAAGAAAACAACCAGTACTCCTAAAGATCTCCAAATTGAAAAATTATTTAGTTGTTTGATAACTTGGAATTGGACATACCAGGAGTAGAAACTTATCACGAACATACCCAACACTACAACCCCACCAAGTACTAAAGGCAGTGCTCCGACCATGGATGGATATACGAATATCAAGATTACAAAGAAAATGAATCTGTGGCAAAGACCAAGAACACTTAGTACATATGTCTGGTTTTCAAAATCAACTTTCCCTCCGAATAATTTTGAAATCATATACAACAGCCATGAACTAAAATAGAAGATCACCACTCCAACTACCGTAGATAGAATGAGCTGTACAACCATTGAGATAAGATCTGAACTTGATAGTGTTGGCATAGTCAATACAAATACCAGAAAATAACCCACAATTACAGAAAGGATTTGAATTAGTTGAAAAAATGCAACAATAGTGTAGCTGTCACTAATTTTACCAACACCACTAAGACCATTAATTAATTTTGAAAGTTCCCACGGATTAATATATTCCTTTGACCATGCAAACATTTGATTAAAATCAATTTCCTTCTTTTCAGGAGGTTTTATAACTTCAGGTTCTGGTTTCTTTTTCTTGGTTCTTTTTTTTCTACTCATTTTTCCGCCTCAATGGTTTGTTTAATTTTCTTACAAATATTTTTCACTACTTTTTTATCAAAAACATCTGGCACTATTTTGTCTTTAGTAGGATTTTTAACTGAACCTGCAATACCTTTTGCAGCTGCAACCTTCATCTCATTAGTAATCTTAGTAATTCTTAGATCCAAAAGTGCCCGTAGGAAACCAGGAAAACATAGGGAATTATTTATTTGGTTTGGATAATCACTTCTGCCAGTCCCAAAAACATCTATTTTTAGTTCATGCGCCTGTTCAAGAGAAATTTCAGATGTAGGATTTGAAAGTGCAAACACAATGTTTGGTTTATTCATATGAGTAATTGTCTCAATTGGAAGAGAACCGGGAGATGCTGCGGAAATAACCACATCAGCGCCATGGAAATCAATTAACTGGCCACTAAAACCAGATTTATTCATTTTTGCAAGTTCTAATTTATGACCATCGAGATTTATTCTAGTTAAAGAAAGTGCACCCTTGCTATCAAAAACAACTATATCAGTAAACCCTGCAAAAGTTAATAATTTGGAAATTGCATAGCCAGCACTTCCGGCACCAACAATACCTATTTTGACATCCTGGCTTTTACCAACAACTTTTAGAGCATTATATAAGCCAGCAAGGGTAACTATAGCAGTCCCGTGTTGATCATCATGAAAAACAGGGATATTAAGTTCTTCAATCAAACGTTTTTCAATGTAAAAAACCTTTGGTGTTTCTATATCTTCGATATTTATTGCACCAAATCCAGGAGAAAGTGCTTTTACTATTTTCACAAATTCATCAGGATCTTTTGTATCTAAACATATGGGGATTGCATCAATACCGGCAAATTGTTGCATAATAAGCGCCTTTCCTTCCATCACCGGAAGTGCAGCTTCCGGACCAATGTTACCTAATCCAAGAACTCTTGTCCCATCTGTCACTATTGCAACTGTATTTCCCTTCATAGTGTAATCATAGACAAGTTTCTTATCTTTGGCAATTTCCAAACATGGTTTTGCAACTCCAGGAGTATATAAGTTTGATAAATCATCAATGGTTTTGATTTTTACTTTTGCACCAATGAATAGTTTACCTCGGAGTTTTCGATGTAATTCAATAGGACCGATAGACATGAATATAGAATATTAGATAAGGAATAAAAACTACCTGCTCCAGTTTTTTAATAGAGAAAGGAGAATCTTTTCTCCGCGATTTAATGCATCGATAGTTATGTATTCATCTGGCATGTGACCCTGACCAAGCTCCCCAGTACCGAAGATTATCCCTTCAATTCCATGCTTGCTAATCTCAGAAAGCTCAGTAGTCGCACTAAAACTATAGGGTTTTGGATCCATATCAAAACCAGTGAGAATAGTTTGCATCTGCCTAACTATTTTTGAATTTGGAGAACTAGAACATGCTTCTATACGCTTTATGAAATCAACAGAAAGAGGATTCACAACTTCACGAAACTCGCTCTCAACTTTTTTTGGGTTTTCACCTGGAAGCACCCTCCTATCAACTAACATAGATGCAGAATCAGGAACAACATTGGTTGCAGTTCCACCATCAACCATACCAACTGATGCTGATGCATTACCAAATGAAGATTTTCTTTTAGTTAATTTTTTATTGTATTTTTCTATTGCCAATGCAGCCTTTGATATTTTATATATGGCATTATCACCAAGTTCTGGTCTACTAGAATGGGAAGTTTTCCCTGTAGCAGAAACTTTGATGAAATAACTACCCTTATTTCCAATCATCAACTTCCCATCTGTGGGTTCAAGAGAAACAGAATTTTGAATTGACTTAAGTTTGGTTTTGCGCAATTCTAGAACTTTTTCAATTCCAGCAAAGCTTCCTTCCTCTTCACCATTGAAAATATACACTACATCCTCATTGATGTGATTTTGAAGTGCAGCAAGAAGACATGCCGCATGGCCTTTTGTATCGCAACTTCCTCTTCCATAAAGTTTTCCATTTACAATTTCACCAAATGGATTTCTTTTCCATTGTTTGCGATCGTTTATAGGTACTGTATCAAGATGGACATTTACCATGAGAGATGGTTGAGATCCACCAAAAGCAAGCACATTGAATCTTTTTCCATCAAAAAATTGTTTTTGAGGCTTTAGACCAATTTCTTTTAAGTAATCAAATATGAACTGACTGACTTCAATTTCGCCTGGTCCTGGGACTTGTGAATCAATTGAAACAAGAGTTTTGGCCAGAGATATGACATCCATATTTATCCCAAGAACCTTCTTTTCCACGCCAGTGCCTTTATGTCTTCTGCGATTCTTGTGTGTCTTCCTGCCTTGAAATTTTCAAGTACTCTAGAACTAATAGAAACATATTCATCATCTGGTTCAAAGTCAATCCATTCAAGTACTTTGGAAATGCCTTTTTCCACAGATGACGGCATTTTGCTCAGGTTTTTAGGATTAAGGAATTTTACTGAATCTTTAAGGTCTTCTTCAATTTTTGCATAATGTTCATGAAGATCATCGAATTCTTTTTCAGTTAAAGCTGATAAACCTAAAAGTTCTGGCGGGATACCTATGGAATAGAAAGCACCACAGAATTTGATAGCACGAGGAAGTTTCATTCCTTTCATTGACCGAGAGTAACCAAAAAGACCGACATGAAGCTTTCTTGCTCGTCTTCCTGGAACAAAAACTGAAATGCCATTGATAAGATCTGCCATGTCCTTGAGCTGATTTTCATAAACCTTAATCATTTTCTTCATCAAGTCAAGTGATTTTTTTTCATCAATTTGCAATGCAGGTCTTTTTCTACCGTGGTTTATCATGTCAACTGCATTGACAACATCACGAAATGGATGATCATATTTGAATGAGGATTGTGCAGTGAATGTCTGAACACTTGGATATTCTTCACCGCAATTGTTCACATTATTTGGTGCAAAATTACCTCTGAACGGAGCGGCCCCAACACCGATTATTGGCAAAATTGGAACACTTGTATCTTCCTCAACTTTTTGGAGTTTTTGTAGTGCTATTTTTGATAAAAGAACTGCAACGGTAGAACCATAATTCAAAGCAGGATCACTTCTTGCAAGGAAAACACGTTGATATTCATAACGTTTTCCCTTAAGATATTTTGAAACTATAGAATCACAATTCAAAACAGAATCATAATTTTCAACAAGCGGAATAACATTAATTTTTTCTGGTTGAAAATCACCAACCCACTCTTTCACAGAGATGTTCTCAGTTCCGAGTTTAGTATTTCTCTGGCCTATAACAATTTGTTTGTAATAATTTTTTACTCTCTTCAATTCAAGATGAGATGTTGTCATAGGGATTATTACTTCAAAAATAGGTGCAACATCCAAACCAGCTGCTTTTGCAGCATCAAATGCACGCGGAATACTTTGCAATGTTTCCAACAATATTTTACCTTGCCCTTTTTCCACTGAAGGGTTTGGTACTCTGTAAGTAAGACGAAAATCCTCACCTAGTTTGTTTTTTGTAAAGAAATCTAAATATTTTGAAAGTAATTTTTCAACAACCTGATTATCTGCTTCCTTACCTTCGCTATCCCACATCTGCTCCTGGCAACCTAGTTGAGAGAACACAAAAAATGCTTCTTTAACTTCTGCATCACCTGAAAGTATATCTGAATCAGAAAAAAATGGAGTTGTAACGTTATCCGGATGTTGTGTACTCATACATCTAGGTATAGTTTTCATAATAAGCCCCTCTAATATGAGATAGAAGGTGTCATTTAAATAATTTGCTTTATTAGTGGTATTCGAAAGATGTAAAAATACAAGTGTGTTTTTACTTAAGTAATTTTAAAAGGTGGATAATTTGATAGAAAGTCTGAAAAAATCATTTAGTGCGTATACAAAGAACCCATTTCTTTTCCTATGGGGTTCGATAATGTATGTTTTTATGCTGATACTTTTCTTTTTTGCAACTCTTGGGCTTCTGTTAATTTATTTTATTTTCCTATCGGTAATAGGACAGGAATTTGACCTAGAGGCAATACCAACTATTGGTTTCCTAGGAATAATTGGTCTGGCATTTGTGTTCTTTGCAAATGGATTGAATGCAAGTCTTGCATGGGCATATCATGGTGCTCTGTGGAAAGAGAAAATAACCCTAACATCGTTTTTCTCATATGCACTGGAAAAGGCACCACAAAACTTTGCAATACAGCTTCTTAGAGACCTGATATGGATTTTAGTGGCAGGACCATTAATAGCGCTGTACTATTTCGTATTGATTGATGTTGCATATATGGATTGGATAATAGGACTTACTGTAGCAATGATAACATTTGTAATTCACATGATATTCACACCTGCATTTGTATCTTCAGGAGCATTTGATGCAGGATTGTATAGTTCGCTTAGACATGGTTTCAACGTACTAAGAAGAAAACACATCATGTTTATAGGATTGTACATATTATTTGCTCTTACGTGGATTTTGAATTTTATACCATTTGTCCAGATAGCAACCATATTTTTCTTATACCCGGTTGTGTATGGTGCACTCATAGTTATGACTGAGAATTCAAGTAAATCAAAATCAGGTAGGACAAAAAAACACTATAAAGAGGAGGAAGACTGATGTATCGAGTATATGAATGCGAACCTAGCAAAAAAGCAGAAATAACAAAGATTCTCGAAGCAGACCCATATGCAGATGATAGTTTTGCAAGAGCAGGGTATAAGATTAAGGACGGGACAGTACTTGACGAAGATAAAACCAAATTCTATGTTTACATATCTACTTCTGAAGATTTTGTAAAAAAAGCAGACGAAAAACTTAAAGAGATTGCACAAAAAGCACCAGAGGATGTTGAAAAGAGAATTGTTGAAAAAATATTAAAAGAAGAGGAAGAAGCAGAATCTGGTTTTGGAAGTTTGTTTGGGTAAGCGAAGCTAACCCAGATAATCTTGAACTGAATACCTTAATTACTTGGTTGAAAAATTAACCTTATTGTTGATATACTAGATCATCGTTACAGTAAACCTTATATTTTTTCCCTGGGTTTCTGAGTTATGGAAGAGATAGAAACACCATCAAGCGATAGAATTGAACAAAAAAAACAAATCACATCAAGAGGAGTGCCCTCATCAGAATCCATATACCTACCACGGCATGATAGTCATGAAGTAAGATCATTTCAAGATAAGAACGAGAATATAACAAGAAATGCATGGAATATTGATGAACTGGCTAATTTTATTTTTTCTAAACAATATCAGCCAAGATATTATGAGATAGCAACTAGTTTCCTGAAAACACTGTGTGAAAAAACACACATGACAGGAGAGGAGACCTCTGAGTTTGTTAAGACGAATAACATATCAAAAGCAACCTTTTACAACAGAGTCTTGCCACGTCTAAAAAGAGTTGGTATGATAAAAGTTGAAAGAGATACGATAGTTGCAATAGAAAGTAAAAGAAAATTCAGACCAATGCGTATTTCCTTAAGTAAGACATTTGGTAATTACTTCATGAAAATAGGCGATTCATGGCTTGCAGTTGTAGATGATGCAAGAAGTAGAAAAGAGAAAAAAGACCAAATGAAATTATGATTACTTCTTTTTCTTACCTTTTGGACTTGGTTTTTTCGGAGTTTTTCTTGTGTTTTTGGAGTCTTCTTTTAGCTTGCTTCTTTCGCTTTGTTTTTCCTTAACAACTACCTTTATTTTACCTGTTTTCTCCTTAACACGTGCAAGAAGTTTTCCATATTCATTTGAACCTGGAACTTCACTTCTTATTTTTTTGATCATGTCCTGGCTTTCTTTTACAAGTTCAGTTATTCTTGATTTTGAATTTGCAATTCTTTGATCAAGATCCTGTTCTTTTGAAACTGTGTCGTAAAGAGCATTTTGGTAATCCTGAGTCATGTTCTCAAGCTGGCCAAGGTATTCTCTCATGTAAAGCGATTCTGCTGCATTTTTTAATTCATCGAGCTCTTCGTCGCTTCTGGATACATAATCTTCGATTTCTTCTACTTTACCCTCATAGTCACGTACATATTCCTGTATCCAGTGTTCCATCTTTGCTATGCCTTCTAATTCTGCTTCAAGTGCACTTAGTTCTTCACCATGATCAGCAACTCTTGTTTTTATAGTTTCAGTCATGGTTGAAATATCAGTTCTCATTTGTTCCACTTGTTCGATGTCTGCTTTTAATGCAGCCATTGTGGATGTTATTTCATATACTTGCGATTGTGCAGAATCTAATGCAGTTCTGAGTTTTTCTGCTTTAGTATCAAGAGAAGTGCTCAAAGATTCAAACTCTTGTATTTTGCTTGATTGGTTAGTAACAACATCATTAACTTCAGCAATCTTTGTTTCTATTGTTGTTTTTGAATCCGCTATATTTGAAACAAACTCGTCAGCTTTTCTTTTAGTTCTGTCAAGAGCCATTCTTCCTTCCTTTTTCAATCTGTCCATTTCCCTTTGTAGTCTGTTGAGTTCATCAACTTTATCAGGAAGTGCAAGTACTCTTTCTTTTAATTCTGCAATTCTGCTTTGTTTTTCGATAATTTTTTCACTTAGAACTGCAACATCAGATTGCATTTTTCCTTCTATCACCACAAATTTATCACGGTAAAGAGTTTCCTTTTCTTTTTTTAGGTTTTCGATTTCTTCTTTTTCCTTGTTTATTTCAGATAAATATGCATTCATAAGATCTCTAACGTCAATTTGATCTTTGGTTGTGGTGGGTTTAGGAGTAATTACTGGATTTTCAAATTCAACATCAGGTAGTTGTACCTCTTCTTCATAAATTTTCTCTGGAGGATCTTGTTCTTCGACTTTCTCGTCAACGAATATAAGATCGTCTGGATTAGCTTCGTTCTTATCTAATTTATTAATTATATTTGCACGAAGTTCATCAACATTTATTGAACCTTTTTGTTTTTTCCTTGCAAGGTATTCGCTGAGAAGTTCTTCTGGTTCTGGGCCCTCTTCAATTTGTTCTTCTTGAGTTTCAACAACTTGTTCTTCTTCTGGCTCTTCTTCTTGAACTTCGTCTTTTATCTCTACAGTTTCAACTGTTTGAGTATCCACTGTTTCTGCAACAGGAGTTTCTACAGGTGAAGTTTCAACTGGGGGTGGCATATCATTTGATTGTGAAACAATAGTTGGCGTATTATCAACAACATAACCATTTGAGTTGTCTTCCATACCAAGTCCAACCCAATTAACAAAAGTGCCACGAATGCCATATTCAACATTGATGTATCCTTCATCTTCAAGAACAGCCAACCATTTCTCCATGGTTTTTTTGTCAATCTTGCAGGTTTTTCTGAGATCATTAAGAGAAACTCTTTTTTGCTCAGAAAGCATACGGATTAGACTATCCACATCAGTACTGATAAGCGGTTCATCTACAGTTATTTTATCATGGGCCAAAAGCTCACCCCTCCCGAATATATTATGGATAATTAAGTTTATAAATCTATAACCACAAGCAAACACAAATAAACATACCAATTTAGTGACAAGGCTGTGAAAATGTGACAAATATTTATAAAGAGCTGGAGATGAGTTTTACAATATGAGAGTTTCTAGAGGAAGAACAGGAACTGAGATGCAATAATCCAGTCTGAACTCTAGAAAATTTTCAACTAATTTTCTTTGAGATTCAGTATGGTTAGTATAAAATATATAAAAAAGGTGAAAAATATGAAAGGCTCTTGAACTGCGGTTCAAGTCTTTCAATTTTTATTTAACAAGACGAGGTGAAAAATATGAAAGGGTGTTTTGAAACCAATTAGGAAAATAGGTAGAAAACCGGCTTTTGATGCCGAAAATAGAGAAGCAATAAAACGGCTTTATCTAACAGGAGAGTTCACTGTACGTGAACTTGCTGTCATGATGAAGGTTTCACGAATGACCATCTGGCGTTATGTAAGGTGGGATTCATGAAAAGACTCCATCAAATTGCAGCATGCTCGCCAAATAAGAAAACTAGAGAAACTGCAATAGAAAAACTAATAAAAAAACAAGATATTCGCGGACTCATAGCTGTTCTAGATAGCAAATATGCAGATGCTGTTGAAAAAGCAGAAATTGAATTGTGTAAGTACCAATTCAAATAATTTTTTTATTTTACTTTTATTCTGAATTTTCCTGAAAGCTTCATCTTTGCCTTAACTAGTGCCTTTTTTAGAGTTGCTTCGTGTGCTTTGTATGAGAATATTGTGAATAATGCCGTTCCTACTTTTAATCTGGCTGCCCTATCAGTTGGCCTTCCAAATGATTGTCGCATACCTTTCTGAAGACGGTCTGCACCTGCTCCTGAAATCATCTTGTTTTCTCTAACAACATGATGTGGATATACTCTGACGATAAAATAGTAATTTCCTGGTGCTTCTTTTTCCAATGCTTTGTTTGAACTTTGTCTTGCACTCTCAATTGCATTGTCTCTTATGATAACTGCACGTTCGCTGACTAAGCTCATTTCAAGATCAAAATCATCTTTCATAGCACCCATTCTATATTGATGGAGGTCAGTATGTGGCAATGCCTTGATAAAAGATTTTCTAGGCTTGCTTCTCGAATATCTTGTCCATGCAACCTTATCTGCATCTCTAATTGCCCTTCCGGGTCTGATTCCCATAAGTATTCACCTTAAAAAGGACCAAGGTCCTTTTTCAATCTCCTCTTATTTTCTATATTAAGTAGAATAATAGTTCTAATTTGTTGATTAGTTAGGATTTTAAATCGATGGGTGAGAGTCCGCACCACGAATGAAGCTAATCATAGTAAAGAATTCAAAAAATATTCGTGGAATTTGATGGTTGATAACTCTGGATGGAAGCATGTTGCCAGATAAAAATGACCAGATGTTTGTTGAACGCAGGCAACCACTTCACCCTTATTTTTTGCAATTATTTTAACAGTAGTACCAGTTGATTTTATCCTCGGTGCCCTAATGAAAATTGCATTTAAATTGCCAAATTCAGTTTCAAGTTTTTGTTCAAACGATTCGTTTTGTCTTCCATAATCATTTCTAGTGATTTCAATATCCATTAGCCCAAGAGTTTTTTGTTCTGCTTCTCGGTTGTTTATTTTCTTAGCCAATAGTATTGCCCCAGCACATGTCCCAAAGATAGCTTTGGTGTGTTTAATTTGATCGAAAATATGTTCCCTTTCACATAGTTTTTGAAGAACAGTACTTTCGCCACCAGGAATTATTAGCCCATCCAAATCTTGAAGTTGTTCTTTTGTTCTTGCTTCGATAATTTCACAATTAATGCCTAGATTTTTGGCTGCCTGGTTTGTTGCATTTATATGTTCAATAACACCGCCCTGAAGGGCAAGGATACCAATTTTCATATATATCTTAGATTAGTCCATTGATCTATTAGATTTAATTATTTAGTTCCATTTCAATTTTGCCAATGTGAAGCTGATAACGACTAGGCCCTCCTGCAAGTGTGAAATAAAAGTAGTTTGGCCCAGCGTCCTTGGTAATAATACCAGGAACATAACCACCTAACTTCCATGCCGAATTATCCCCTTCATTAAAAAGCGGTGCCACCTTTCTCCAAGGCCCCCATGGTTGAGGTGCTTCAAATAATGCGCCAGGTGAAGCAGTCAAGAAAAGATATTTCCCTGTACCTTCATGATACATTGCTGATGCAGTTTGGATCGTTTCAAGTCCTTCTAAAGGTGTTGCATCATTTTCGTTACCAGACCAGATTGGATTCCCATTTTCATCGATAGTAACGTAATACTCGTATCTGCCATAATCCAGGATGGAATCTTTTGGAACACGAGTTAAATAAACTGTTTGTTCTTCATTTTCTTCGCGACCATGGAGATTAGTGTCTTTTGTCCATGCCTCTTCGCTGCCTATGCCAAATGCATAAACATACCCATCCTGATTAAGTTCGTAATTCCTTCCCATGTTGATAAACATAAGCACTCTAAATACACTGTCATTTGTCCAAGGAGACTTTTCAACTTCAGTCCAAGTACGCCCATAATCATGTGAATAGGCAAGATACCCAAAATCAGGATGACCTGCTGGGCTATGTCCAGCCCAGTAAAGAGTTTTGTTGTAAAAAAGAAGACTAGATGGTTTGTCATTTCTTAATGTACCTGGATCTATGTTTTTATCAAATAATGGAGTTCCGGTTGGAATATGGAGACTCACAATGCATTCATCTTGACACTCAGTAAAATATGGAACAGAACCCTCCAAGCTAACAAGTCCAGCATCAGTTAATGTACATGGTGCATAGCAGGTATTGCAAGCGAAGGTAGAACAAAAAATATCACAAAAAAGAAATGATTCTGGAGTTCCGCAAGACGAATCACAAAAAGGAGCTTCGAGATTATTATATGCTTCAGGATAACAATCACCGCGACCAGTTCCATCACCCCAGGATAAATAAAGTTTGTCATCATCTGCCCATGTACTAAACCATGAGTCACCAAATTTTTGCAAAAAGACAGGATCACCGACAATTTGTGCAGAGATGATGGATGTTTGTTCTGATGGGTTTGGTTCTGGTATTGGTTGAATTGGTTCTATTAATGGTGGATTTAGACCAGATGCTGGTTGTTCTGGAACAACGCCCTGAGAGATACAACCGACTACGAACAATAGTGCAAAAAGCACAAACCAAAAAGATTTCATTTGATCACTTTCCACCAACAAATAATAGTATGGATAGGTATGCATGTTATTGATTGTATTTATAAGCAATCAATTTATATTCCGCGTTCTGCCATTTTTGTTCCGAATTTTGATATCTCAAGTCCATGCATTGCAGCACCTAGACCTTCGCTTGCCTTTGCAATTTTATCTGCATCATTGAAATGGGCAGTAGCATCAACAATTGCTTTTGCTCTCTTAGCAGGATCACTGCTCTTGAAAATACCAGAACCAACAAAAACACCATCAACACCAAGTTGCATACATAGGGCTGCATCTGCTGGCGTGGCAATGCCACCTGCTGCAAAATTAACCACAGGTAGCCTTCCAAGCCTAATAACTTCATTAACAAGATCAAGCGGAACACGATACTCCTTAGCTTTTACTGAATGATCTGATGATTCTAGAGCTTTGATTTCAGAATTAATTGCCCTAATATGACGAACTGCTTCGACAATATTTCCAGTGCCAGCTTCTCCTTTGGTACGCATCATTGCTGCACCTTCATTAATTCTGCGCAATGCTTCCCCCAAATTACGTGCTCCACAAACAAATGGAGTTTTGAATTTAGTCTTATCAACATGAAAATGCATATCTGCAGGAGTCAGAACCTCACTTTCATCAATATAATCAACACCAAGAACTTGGAGAATTTGGGCTTCAACAAAATGACCAATTCTACACTTTGCCATAACGGGAATCGTAACTGCGGATTGGATTTCTTTTATTTTCAAAGGATCGCTCATTCTTGCAACCCCGCCCTGTGCTCTTATATCTGCAGGTACACGTTCCAACGCCATTACTGCCACTGCACCAGCCTTTTCAGCAATTCTGGCCTGATCAGCATTAGTAACATCCATTATTACCCCGCCTTTAAGCATTTTAGCGAGCCCTGATTTTACTGTAAATGTTCCTGTTTGAGGAGTAGACAATAAACCACCAAAATGATATTTACTAGAAAGATATTAAATGGTTGTAATAGAAAAAAAGTAAATGACGGCAAAGATGCTGGCAAAAAAAACAGGAAAAACAATAAAATGTCTTGCTTGTTCTAGATATTGTAATATTGCACCTAATGCTGCTGGTTTTTGTGGTGTTAGAACAAATGAAAAAGGAAAATTGAAGTTATCTGTCTATGGAAAGCCATGTGCAGTTTGGGCTGACCCAATAGAGAAAAAACCTTTATTTCATTTTCTACCTGGAACTAAAAGCTTCTCTATTGGAACATTTGGTTGTAATTTTGCGTGTGACTTTTGTCAAAATTTCGGTATGAGTCAGGCTCCGCAGGAAGCACGAGTACATGATCCAAAAAACTGGAAAGTGTATTTTCAAAACATGCTCAACAGATGTGAAGATTGGTCACCAGAGAGAGTTGTTGATGCTGCAGTTCAAAGTGGATCAAAATCAATCTCATTTACCTACAATGAACCAACGATTTTCACTGAGTATGCAATTGACATAATGAAACTAGCTAGAAAAAAGGGATTGAAAGGAATTTACGTTACAAATGGTTATGAATCAAAAGAATGTTGGAATGCAATCAAGAAATACATAGATGCAGTAAATATTGATCTTAAAGCTTATAATAAAAATTTCTACCAGAAACTATGCAAAGTTCCTGATCTTGAACCAATAAAAGAATCAATAAAATATGCAAAAAAACTTGGAATCTGGGTGGAAATTACCACTTTGCTGATTCCTAATCTTAACGACAATGAAAACGAACTTAAAGAAATGGTCAAGTTTTTAGTTGATATTGATCCTGAAATGCCATGGCACATAACTGCATTTCATCCAGATTACAAACTGGTTGACAAAAAACCAACTCCACCAGCAAGTCTAGTTAGAGCTAGAGAGATAGGAAGACTAACTGGGTTGCATCATGTTTATTGTGGCAATGTTGGAATTGCATATGCTAGTTATGAATCAACATTATGTAAAAGATGCAGAAAAGATCTGATAACAAGAATCGGTTTCACAGTCAGAAATAACAATATTATTGATGGCAAATGTAGATTTTGTAAAGAAAATGTGGCAGGGATTTGGAAATGATTAGGATGATGATTTTCAGTTTATTTTTAATATTCGCAGGATGTATTCATAATGAGGGAGATAATATGAATGTGAAGGGTAACCTGACCACCATGATTGGGGTCTATAGTGAACAGTATAAAGGAGGGCCAGTCTTGCAAACAAACGATTCAGTTGTATACTTGTTAAATTTCCCACAAAACAGTTCCTATGAAGGGAAACGATTGGAGGTAATTGGGGTTGTTGAAACAGACACTAGCCATACTGTTGGTCCATATCAACCAGGGCAACCAATTTCCCAGGGTTGGGAAGGACCAAGAACTGTGATGGATGTAAAATCATTCAAGATTTTAGAATAGTGAGATCATGGGTTTAGGAATAAGAAGAACTGCAGTTGCAGGTGCTTTTTACCCGGATAATCCAGATGAGATAAAGAAGATGATTGATAAATTCCTTTCAGATGCAAAAGAGACAAAAATTAACGGAAAACTAACCGGACTTGTTGTGCCTCATGCAGGATATATTTATTCTGGATCAGTGGCTGGTTATGGGTACAAACTTCTTTCAAAATATAAAGGAAAAATAAAGAAAGTAATATTGATAGGGCCATCTCACTATGCTGGATTTCAGGGCGCATGTGAAGCTGGTTATGAGTTTTGGCAAACACCATTGGGTGAAATTAGAGCGATAACAAAAACAAAACCAACCATAGTAACTTATCCAGAAGCACACCAACCAGAACATTGTCTGGAGGTACAGTTGCCATTTATTCAAACAGTTCTTGGTGATGTTGAAATCTGGCCGATTTTGTGTGGGCAGGTAGACCCAACAAAACTAGCAAAGGAAATAATGGAAGAATTAGATGAAGAAACAATCATAATTGCAAGTTCAGACTTAAGCCATTACAAATTTTACGATGACGCAGTAAAAACAGATAGTACGGCAAATGAAACAGTACCAAGATTAGATATTGAAAAATTCGAGGCAGTCGGAGATGCTTGTGGAAAAATACCAATACTGGTGCTCATGCATGTTGCAAAGGAAAAAAAGTGGACAGGTAAACTCTTAGATTACAGAAATTCTGGGGACACCGCAGGACCAAAATCAAGGGTGGTTGGCTATGGATGTTATGCTTTTTACGAGGAGAAGTAAATGACAGAGATTAAAAAAGAAATCAAAAAAATAAAAGAAAGAAATGTTAGAGTAGAAGCAGACAAAGCATGGGAACTAAGCAATACAAGAAGACTAGTAATCGGCGCGTCTATCTATCTACTTGCACTCATACTCTTAATAGGAATTAATGCACCAGACCCTTGGGTAAATTCCTTAATACCAGCCATTGGATTCGTACTATCAACTGCAACTTTCCCTATTTTCAAAGAATTTTGGATAAAAAGTATATACACAAAGAAAAGGTGATTTTTTGTTAAATAAAAAAGAGCAGAATTTTTTATTAGAATTAGCACGAAAAACACTTGCTCATTTTTTTAGCAGTGGCAAACAACTGCAAATTCAACCATCAGAAGTACCTTTTCCAAAGCTTATAGAAGAAGGTGCATGTTTTGTAACATTATATAAAAATGGGAATTTGAGAGGATGTATTGGAAGTTTGGAAGCCCATAGACCACTTATTTTTGACATTATTGATAATACTTTGAATTCAGCATTTAATGATTCACGATTTCAATCTCTTAGGGTAGATGAATTGGAAACAATAAAAATATCAATATCAGTATTAACAAAACCAGAATCATTTCCAGTAAAAGATAGTAAGGATTTGCTCAAAAAACTAAAACCAAATAAACATGGTTTGATAATAAAAAAAGGCTGGGCACGGGCAACTTTCCTGCCAGTTGTATGGGAACAATTAACTACAAAAGAAGAATTTTTAGGTCATTTGTGCATGAAAGCAGGACTTACAGCAACCGCCTGGCATGACACAAACGGAATGGAATTTTTAGTATATGAAGCTCAGGAGTTTGAAGAGTCTGATTAAAAGGTCTAGTTATAATTAAATTAATCATTATGCCGAGGTCGCATAACCCGGTAGTGCGTCGGAAGTGTAAACTGACGAATCTCGAACCGGATTATTTGAGAAAACCGATCCCTTGTGGATTACAGGTTCAAATCCTGTCCTCGGCGTTTTATTCTATAAAACGACGAACTTGAAACTTATTTCAAGCTCTCGACGTATTTTATTATTTGAGGGGGCCCTCGACTCCTCACGAGCGAAGCGAGTCAACTAACCAAAATTTAAATTTAACAGGAGTATGGTAACTATGATAGTCTTGAATTTGAAAACATATCCTGAAACAATAGAAAAGTCTCTTTTCTTTGCGGATGTTGTTAAAGAAGTCGTTGAAGAGACTGGGGTTAGAATCGTTGTTTGCCCTCCAGCCTCATTCTTACATGAATCAGCAGAAAGAGTAGAAACATTCGCACAGCATGTTGATCCTCAACAACCTGGAGCACACACAGGGTCAATACCTGTTGAATTGCTGAAACATTTCCAAGTAAAGGGATCTTTAGTTAATCATTCAGAAAAAAGATTGCCACTGGAATTAGTCAAAACAACAGTTGAAAGAATACACATGGTTGGGTTGGAAAGCCTTGTATGTGCAGCAAGTACAAAAGAGGCAGTTGAAATAGCACATTTTTCACCTACATTTATTGCAGTTGAACCACCAGAGCTTATTGGGAGTGGAATTAGTGTTTCGAAAGCAAAACCAGAAATAGTGATAAATTCAGTAAGAGCAGTAAAGGATGTTAATCATAAGATAAAAGTTCTTTGTGGTGCCGGAGTAAGCAACAAAGAAGATATAGAAAAAGCAATGGAACTTGATGCAGATGGAGTTCTGCTTGCAAGTGCTTTTGTCAGATCAAAAGACCCAAAAACATTCTTACAGGAACTTGCATCGGTGTTGAAGTGAAGATAAGAATTGCAAAAAAAAGCGAAATAAGCGATATAATACCACTTTGGAAAAAACTAATGGAGCACCACAGGAATTTGGCAAAAGACAACAAAAAAGATTTTTACGAATTATTACCAAAAAGTGAATTAAAATGGAAACAATGGGCAATAAGAGAGATTGAAAAGAAAAATGCGATTATTTTTATAGCAATAGAAAAGAAGAAAATAATTGGATATTCATTGAATATAATAAAGAAGAATATACCAATATTTAAAATAAAAAAACTTGGGCACTTTTCTGATTTATATATTGAACCTGAATACAGAAGTAAAGGAATTGGAAGAAAATTCATGACATTGGCAATGAAGTGGTTCAAGAAAAAGAAAATCAAATATTTATCAATTGCTGCGCATGCATTAAATCCAAATGCAGCAAGAATTTACAGAAAATTTGGATTTATAGACTTTCATATTGAAATGAGGATGAAGCTATAGAGTTTATAAAAATAACATATTACATTAACAAAAACATGCGGTTGTCTTATTGGCCTGTGCCAATATACACCGCATCAGAATGCGGTTGTAGTCTAGCCTGGTTAGGACTTGGGGTTTCCAACCCCATAACCCGAGTTCAAATCTTCGCCGAACGCTCGGTGATTTTTTTCACGAGCGAAGCGATGTGAAATTCTCGGCGACCGCATTCTCTTTTTAGTAAAAATAAAAGACGGATAATTAATTAGCCTAGGAATTGGCTTGATTCTAATTAAAAAAACAAAATAAAAACAAAAATTATACAAAATCACACAAGGTTTAATAAAAAAACAACAAAAATGTGCAAAATCACAAATTTTGATTTAACCACATAACAACATTTTTAAACTCCATTAGACAAATCAAAGTTACCATGGCGCCCAGAAGAATTGCAGTTGCTGATACCTTAGGCATACAAAAACTATCCGATAGTAGACCTAATTTAGGAGAAAAATTATTAGAACCAGATAGGATTGGTAGACGATTAATCACATCTGTGATACCAGATTACGGCATTACAATGGCAATGTTCAAAACAGGTAGAATGATGAGTGAGGACTACCCAAAACTTGGAGATTACATAGCAAGACTGATGGGAATCTTTGAATATTCCACATGCTGTGGAGTGTATCTGCTTCCAAGAGTAGCAAAAGGTTCAGTAGGTAAACTTGAACATAGAGTTTCAGTTATGCGAGAAAGAAATGAATTTGTTGTTTATGGATCAAATGAGAGAGATTGCATAATTGGAAAACATAGAATTAGGACAATGAGAGACCATGCATTTGCCACAAGAAAACCAACATTTGTTGATCAAAGTGGAATCATGCTTATTTTTGATGACCTTGATATGAATAATCGTGGGTGTACAATTTTCGATACTGAAAGAGCAAGAAAGGGAAGTACACCTGGGTCAATAGCTTTCATGCCATTTTATTACAGAGATCCAAGCTATCCATCAGGGATGGTAGTATTTGAAGGGGATCTACGTTGTAAAGACTCAGATTTAACTGGTTTAGATGCTGCCTATTGGAGTGCCCATGTGGCAATAGAGGCTGCTTCACAAATTGCATTTATCATTACACATAAATTTGATGCAATAACTACACTCACAAAATTTGTTGATTTTAATGCAGAATTAATAGGAGCTATAAGAAGAGTGATCCTAGGTGAAATGAATAATGTCTGGGTGTTTTTGATAGATCTTGACAATCTTAAACGTCTGAATGATTTTAGTTATCAAAAAGGAAACGAACAATTGAGAAGATTAGCAGAAACTGCAAAAGCATCAATAAGACCTGAAGACATGGTAGCAAGATGGGGTGGGGATGAATTTGCAGGTGTGATAAAAGGAGTTAGCAAAAAAGAAGCTCTTGAAATAGCAGATAGAATAAGAGGAAAATTTACAGATGGAAATGTGACATGCAGTGTGGGAGTAGCAAGTGTGGATGAAATTGTGTCTACGGAAATTTCACAAATCTTAGGTGCAAAAGGAACACGGTGTTTGTCTCATCAAAAAGTAGAACAAATGGTTGAAACAATATTTGCCAACGCAAATACGGCAGTACAAACTTCAAAACAGCAGGGTAAGAATAGTGTATATTATTTTGAAAAGGGTGAAGTTGTGCGGTACGAGGCTTTTATAAACTAAATCAAACTATTTTTTCAAAGTAAGCCTCAGTAGCTCAGTGGTAGAGCGACTCTCTCGTAAACTTTTTGGAAAAAAGTTTAACAAAAACCATCTGATTGCAAAATCCTTTTGGATTTTGTATTGTATCTATTTTGCGGACTGAAGGACGCAAAATTAGCACCCTTGTTTTGGGGTGCCTTTTCCTAAAAGGCACAAGGAGTAGGTCGGGAGTTCAACTCTCTCCTGAGGCTATTTTTCTTATTATAATTTAGATAATCTCCAAACTACATTAGTCCCAGTATATGAGTAAAGAACAAAATCAGAATAAGAATTCTGAAAAATATGTGGAGACCAAAGGACATGTGATAGAACCGCATAAAATTCTTATTGTGGCTTAGGTCTAGGAAAATCATAAAAACAAAAACTAATGTAATGATGCTGAATGCAAGGATGTATGATGGTAAGAACCCAAGAAGAGCCAGAAGAATGAAAGTAATTTGAATGGCAAAGTGGGCACCCTTATCGATTTTCATTGCATTTTCAACCCCAAACAATGAAACAATTGTCTTAACCCCAAATTCCTTATCACCTGCAAGATCATGATAGTCTTTGGAATTTATTGCAATGAAATCATATGTAAACAAAAGAATGAGCAGGGGATATGGAGCAGCAAAAATTGGTTGAAAAATCGACCAGCCAATTAGGAAATTAATAAAATTATAGAAAACTGCAACCGCAAGATTATTAACCAAAAATCTTTCTTTTAACCTTAGTGGTTCAGCACTATACAACACTCCTAAAAAAATGTAAAGGAATGTAAGAAAAAATACGGGAAATGAAACCAAAATTGCTGTTACACAAGAAAGGGTGAATAGAAACGCAGTAATCAAAATTGCTGTACCTTCTTTCATTTTCCGGCTGGGAAGTGGACGGTGGGGTTTGTTTATCCTATCTATTTCAACATCAGTTATGTGATTGAGTAGATTTATACCTAAAAGAGCGCAACAAACCGCAACTAAGCCATAAAGAAGAGAAAGAGAAAGGGGCGGTATTCCACCAAATGCAAGTATTACACCAACAACAAAACTAAGAGAATTTGCAAGTTGATCTTCTAACTTGAAAAGATGATGAATAAAGAAAAACTGAGTTTTAAGCCATTTGAACATGGAAACCATCTGCCTCAACAGATTTTGAGATTTTTGTGAAGGATATTTTCTTACCTGTGCAACCGCTTAATAATCCTGAGGTAAACCCAGCCAAAAGGGTAAATTTGCATTCTTCAGAAAATCTTGTCCATGGAAAATGATTGAAAATAACTTGGAATTTTTTCCCATTCGGAATGATTTGAACATCGCCAAATCCAATGCAAGCTAGAAATCTCTGGACAAAGATTACATCTTTACCTACTGATATTTTTTTCCCACTATTGAAAGCGCTTGTAAATAATATGTCATTAGAAGATTTATCCGAAAATGCATTGTCCACCATATAATACAAACTTGCTTCGATACCAACCATTCTTTCTTTATCGAAGAATAGTCTACCACTCTGGTAAGTGAATATTTGGTTCTCAATAAGTTCCTTAAGAGAATAGTTATCATTTGTAGATGGATGGACAGTATTTAGGAGTGCATATGTACCCTGATCTTCCTCAAGATCATCCATATTTTCTTCTGTAAAAGAAGTGCCATTTGGTTTGCAGACTAATTTACACCGTTTGTCTCCTCTGCCCTGACATTCAACCTGAACTCCTTCTATTTTTTTATCATCCATTAGAAATGCCCAAATTCCAAGCCATGCACCTATCAAAAGCAAGTAACCATACCCATTTTTTTCACAGCAAACATAGGAATCTGCAGTAAGCTCAAGTAATTTTTTTTCAGCGTCCATTTTATGTTGTAATTTTTTCGCATATATAACTTCTATATATCGAACGAACATGTACAAAAATTCCTGAAACTTTTTCTTCCCAAGATCACCATATTTCTTAAAATAGGAAAGTACCGCATACCGGTAACCAAATCTTTTGCCAACTGAATAAAGTTTAGCTTCCCCTTTCTTACCAAACTTTTTTGCAATAGATTTTTCAAATTCAACATAAAAACTCTCAGGAAAAAAGAATTCACGCAAAGAAATAGTCTGTCCACCTTCACTGAATTTGCTTAGGATATAACCAGGATGTGTTATGTCTTCTGCATTAGGCAGAACTATGTTACGGATAAACCAACTTGTTACGCTATCTCCTACTGGCATGGGAACCAACTTTTCGGATACTGGAAACTACATTAGTATTACATATTTATAACAGTTACACCAGATAAAAAAGACTTAAACGCTGAGTTTGATCCCATTTTTTTGAAAATCAAATCCGTAAATGCCACCCTTAATCTTAGTATTGCGCATTTTAACGACTTCGATTGTCCTATGAAGCTGTGTTCCCATAGAAACAGATTTTAGAAGAAGAACACCATCCGAAGCATATTCAGAAAATGTATCTCTACTCAACCAAGTGCTGTCTTTTGGTATTTCTGATGTTAAAATCGTACTTATTTTCCTGTGTTGCAGTATTTTTACAAAATCAATTAGCAGTTTTCTTACTATAAGACCATCAAATTCAGGAGATGTGCTCTCCCTACCACCTTCATAAAGCTCCACCACACTTGTTTTATCAAGATCAATAAGTCTTTTGGCAGAGTAGGCAGATAATGACATAAATGTGATTGAATCTATAACCATGCGCTTTGGATTAAAATCATCTAGATTATATTTAATCTTGGTGAGGATATTTGCAATTCCAACATCATCCATGGCAACAATTCGAAATAGTTTTTGCTTTTCGTATTTTTCAAAATCCCAACCAAATCTAGAGCACTGGTCGAGTATTTTTTCTTTGCTTTGTTCAAATGTTATAAAAAGTCCTTTTTCTTTCTTCTGAATTCCTTCAAACAAAAATTGAAGTGCAAGAATTGTTTTACCAGTTCCAGCCCCACCAGATACAAGAACAGTGGAATAATCTGGGAAACCACCATCCAGTAGTTTATCCAAACCAGTAACACCAGTCTTTACAACCATCAAAAAAGATTACAGGTTAAATATTAAATAGCATTCTAATCATTTTTGCGTTCAAAAATACCCGATTGTTCTCTGATGACAATTCCTTTACCAGAAATGTCGAACATATGCATCCTATCTGAATGATCAGTATGCCTCATTTTTACTACTTCAAGAGCACGGTATTTACCATACTCTTTCCGAAGATGATAAAGTTTAACAAGACCATCACTAAGAAAGCTTAATCTTCCACTTTCTATTTCATTGGGATTTGCTTCGCATTCTTCAGTAACTAAAGTAGTACAGTTGCATGATTTCAAAAGGCTCATGAAGTTCATCACACCTTCATTTGTTTCATAGTCTGTTTTGAAAACAAGACCATATGCAGTCAATGAATCAACAACAATCCTTTTTGCTTCAAGGGCTTCTATGGTGTCTCTAAGCGATCCGCCCCCATCTTTAACTATTTTTTGTATCTCGTGTGGGGTATATTTTATGAACCTGAATAATTTATCTTTTTCTAATTTTTCAAAATCCCAACCAAATTTTTTAGCAGTTGTATAAACAGAATCTTTTGATTCTAAAAAGCTGATAAACACCCCACCTTCATCATGTTTTGTACAGCCGCCGTGGAGGTATTGTAGTGATAATATTGTTTTACCGCTCCCTGCTCCTCCTTTTAGCACAGTAATACTATTTTTCTCTAGACCGTTTGCAATTAACTCATCAAAACCAGGAATACAGGTTGGAACCCGATCGCTTTTAGTCATGGATAGATCTAGGATGGGAAATTTAAATTACTTAGTTTTTGCGCTACTAGCACAATCAACTAAGACAGACTAATTTTGCAGGCTGGTTATTTTCAGCAACCCAATATCTGCAGCCAAAAGGATAATCAAAACATTTGGTAGGTGTACCAAATTCGCCCATGCTGGTTCTAACACAAGCACCTCTTTCACATGAAACAGAACTCGAACATGGCATGTTGTTTGTTATTGTTGGTTCAAAGCAGAATTTAAGGTGAGTTGAAGTCGCCATTAGTTGTCCTGGTGGGCAAAGTGGATTTGGAAGTGGTGTTAGGATAATTGAATAATCTGCATTTGGATCCATATATATGTCTATCCAGCTACGTTGGGAATTTGAATTTGGAAAGAAAACAACATCATGATCAACAAAAACATAAACAGACTCGTAATATTGTCCGTCAGAACTTGTTGGAATAAAGACCCTAACCTGACATAACGTATCCGATAGCCTGGTGACACTAGCATTGTTTGTCCAAGCAGACATTCCTTGATATACTTTTGTCTGGAAAACATTGCTTTGTTCCACAAAATCAATTGCCAATTCTTTGCATGTTTCTAGGCTCACTAAATCAAAATCAAATGTTTCAGCAACATCAACCATTCCTAATTCTAGTTCGTTATAAACTCCATCAAGTATTGCAGAAGTAACTTCACTATCTACAACTGTTAACACAAGAGTATGAGTACGGAGTGAACTTTTTAGATAGAATTCAGATCGATTTCCAAAGCCAGCATATTGTGAATTATAGAGGTATGTAAAAGTGAATTCGTCGCCTTCAGAATAATTAAGCAGAGTCATACCAAAACCATCATAGGCGTATGTGGATGATAAAATAGCAAATTCAAATGCAGTCTGATTCGCTATCTCTAAAGGAGTTGGTTCTGGTTGCGTTTCGATAATTTGAGTTGTGTTGTTGCTTTGTACAGGTACAGATAATTGTTCGTCAAGAACAATGGGTTCAGGAGTAGATTGTTCAAAACATCCAAAAAGAATAATCAACATTGGAAATAAAAACCATAATTTTTTCATGAGAGACTATTGATGACACCAAATATAATACTTACTTGGAAAGCAATTTTCCAAGTAAAGGAGGGACTAGGAACGTGGTGATGAGGGCCATTGCAGATATTACAGAGTATTCTGAAACAGCAAGTACCCCTGTGGAAAGACCCAAGGAAGCCACAATAAGAGCCACTTCCCCTCGTGGTGCCATCCCAACACCAACAACAAGAGAATCTCGTTTTGATAAACCTGCAAATAAAGAAGCAATACCACAGGGGATAATTTTGCTAAGCATTGCTAGTACTGTTATTATGAGGATTGGTATTGCAAAAATAGCAAGTGAATTGACATCAACAAGGATACCAAGTGAAATAAAGAAAATTGGCATAAACAGAAGTTCCAGACCGTAAGTTTTTTCTTCAATTTCTTTAAGATGCTTACTCCGATTAAGTATCACACCTGCCATGAAGGCCCCAACAATTGCAGACAATTTTATGAATTCTGCAAAATATGCATAAAGAAGCATAAATGCCAAAACAGAGAGGAAAACCATTTGGCTGAATTTTGTACGATCCATGTACCTGACAAAATAATCCCCTGCAACAACACTTCCAAATATAAAAACTGCAGCAGATATAAATGTCATTATTATTGGTACAAACGACTCTGTTTCACCGGTCATGTTTATTACAAAGGACAGAACAAGCAAACCAAGAATGTCATCGATAATTGCTGCTCCTATGATTATTTCAGCAAATCTTTCATTCAGCAGTTTAAATTCCCTCAAAATTGCAACAGTAACCCCAACACTTGTAGCTGTTAAAGCTGCTCCAACAAACATAGAGTAGGCGAAGTTACCGCCAGAAAAACTTGCATAAAAATATCCAATAAGAAATGGGAATACAATTCCACACAAAGCAACGATAAGGTTATCCTTTGAAAAAATACCTTCCATCTTATTGTGAAGACCAACTTTGAATAACAAGATTATTGCACCAAGTTGAGCAAAGATGTGGATTATATTATCAGCACGAAGTATTTCTGGAGGTTCTGATGGCATCCAAATTGGAAGGTCGAGTGACTCAATAAAATGAAATGTTAGTGCTATGAAACTTGGGCTCATGAGTATACCAAGAATCATTAATATCATGACTGAAGGAATTTTGAAATAAACAACAGTAAGTTCACCTAAAACAGCAAGCAACAACAAGAAAACTATTTCAAAATATATATGATCCTCCTCATCAACATGACCAAAAATACTGGTTCTAATAATACTTGCCAATAGAAACAAAAAAACAGCTAATAATACTAGTGGAAAATATTTTTTTATTGAAGAAATCATGGAGAGGGTAAAACATTTAAACTTTAAATTAGTTGCTTATTGGATGATTCAGGAAACAATAATATTAATCATATCTATAGCCATATTAGCTCGTTCATCAAGTGCGGTGATAGATAGTGCTGCAAAGCTTGCAAATTATTTTAGGGTAAGCCAGGTGGCCATAGGATTCATATTATTGGCAGTTGCAACAAGCCTTCCAGAGTTGTCTGTTTCAATCATATCATCTGTCTCAGGCCAAGGTGCTATTTCAGCTGGAAATGTATTTGGTTCAAACATTACAAACATTTTATTGATACTTGGACTTGGTGCATTTATATACAAACTAAAAATACATGCATCAAGCCTGAAGGACATTGCAATTGTATTATTATTGACAACAGTGATATCTGTTTATATCGTATTCAATAGTTACGTACAGCAAAAAGTTCTTGGATTATTTGAAGGAATTGCACTTCTGACGATTTTTGGAGTTTATGTATGGCACACATTAAAGAAAAAACCAGTAGCTGATGGCAAAGA
Source organism: Microcaldota archaeon (assembly GCA_043821365.1). Lineage (GTDB taxonomy): Archaea > Micrarchaeota > Micrarchaeia > Anstonellales > Bilamarchaeaceae > Bilamarchaeum. The sequence goes on along the minus strand of JBDRCX010000002.1, from coordinate 5,704 downwards.
AGAAAAACTCGTTAAAAAAGAGGAAGCGTTTCACGCATTTATTATTTTCAGTATAGGTGTTCTGTTTGTCATGATAAGTTCTGGATTTGTTGTTGATTCTGCAGTTAAACTTGCAAGAATAGCTGGTATTGCTGAGAGTTTTATCGGTGCAACAATAATAGCATTGGGAACCTCGCTGCCAGAACTTACAATTGACCTTCAGGCCATAAGAAAAAAACATTATGGACTTGCTATTGGGGATGCAATAGGAAGCAATATGGCAAATTTAACTCTTGTTTTAGGAACAGCATCGGTAATAAATCCCATAGAGGTTCAGCTTCCAATATTCATGGTTGCATTATTATTTGCAGTTGTTGCAAATACACTTTTTTTCTATGTTGCTGCAGTAAACAAAGGAATAAAAAAATTAGGAGGGGCTGTCTTTATCCTCATCTACCTTGTCTACATTGCTACTATCTTTTTCCTCCAATTCGGAAAGTGATTCATCATCAGGAGGAGAATAATCAAATAGAATTACACCAAGTGTTGCAACAATATTTGTGAATAACAATGTGACAAAGACAAGCTCCCTGAAATCAGGTATTGGAACTGCCACGATTAGTGGTAAGGTAGTTAATACTGCTGCTGCAAGACCACGCGGCATCATTGCAACAACCATATTTCTTCCTGCTGAATTAATACTTGGTAAAAAGAACTTGGAAACAATTGATCTTGATACTATGAATAGGAATGTTAAGAATGCAGCAAAAATAACTATTGGGAATTGGAAATAATCTGGAGATATGAGAAGACCGATATATACAAAGAAGAATGTTCTTATGAAAAAGGTTATCTCACCTTGGAAAAATTGTATTGTTGGACTAATCCTATTACCCCATTTGATATTAACAAGGCCAAGAAGTCCGGATATGTTTCCTATTATTATACCAAACACAAAAACAGCAAGGCCGCCGTTAAAACCAGAAGAGGTAGTAACTGCATAAAGAATGAATATTATTGATAGAGTAAGCATATAGCTGAATTTTGATATGAGGAAACGCTTAGAGATTACCAACCAAAGAATTGCACTCACAGTACCAAAAACAATTGACATGAATATTGAATTGGCAAGAGAACCAGTCAGAATACCGAAATCTGGCGTACTTCCCAATGCAATTAATTGCGCTATGAAAACTGCAAAAATAATACAGAATGCATCAGTTATTGTTGATTCCAATACAAGCATTGATTTTGTTTCCTTATCCAATCTTGTTTTTTCAATCATCGCAACTACGATGGCAGAGCTTGTACCACCTAAAACCGCAGCAAGAAGGGCACCATAAAGTAATGGCCAGCCGAAAAACACCCACAAAACCAGTGTGATTATGAGCATGGTAAAGAAGAAGATTGTTAGAGTGAATAGAAAACTTCGAGGTATTGATTTTGCAACAGAAACAACATCAAATGTCAGACCTGCATCGAATAGAAGGATGATAAGTGCAAGAGTGGATAAAAATGGCAGAATTGAGATTATTACTGAATTATTTGATGCATCAACAACACCAAGTACATGGGCTAGAATAAACCCAAACAGCATAAGAAGTATAACTTGGGATATTTTTGTTCTATCAAAAAATGCTATTGAAAAGTAACCAAGCAGTATTGTGGCTCCTATTACTAGGAATGGGTCAAACATGTGTAGAAAATGTAAAGATAAAAATATAAATTAGCCTAGAATCTTAGTAAGCTCTGAATGGAAAACTTTTGGGTTTGACATCAACCTATGTGCCTTTTTCCTTGTATCGCTATACTGAGAAAGCCTTGAAACGCTTTTTAGTGCACTTGAATCAGACTTGAGTTTCTCAAGGGCAAGATCTCTTGAATCCCTGTATTTTCCTTTTTTGGCTATTTCCAATAAAGCAGCACTGTGGCCGACCAAACGCTCTATTGCTGCAACTCTACAGTCTTCATAAGGTGAAAGAATTGCAACATCTGTCAACACTTCCATATCTTTTATACTTGGAACCATATCAGATAACAGCATAAGAGCAGTGGAACGTGCATCTGAATATTTAGATTCTGATATCACAGAACGCAAAGAAGCAGGATCATTTGATATTCTTCCAACCGCAATGTATCTTGAGTCCTCATTTGACGAATGTTTGGCAATTTCAGTCAATGCATCCATATCATCTATTTCATCCACAACACTGGAGAGAGTCGATACTGCAACTTTTTTCACATCACTGTTTTTTGAAAGTGTCAGAGAACACATGGCATCAACATCAGAAGATAGGCTCTTTAGTGCACCTAATCTTGCAGGTTTATAAGTTGATTCTTCTGCAACTTTTTTCAATGCGTTTTTATTATTTGCAATTTTTTTTAGAGCAACTGTTCTTGAATCCTTATTTGGGGATTTTGCTGCTATTGTTGCAAGGGATAATGGATCTGTAATAAAACTAACTGCGTCCACCCGTGTATTTCCAAATAAAGAAGAGCATGCAATTTCAACCAATGCACCCATATTTGAGGAAAGTTCATCAAGTGCTGAAACCCGAGTGTCATCATAGTGACAGTAATTTGCAATATCAACAAGTGCTTCAACATCACTAGAAAGATTTGTAACTGCCGCCAATCTTACAAATTGAAAATTTGAAAACAGTGCAAGTTCAACTAAAATTCTGGAACGGCCCCGAAGTCGGTCAACTGCGCTGAGCATAGCTAAACGCTCGCCACTTGTAAGAATTTTGGCAAGATCGGAAAAGCGTAAACGGTCTGGAGCTTTTTTATATGATGATGTTTTTTTTGGTTTTTTAGATTTTTTTACGACGATCGATTTATGCTCGAGGCTGGGGTACCTCTTCTTTCTGATACTGGTCATGAGATAGATTTTCAATATAGATATATAAATCTTACTTCCAAAAAATTCGAAAATGAAGATGGGGAAACTGAGATTTGAACTCAGACAACCAGCTCCCAAAGCTGACAGCATACCAGGTTAGCTCATTTCCCCATTTTAGTTCAATTAAGGAACTACTACTACAAACTAATGTGGTTCCTTAGACCTCCACGTGAGTATAGTTCCCTAAACTTCAACCTAAGAAATGCTCAGGTTTGATAAAATTCAGTAGTAAAGTTGGGTAACATAATTATTTAAGCAAATTGTTTTGGTCAACTATTTATTTTTTTAACCAAAACATGACTATGACCGAATTTTTTAAGGAAAAAACCATAACGTAAATACAGATCAATGACTGGGTTCATAACCTTAACTTTAAGGTAAATGGGTCTGACACCATCATCAAACATAGATATGACATATTCCAAAAGAATTGTGCCAATCCCTTGGCCACGTGCAGAATCATCAACACCAAGACCTTGTAGGATCAATCTATCTGAATCATCAACCATATGTGCAAATCCAACTGGCTTTCCGCCTGCTTCTGCAAAGATTATAGTATCATCATCACTAACCCTAACCATTGCATTTGGAAAAACTTTTTTGATAAAGTCTTTTGCAGAATCGTATTCTGAGGGACCAATTGTTCTAATGGTTATCATAATGTAATAAACTCCGCAGAAATCTTTTTGTTTTTTATTGTAAGAGAGCAGGCACGCATATTATTTGCTGGTGGAAGCTTTACTAGCATAGTATTCCCCAACACCTTAATCCCTGAATGCTCATGTGCATGTCCAAAAAATGCTACCAACGGTTCTTTTTCTTCTATAATTTTTAGAATTGAAGAACTACCTATGTGCCTCAAAAATGCTTCATCAAAATGACCTTTAGGGGGAGTATGAAGCAACAGAAGAGTATTCTTATCTATTGGTAGCTTTGACATTTTTGAATAAAATTCATCTTCACTTATTTCACCAAATGTCCCAAATGGAGTTGGAGGGGAAAAACCAAAACCAACAACATTTAAATTACCAAATAGATCAACTCGTCTTCCGTGTATCCATTGTGGAGAAGAAGAAAAAAGATTGTTCACATGTTCACTGTCCCAATTTCCAGGTATGATAAAACCATTTGGAAATTCTTGTAAAACAGTTTTTGCAAATATTTCTGTTCTTGAAGTGTCGCCACAGATAAAAACATGATTATGTTTTTTTCCAAGTTCTACAAGAGATTCTAAAGCTGCTTCTTCGTGATGTAGATCAGAAAATGCCAAAACTTTCATGATGGCTTCACTTTTGATCTGTTTGTTTTTTTGATTTTGCAAGTTCATACTCTTTCATAAGTTGAACTACCCTTTCGTCAAATTCTTTCCTCAAAGGAGCTGAAATTCTTCTTTTACTAAATGCATCTGCCTTAGCAGCAAGACTTAGTTTATTTGCCAAAGTACGCGCAATTTTCCCTCTGATTGATTTTGGAGATGACGAAATCTTTGCATGTTGGAAAATTATACCATGTTTTGGTGGAGGAACCTTTCGATTTTTTAGATGTTTGAAAAGTGCTTTTTCTGCACCAATAACCTGAATTGCACTTGCAGGTAAGATTGCAAGTCTATAAAGAGTACCCATATGAGAAACAAGTTTTGCAGCAATATCTGGACCTGCAACTTCAGAAAGATTAGGACAAAGCTCTTCTGCAAGTTCTTTTTGATACCCTTCATAATCTTCACGAAGTTTCTCAAGAGAAATGATTGTCTTTGAAAGAGCCAAACATTCTGAAAGGTCTTTTTGGGAAAGTTGAACACCAAGACTTTTTTTTGCTTTTTCAACAACCTCAAGAGATTTGTTCTGGCCAAGGATAGATGAGAGTTCTTTTTCATCTAGATTAGATCTATCAATAGCCAATGTTGCTTTTGCAAACTGAAGCTTGTCATCTGCCTTGAATTCTGGAAAATATATTCCATACCAGTCCTCTAATTTTTCACCGAGTAAGTTTATGGTTTTATCAAGATCTTCTATTGTTCTTGTGACTGTTCCTAGAAGCATATCTCTACTTTTGAGAGCTTCCATGACTGCCTGCCTTGTTCGTTTAAGGAACCTTTCTCTTTTATCTGCAAATTCCTTATCATTCGAACCACGTGATGGTCCACGAAAATTTCTTTTAGGTTTCATAAATAGCACCGAGTAGAACATGCCATGATGGTATTTTAAAGATGTAAGAAAAACAGAATTGAAAGGGGAGTGTTGGTGTGATTAATATAAATATGATTGTTATGACCATTTAACATGACCAAAACCCATGGTGGAATTGTTTATAAAGAGTTAACGAACTAAGAATATAGTATGGGAGACATAGAAAAATTAACACGTGAGACTATAGCTAGCGGAGGCATCCTGGCTATGCTATACTTTGACATACATGCAAAAACAAAAGAACTAGTACAAGAACTAGGAACTGGATTCATAAATGAGATAATCCACAAACAAGGAGTTGTATTTGCACTTGGTGAGATAGATGAACCAACTGGAGGAGCTGAGGACAAAAATTGGTCAAGTTCCATCCAGCTTAAAGTTTTAGCAAAGGACTTTGCGGTTCTTGGAGCTATTTGTATGGCAAACAGCCCTTACAGTGTTGAAATACTAAGGCCTGACGAAATAAAATTAACACTTGCAAATGCCCACTCTCTTCTGGGTACTATGTCAGCCACAACTGCAGAATACAAAAGGTACATACTGACAAAATTATCTAACAAAGAAGAACTTGGGAGATTACAAGAGAATCTAAAAAGAAGAGCGGATATGGGAAAGGATATATTAAAAAAAGACAAAA
>JBDRCX010000001.1:0-45712 GCA_043821365.1 Microcaldota archaeon | reverse complement strand
GTGGCTGGTGTTACTGAAGTTACAATAAGAAACCGCTACAGAGAACTTAAGAAAGAGCTTGGGTTGAAAGTTAACCTTTGAAATCTCTAAGATTTCAAATTTTACCAATTTTATTGGCAAATATATAATTTTTTTATTTTAATTTACTAATCTTATTTATTTCAATAAATCATCAAACAAACTTATTTAAAGATAGTTTTTGTTATCTAATCATGAATCTAAAATCAATATTCACAATATTGGCTCTGATTATAGTGTTTGCTGGTTGTATTCAACAAGGTTCTGCTGGTGCCAGTGGGCAACAGGGACCAACCGGATCCCAAGGCGAGCAAGGTCCACAAGGAGAACAAGGGGCAACTGGACCGCAAGGTCCACAAGGACAAACAGGATCACAAGGACCATCTGGTGTATCTAATTATGAGGTAGTAAAAGTCTTTGATAATAGTGTGGTTTATTGTTCATCAAATGATACAAAGGTCATAGGTGGAGGATGCTATTGTGAGAATATGAACAAACAATTTATCTTGTGGTCGGTACCATTGACTGGCACTACAGATGGTTGGCAATGTTTTTGTCGTGAAGAAGGTCAGCCATGTTGTGAGGATCCATGGGAGATCTATGTAATTTGTGCAAATGTAGAAAATTAATTTTTTTTATTATCTACTTTTTTAAACCCGTTATAACATCTATTTCCACATGTTTGCTCATGATTGTAGGGATAAGGGGGATGGCAGAGGTAAAAGACCTCAAGAATCTAATTCAAGATCATCAGGATATGCTAATCTAATTCGTGCTCTTGCTCGTGTTGAAGGAAAAGACCATTTGTTACCTTCTGATTTCGGTGTTCCACAATCAAAAGTGAGTGGGAATGGTATGGCAAATCTTGCAGCTGCTTTAGCTAAAATCTCAAAACCAGAGCCAGAACCTAGAAGAGAATAGTGTTTATTGTTTCATTTTGAAGTTTTGGTACTTTTACCATGGTATTATATATGGAAAAGTACAAACAACCAAAAGATGATGAGTGTTCGACAGTCCTAGGGGCAACCCGATGAGGATAAAATCACATCTGACTTTTTATTTTATGAGGGCCATGGCTCTTCTTTTTTTATCTTAATATATTGGACTTGTGAGGAACTACTCTACAATAAACAAAAAGTCTAGGGTTCTAAAGGGACGTTCGTCCCTTCAAAGAACAAAATCAGAACTCAAGATCTGTTTGAACGACGAACCGTTCAAATCTCTCGAGTTCTTCGTTCGTAAACTCATTCAGAACTCAAGATCACTTTCATCAACGATTAGGAAAATTTATTTCCCCGGAAAATATTTAACATTCCGGTTTTGATGAAACTTTTCCTAAAAGTTTCAAAGGTATTGCTTGTTCATCACAATCTGTTTTTGCTTATTAGTATTTAAATTCTAATTGTGTTTAGCAAAATATGAAATGGGGGATGTTCGGGCTTGGGCTACTTATTGGAATTATTCTTTGTTTTTTATTCTCAAATCTAACCTATAAAATAGAAACTGTATTTTCACCAAATGATGGATACAAAATAATAGAGCTGATTGATTCTGCAGAAAAATCAATTGATATTGAAGTCTATGTTTTTACATCTAGAGATGTTATAGAAGCACTTGAAAGAGCGAAGAATAGAGGAGTCACAATAAGAATAATAATGGAAAAACAAGTCATTGGTGGACAAAATAGTAAAATCCATTCTGAGCTAACTGCAAAACATTTTGTAGTAAAATATGCAAGCAAATTATTCGAATTAACACACTCTAAGATTATCATAATAGACGGAAAAATAGTGCTGGTTGGTTCTCATAATCTAAGCAATTCAGCACTTTATGAAAATAGGGAAGCATCTGTAATTATCTACGATCAATTAACAGTTAATAAGTTCATTCAACTTTTCGAGAATGATTGGATATTAGCGTTCTAGCTTCTTTGAAGAACATATCTTCCATAAAGGGCAGAGAATATCTTATATTCCCCTCTCTCGACTCTAATTACCTGACCGCTATTAACCAATCTCATCGTAAGAGTTGAGGTTGGTCCAAGTGGTTTTTTCAGTTTTTTAGCAATTTGTGAGACATGAATGCCATCTATATTCTTTGCCAATATCTTCAATATCTGCCTTTCTGATTTCGAGGTTTCGTGATATATTTCCCCAAACCATTCATTGGAAAGCATGGTCATTATGTATGGCAAATAATTCAGATAATGACTTTTTGTTATTATTTTTTCATTATCCCTTATCTTCTCATAAATATGCCAACATATCAAGAGCACAACTCTTGGGTTTCCACTACTATCATTTAGTATGCTTCTAAGACATTCTCTTCCCATCTTAATCTCTTTATCTTTGAGAGTATTACGTACCATTTCTTGCATATCGTTCTCATTGAAGGCAGTCAGGTTTATTGTTTTTGCCTCATCATTCGGTATTTTCAATGGTCTTACTGAACTCATCACAATCGAGAATTTTTTCTTTCCCCAGTAAGAACTTACCTTATTTACAAGTTTTCTTGCTACCTGATCTGTTTTTTTAATCCTGTCTACTCCATCAATGAACATTATCCCTTCATTACTGTAACTACTTAGATGGTCTATTGCATCATCCAGGTTTTTCTCTTCTTGGAACATTTTATCTACAAGATCTATTTCGTCTTCTCCTTTCTCCATTTTAACATATGTGCAGAAAACTCCTGCTTTTTCTGCTTCATGTCTAAAATTCCTTAAGTATATAGTCTTACCAACTCCCAACTCGCCAGTTATTATCAGAATTCCAGGTTGCTTTGATGCATTTGCATTCAAAAAACTCGTGAATACACTGCTATTTATTTTCTTTACTGAAACCTGAAAACTTTCTGGGTTCCATGCAAATGGGTTTGGTCCTTTTATAGTGATCACCTATAACTACGTAATTTGTAGACTTTGTATTTTTAATACTAACGCAAAACATATTCATTTATAAATAACTTAAAGCCCGAATATATTATGAGATCCTTGAAATATGTGGTTTTGGCATTGCTTCTTGTTCTATCTACTACATATGCTCAATTTGGATTCCCAAGTAGTGGTTCTGTTAAGGATAGTCAAGTTATACTTCAACGTTCAAATCCAAGCGACACAGTACTCAATATCTCAGTGCTTATTTTTGAACCAGCCGTAACATCAACAGGAGAAACTGAAAGAGATGTAATGAAAGGTTTCTATGATGAGTGTGTGGCTGAAGGTGCAACAGATCCACTTCAATGTACTTACAAAAAAGCAGCTGAATATGGTGCACACACAACTGATTATAAGTTTAATATGACTTCGCCAGCAAATGCACATTTTACTGTTCAATATTTCAATCCTTCAGGAAGTACATCAACAAATTTTTGGACACCGCTTCCAGGATGCGAGGATAAAACTGCAACAAATGTTGCTACTGGCTATAAACCCGATCCAATAACTGGTGAGATGACAGACTCATATGATTATTATTATGCAGTATGTGATCTATCTCCATTAGGTGGGGTTCCTAAAACATATTTTCGAGTTATTTATGTTCCTGGTGTTGATGAGGCAGTGAACCCAAGTATGGAACAAGATATATTTACAGACCCACAATCAACATACTCTACTTTGATTAATAGGAAAATACACGATATTTTCTATGGACTCAGTACTCCAATTTCAGGAGCTGGTATATTACCATGCCTTGCATTTTTCCTTCTAACTGGGTTGTTGATTTCTTCAATGTATTTTGCAGGCAAAAGTCCAGTAACCCTTCTTGATATAGCCACCCCAAGACTACCAACGCCTAAAGGTGTTGCTGCAAGCGGACAAATATTAGCTCCATTTGGTTATACTGAATTGAAAAAGACCACAAAAGATAAGATGGCTGCAGCAGCCGGAGCACTTGGAGTTACTGCAGGTATATTAAGGTCAAGAATGGCAGGGGATTCTGTACTCTCACGTTTAGAAGCAAAGATAAAATCACAAAAAGGGACAAGGGCAGACAGGTATGCTGGTGATGTTGAACAAAACAAAAAAGTTGCATCCGCACTTGTTACTGCAGGTCGTTCTCTTGGAATGACACAAGCAGAATTAGATCATCTGACAAAACTACCTTATCATTATGGTGACGCAGAACATAAAACAGTTGCAGATCTGTTAAAAAGACTTGAGGCAAAAGGAGGCAGAAACGCAGTAATGGCAATGACATTGAAAGATTATCTTTTTGGTCTTAGAACATGGCAAAGCCTTGAAGTTCTTACTGCAATGCCTGATATTGGAAAAAGAAGCGCAGTTCATCAAAAAGTTAGCAGTACTCTAAACAAATTCTATGGTGCAAATAGATATGCACTTCTTGGTCCTTTGGTTATGTCGAGTGTTGATTCAGCTGCCAGAACCTCACGGGTTATGGGTAGGATGGTCAAGGCAATGGTTACTGAGACGCCTCACTTAGCAAGAGGAATGACAAAATCAACTATGCATCTGATTGGTGGCCAACGTGCAATTGATGCACTTGAACATAAGGCAAAACGTTCTGGTAGTGCAGCCTGGCTATTGGGACAGGTTAGCAAACGTCCTGCAGATATTATTGTCGGATCAATGTTCCCTGTAAATGATAAGATGGCTCATCTTTATCGTTCTCTTAACAATGAAGTTCTTAAGGATCAAATGAGGTACGTACTAAGACAGCTTTACAGAAAAATGGGCATGAACTTCAATATTACAGCTGAAGAACTTGCAAACATGGGTCATATTGACATAAATATTCTAAAAAGATCAAATTTCCGTGCATCTGCAGAATTGGCAGCTGCTGAAGGTGAAATAAGAAGAATACTCTCAAACACTGCCATGACAACAAATGATAAATTACATGCACTTACAAACCTTGCACAATCACATGGTGCACATATAGATCATCAAATGCTTAGTGTAACGACAAGGCTAGAAACATTGAGTGCTTCAACTGAGCCAGAACACATAAAAATGATCAGACTGCAGGAAATTCTAGAACAACAGAATAAGGTGCGTATGTCAACTACTGCAGGTGCAAGACTACACGAAGATGCATATGTTTGCCATGTCGGTGGCGACTCATTAAATGCAACCCATGCATGGGAAACAATGGTTTTACGTACAATGATTTGGGATGGTGAGCGTGGCTTTCTTAGTGGAGGTATAAAAGAAGAACTTACCTCAGCACGACTAAATGTTGCAAATAGACTTACAAGTCTTGATCCAACAACTGCAATGGAACAACTACCAGAACATATGCGCAATGCAACTCAGCTAAGGCTAGTTGCTGAGAGAAACAGAAATGATCTTATTTCCCTATTTACTAACGAAGGAAAAAGAATGTATGAGGAACATAGCAAAGGTAAGAGCATAAATTCTGCTTCAATTGCTGATATTGTTAAGTTCATGTACGGCGGAACAATGCAAAGATCGGGTGACGTTGACAAAAAAACAGGTAAGCAAGTATGGTATTCAGGTGGTAGTGAAGAGCTTGGTATAAGTCAAAAAGCAACATTGGTTGATGTTAAAAGACACTGGGTGTCAGAACTTGCTTCTAAAGATAACTTTGCCCTTGGCCAATGGGTAGAATCAAGATTTACTCGTGGTTATGTTCCTGCAGTTAGAGGATCCATAGAAGCTGAGCTTGACAGGATGTCTGGTTCAGCAAATTGGTCAGTTGAAGAAAGAGGAAGACATGCAAAGAAGCTTTGGGTTGCAGACCAACTTATGAGGGATATGGAACAAAGGTTCAATTCTCATTTTGCACAGAATACTTATGGAACTACTAGAGAAACATCAAGGCTTTACTATGGTGTTATGCTTGGGTTTATGGAAAAAGCACTTCAGGAAAAAGGTCTTGCAAACAACCACGAAGATCTTGCGTTCCTTCAAAAAATAGATACAACTAATTCCCATCATCTTGATAAGCTAACTCAAATGTTGAAAAAGTACCAGAAGGAATATGAGGGTATATTAAAGAGAGATATGACCTATGATGATGTTGCAAAATCTGACAAAGCAGTTGTAATGCTTCATGAAGGTGGTTTTGCTTATTATAGAAAAGGACTTGTACTTAGTGATCTTGATCGTGTTATGGCAGGTCAGACATGCCTAAGAGATCAGAATGGACAGAAGAAGGCATTTGTACCTGACGATGTTGCAGTGCAGTTTGGTGCAAGGGATGATCTAGCTGCAATGCTTCGAAATGCAGAACAATCAAGAAATCCAGCTGAATGGGAACAGTTCCTTACTCAAGCAAGCAGATGGGCAAAAGAAGGCGGTTATAACTATGAGAGACAACAAGTACTCGAGGCTGCCATATGGAGGGGACGTAGTTCAACCTTTGATTATACCCTTGGTTCAAGTCATAGCGAACTGACAATAGAGTCAAGAAGAAATGTTGCTCCAACTTCTCCATCAATAATGCGTTATGTTGGTGTCGATACTCCTAATTTCAATGAAAGAATATGGAAACCAACAAGAGACATGTTCATGAATCTTGGAGATTATTGGTCAAGGGTTGCATTGCTTTCAGGTGGCAGTCTACACCAAACATCTTATGATATTACTGGTGTTTCAAGTGCCTATCGTCTTCATTCTCAAAGACTCGCAACTCAGATAATGGCAGGTAAATTTGCAGATGATCTTAGTGATGCTGAAAAAGCAGCCTATCGTGGAGTTGCCATAAACCATGGTGCCTATTTGCAGGTATGGCAATATGCTATTGATAGAAATCCATGGAGATCTTCAACATCATTTGGTACCCACCAATCCTGGGCATCATTTTTCCATTTTGGTCCATCATCACAGTTTAATATCAGGGATAATCTAAGAGCATTCATGGACCGAGGTACATACACTAACTTTATGTCATTCTATGGTTTCCCAATGCAGGCAGCAAAATATGCTATGAGACCTTACATAAACATGCTAAGAGGTTTCCAGATGTCTATGCAAGGATATGCATCAAAATGGGATTCAACTGATGATGCACTTAAGCAATGGAATTATACACAACCTAGGATTATGGAAGCAATGCAGTCATTGAATCCATTTTCTGCAGCAATGTATGGCCGAGGGAAACTATCCAGAGCATTGTCAAAACTTAATGTATTCGGTGGAAGTCTTGAAAGACACCAGCTTGCCGGTACGGATATGCAAGAAGGGCTTAAACAAAGTGCACCTGACATAATGATTCACAGGAAAGGTATCTATTCTACAGCAAGAACTGGTGATGCAAACCCTGGTGAATCATACTATGATTACAGGCACAATCTTGTACTTGATCAAGTGCAAGCAGAATACCTAACAAGGACAAAAGATTCTGTATTTATGTATGATGAGGCCATAAAAAATGCAGCAATGGACAATACTGTGAGAAGAACAGTTTCTTCTGAAGCACTTTGTATAAGAAGAAGACAGGAACTTGACATGTTTGGTTTTGAAAGAAACTCACTTTGGGGATACTTTAATCCAATTCTGTTCTTACACCACATTCCAGTGCCCATTTATCCACAGTCACTTACGCCAAGAGATATGATAGCTGATTGGAGGGCTCGTGCAAAGCATGGCGGCGGTGGCGGTTTCGGTGAAGGTGCTGGTAGACTTGCAAGAGATCTTTCAAACAAGGCATCACATATAATGAGGCCACACAGAATTTCACAAGTAGTTTACTGTCCCAGGTGTGGTATGGCAAATTACAGAGGAGCACAATGCAAAAATGCATCTTGTAGGTCCTATCTTTACTAATTTTTTATTATTCAAAAAATGTGAAGATTTAAATTCTAAAACATCTTAAATTGTTCCATGCGTTTGTTAGCTTTTTTGTTAATTCTTTTTGGTCTGATTATTACTTTCGGGTGTTTGCAACGGTTAAGCTCTGGATCAAACCTTTATGAACAGGAGTATATGAATAGTTTCAGTTATGTTGCCTTGGCTGATCCAAGTCAAACAGAACTTTGTAAAACAGGAACTTGTTTGTGTATGGTCTGCCAGAATGGGTCTAATATTTTCGGACCATTACAAAGTCTTGTTGGTGGTTATTGTTATTTTGAAACAAATTGTACGGCAAATAAAACTGCAGAAATAAGTCTTCGGCAGAGTCCATACGAAAGCCAGCTTATCCATCACTTTATGATTGGTCAGGGACCGACTTTTGGTGATTTCTCATATGCAAATACATTCTGCAATAATCGTCTTGGTATGGCAGTACAATGGCTTTTGGGATCAAATGAATCGCCATATCTAGAGCCAGATGCTTCTCGTGCAATGTGCTTTTTAAGCAAAGATGTTATGCCTGTTTATATTCTCTATAGTAATGGTACTGACATAAACATAACTCAAACAAGAAAAATAGCACAAATTCTTGGTGAAGAAGGTGATGATCTTTACATGGGAAGATTGTCAACTGGTCCAGTTGGTCCTGTTGTTGTTATTGCTGAGATGAATTTTGATGTTAGTGATGCTGTCCAAGTTGCTGCACAGATAAATGCCATTAATGATGCATGCGGTAATATCCGTGCTGGTACTTCAAGTAAAATATATTGTCTTACTGCAATTGGACCAAAGATAAACGACTTTACTGCTCTTGATGCAGTGATGACTGAACTATATGCAAATGGGTGGGAAGACAAACTTGATCTTATTGCCTATGGTATAGATGGCAGGTATGTTCATTCATGTGATGGTACAAAAATAAGACAACAAGCACTTAATTTCTCAGCATATGCACTTTACAACCATAGCAAACCAACAATTATTCCCTATGTTCTTTTTGATCCTGGAACCAATGACACTGATAATTCCTGTACATGGACTGAATACACTGTTGTGAATGCCTATGGTTCATTCTTTCCACTTGGTATTCAATCTCTACAGAAAAAAGGCGTTATAGGAATTGCACCATATTCTTTCAATACAACTGGCGGTGTTGGGATAGTAAATCCACTTAATTGTTCAAATTGTGCAGTTGGAAAAACCCAAGACAGACTTAGGGCATGGTATGGTGGTTGTCAATCCTATACTTGGTACGCAAGAGATGCTACAAGTTCAAATCCATCTGGAGGAACTCTTCTTATTTTCGGTAATGAATCTGGTTCTGTTTGCAATCAAAATGCGCAATTTGATTATCTTGCTGGGGTTAGATTTACTGCAAATGATATTCTCCAGCAACAGAAATCACAACTCAACGATTCTCTTGACAAATACTTTAGCTGTGACGAATGTATAATAAATAATATTTCTAGTCCAATGCCATTTGCATTTAATAATAAATCTGGTACTCCTTCTGATACCTATTGCTCTGCATTTCCAGAAGTTGATCAATGGGCAGGTGCCAGAAATCTTGATCCAATGCTTGTTCGTGCATTTATAATTACTGAAAGTAGTTTTGAACCATGTGCGGCAGCAAAAGTTTGTAGAGCTGGATATGGTGGCAGTGGCTGTTTTGATAATGATCCATCAACTGCTGATGAATGTTATAATAAGCCTGCATATGATTACATGGAAGATCCAACTGGAAATTGTACTTTTGCAAATGCACCCAATTGGAATAGTGCACAACCAGATTGGAGGTGGTGTGGTCTTGGATTAATGCAGGCTCTTGCACCTCCATATACTTTCTGGCCAGCAGCCTATCGCTCAGATGGAGTTGAAGGGGAATATAACTATATTTATGAGCTGTCAAACTTAGGCGATGGCCAATTGGCAGCTGCAAAAAGTTGCAATCCAATTAATTTCAACCCATTCAATCCTTCTGATTCTGCTTGTTTGGGAACATGGGTTTTGGAAGCAAAATTAAAATCAGCAGAATCCTGGATAGCAAGCAATCGTGCCAAACTTAATTGGGCTGCCACTGACGAGGAAAAAGATGCTGTATTTACTGCGTATGTCGCAGCTCATAAATATGGCGGTAGTTGGGATTCTAGTACTCGGCTTTCAACTCATCCTCGTTGTACTGCAAGTATAAAAAATGGTGATTGTTGGGCACTTGGTTTTGTTGAGAGCTGGTTGTTTAATGATGAATACTGTGCAAGTGCTGCTGGAGAAACAGATACTGAACATTGTGATGGCGGTATTGCAATAAAACTACCGCCAGAAAAATGCTATGGCTATGATGACTTCATTAAATATATCCGCGAATGCGAAGTTCCCTATCTAAAATCCAATCGTGATTCAGGTGCAAATAAGATAGAAAATTTCTTCTGGCTAACTTCCAAATGTGAAAATAGTCTATGTCCTGACGGGAAAAAACTTTATCATGATCTTGGTATGAGTGTACCCTCAAGCGGGACACCATATATCCAAGACCCACCATCTACCCCCTGAGTATATTGTAGGTGGATTTGTCATCAAATAAAGCTTTAAAGAATTACATTAGAATGGAAGCTATGGTCAACAAAAGCGTCATCCTAATTTTAACATCGTTTATGTTTCTTGGTTGTGTGCAAGAACCAATTAATTGTGGTAATGGGGTATGCGAATATTATGAGGGAGAGACTACAAATACTTGCCAAATAGATTGTAAAGGAGAACCCGTTATTACCTCTGCAAAAATTGTGGGTGATCCGGTATTTCAACCAAAATTTGGGGATTTATGGTTCAATACTTGGGCTGATGATAATAATATTTATGCATCGTGGGGGGACGGTACTGGACGTGTAAATTGTCTTCCATCTCTATTTTCTGTAGAACTATCCTGTCCAATGGTTAATATTCCATGTAATAATTTTAGTAATTGTCCATTCCAAACTCTTTTTTGCAATCAGTTCGATTGTAAACAGAATTGTTATGAGAGTTGTAATGTGAGTGATGCAGGTCTAATCGTAATGGGTGGAGATGCACCTTATTTTGATAATTGCCAGGAGAATTGTATTGTTAGTACTGATATCCCTAATGGTGTTCCAATAGACTTTCTACAAAATCAAGGTGATAGAAATGATAAACCATCAAGCCTGCTTTTTTATAACGGAACTCTTTATTGGGCGGGTCATAGTCCTGGTGAAATTCCTAAATTTGGTTATATCGCATATTCAGATGATTATGGAAAGACTTGGAAAGAAGTTGAAAATTCACCTTGGAAAAATGATAGTGTTTTCAGAATATTAATGTTTATCAATATGGGTAAAAATTATGAACTTAATACAGACGGGTATGTCTATGCTTTTGGCATAGGTAGCGAAATAGAATGGTCAGATAAAAATGTTTATCTGACACGTGTTCATAAGTTTTCAGTTGCAAATTATAGTGCTTATGAATATTATATGGGATTAGAAGATGGAAAACCAATTTGGTCTAATAATCAAAATGATGCAGAACCAGTAGAAGGTATTGAAACATCTTTGATAGCGTCTTCCATGTATCATCAAGGAACGGGGAGGTATGTATTTTTGACAGCACTTTCGGGTGGTGGATTATTCGAGGCACCTAACCCTTGGGGCCCATGGACAAAGGTGGCATCACTTTTCGAGAGTGGTAATAATCCAGCGTGGAAGGAAGGGACCTACATGCCAGGAATAATTAGCAAAGATGCAGGACTAGATTATTTTTATTTTACTGCCGCCGGGGCAGTTCTAGGCAAAAGGGATCGTTATAGCATGCATATTGGAAAGATTGAATTGGAAACAAAATAAATTAACAAATTAAGATAGCCATCTTTTATTATCTATTTTTTGTTTTATGTATTCGCCTACAAAAGTAAGTCTTTCACCTTGAAGTGCATCCTGCTCTATTTTCTTTTTGGTTTTTAACACAAGTTTAAGTTCATGAACCCAGTCCTTGTGTCTATTTATCCAAGGATATCCCATCATTTCTTCTGCTCTTTTTACATCAACATCCTTTGCTTTTATTGTTAGTTTTTCCAAAAAGCTATATTCTTTGATGTCAGTCATTGTCACCCCTAAAAACCTGGATTCAGGAACTGCAAAGTCCCTTCCTAAATAGGCAAGGTTCATGCTGCCTGTTTTTATTGTCCAGTATATGTACCATCCCCAAGCATCGCAGTCCATCAAACAATAAACAGGAAGTTTTTTGTCAGCCAATTTCCTCAAAAGTCTTCTTGTTCCTCTTGTTGATTGGCCTTTTGGAGTAACTAAAATGCAATTTTCTTTTTTCCAGAATTTGTCCTCATTCAGTCTTTGCCAGAGCGCATCCTTTTCAACCACAAGGACATAATCAGCATCCAATTCCTTTATCTGCATGCCATTGTCAACATCACTTGGTATACTCCAACCACTTCTTCCCTGTTTTTCCAAGTCTATGAGAGTTTCATCCCCACCAAATTTATCCATTATTTTCATAGGACCTGCAACAAATCCTTTTCTATCTGTTGTGAGATTCAAATCTTCTCTTTTTATTTTGAGTGCAACTTCAAGGTCTTCAATAAGTGCATTTGATTCTGACTGTTCTGTAAACAAATCTTCATCCAAATCTTCCCCAAGGCTAAATTTCAATTGATAAAAAAGACCTCTGATTGATGTGTGAAGATCTTGCTTCAAAAATTGCTTTGTTCTTGCTGCAATTGCAACTGTTTGCATGAATGTTCTTGCCTGTGCCATGCTGAGGAATTTTCTTTGTTCTTTTTTCTCTCCAGTTCTAAGGCAACCAACTGCTTCATCAAAAAGTGTGTTACTTTTTGTTCTAAGGGTGGTTTCAAAAGTTGGTCCATCTCCTTTTTTTATCTGCACTACCATATCTTTTCCAAGGGCGTCTAATTTTTTAGTTGCATCACTCATCTTCTTCACCCTCCTCGTTCATCTCATCGTTATCCCCGTTTTCTTCTTTATTTTCTCCATTTTCAGCAGGAACATTTCCACTATATTTCTCATCTATTATTTGTGCCAATTTTTTTTCTATCTCTTCTTTTTTATTACCAGAAAGTGTGGAAAGATCACTTGCCAATTGTCCTACATAGCGATTTACTACTTTTCTTTTGTTTGCTATTTCATGGGCTTTTCTTTTTCCTGAAAGGTATTTTTGTACTCCACGTGAAGCTTCCATGATAGCAAATTTTATCTCTTCCATAACATCTTCTTCATTTGATATTGCCTGTTTCCCTGCACTTGTATATGGTACGTGTACACTAACAAGATTGACAAGAACTGCTATTGGTTCTTCTTCAAAATTTTTGACATCATATCGTTTCCAGTCCATTGTCTTTATTGTTTCACTGATGGCACACCCACTCGAATCAAATAATAATGGCACACGATTTGCAAATCTCATTACTTCCCCTTTTTTTCCTGCTGCTGCAACCCCACCGCCGTAAGCAATACCCACCTCAACCATGAAAGGAATACCACCACGATAAACTTTTGGACTTCTTTCTGTCACAACTAAAACTTCCGGATTGAATATGTTCCTAAATGATGCTTCAACCTGTTCTTTTCCGATTGGTACTAACGAATCTGTTGTTGGTGCAATCCATTTCATCTGTTTAAATGTTTTTACTATTGCTTCTGCATTGTCCCAGTTCAAATTTCCAGGTTGTTGGTTGAAATCAATATCTGGGAGTAATGATCGTAGTTCTTCTGCCTTTGCTGCACTAAATCTAGAAAAAGTTTCTTGTAGAAAAGATGAAAGTTTTCTAGATTCCTTATTATGCTTTGTAAATTCTAAAAGATCATGAGGTCCAATGCCTAATGGGTGTGGTTTTATCTCAAATGGCTTTTGCGGATTTTCATTTACTGATCTTGGAAAAACAATTTGTTCATTGTTTGGTTCAATTAATGTTATTATACAATGAGGATTTGCCAATGCGGTTCTTCTTAAATATTCCTGGACTCCATAGTTACTTTTTTCGTATTTCACTTCTTTGAATTCAGAAATTATCATAAGTCCGCTTTCTTCTGTTGGTACTTCCTCAATTTGCTGAATCATTGGTTTATTCTTCTTATAATCTATGGAAATATCTGCTGTTAGTTTTACTTTTTTATGACATGACACTGCTTTTGTTGATTGGCCAGTTGTTATGTATGAAAACATGGTACATGCTGCCGCACCTATACCTTGCTGCCCTCTTTGTTGCAAATACCTGTGGAATTTTGTTCCAGCAAGCATTTGTCCTAATGCCTTTCCAAGATGGCTTTTTGGAATACCTGGTCCATTATCCTTTATGGTTAATTTGTAATGGTCTTTTGTTTTGTCTATTTCTTCAACTTGTACGAATATTTCTGGCATTATGCCTGCTTCTTCACAAGCATCCAAACTATTTGTAACAAATTCATGGACAATCATGGTCATTGATCTTACTTTACCTGAAAAACCCAGCATCTGTCTGTTCTTTTTGAAGAACTCTGCTACCGAGTGCTCTTTAAACTGTTTAAATGAATCTTCTTCCACCATTCTAATCACTTTTTTTTGTTGATTGTGGAACTCTAATGTGGGGGTCCCGTACAATTAACAAAAGATCGCCTGCAATTTTATACTTGCACAAAGCTATTAATTATTACCCTCTAAGTCTTGCTTCCCATATCTCTCGTTTTACTTTTGCCAAATAACCAAGTACACTAGTATGGCGGGCACCATTTATGAGCATTCCAACTGCTTCTTTTGCATATTCCATGGTATCAATTTTTGCTATTATGCCGATTGTATTTCCATAAATAGATATGTAAGAATCAGTTGCGTCCTGGATCTGATTCTTTATCTTTCCCTTCTCACCAATTATCCTCCCCTTTAATCTTATTATTGCCTTTTCAGTATGGGCATAATCCTTAAGCTGCACCAAGTATAATCCATAATCATGTTTAAGCAAATGAAGGGCTTCTTCAGGGGTAAATCCTCTTCCTATTGCTTTTACTATATCCCTAGCAAAAAATATATCTGTCGGATCTCCTAAGATCTGAACATCCCCTTCACTATCTATGGTGAATTTTACTTTACATTTTTTTTCCAGTCTTTTTTTAATGCTTCCGTCCTTACCAAGAAATATCCTGATTCTCTCATGGGGTATTTTTATAATTTCATCCATATTATTTTCCTCCTCTACTTCCCAAGCTTAGCCAGCACGGCTCTTATCCTCTCATCATTTTCAACAGGCAATCTTTTCTCTGCAGCTGCTTTAACATCCTCATCCTTAACAGTCTTAAGGATTTCTACAATTGCTCTGCGTGTTTCTACGTCCCAATGTGATAATAATGTTATAAATGCTTTTTTAACATCCTCATCTGACTTTATCATTGCAATTGCATCTATCGCATTTAGTTGATTTTCTCCTATGTCCCCTCTTGCCATAATAATTAATTCTTTTTTCAGTGTGTTTACTATCTGTTCTGATTTTAGTTTAGCTATGTATTCAAGTGCAACGCTGCTTGATCCCTTTCCTCTTAATGCCGAACCCAATGCATTGGTTATTGCTTCTCGGTATTTTTCCTGTCCCATGAGTTTTTTTAGTGCAAAGATGATGTCTTTTTTGGCTGCAGTTTTTTGATCTGAACTTAGGCTTAAAAATTCAACAAAATTATCATTCCAATTGCCATCTATTATCATCATTATTGTGTAATATGCTATGAATTTTGGAGACAACCCATAACTTTCACTTTTTGGATTCGATATGGCAGATAATGCTATTCTTATAAGTGCATATACCTCGTGTTTTAGCTTTGTTAAATCTATTCCTGGTTTTTTTGTAGCAGCATAAGATGCCATTATTTTCCAGAACACATCTCTTATGTTTACATCTGGACTCAAACCAAATTTATCTAGTACTAATTTCTTTTTCGGAGGGGGTAGGACTCCACCTTTATCATCGTCCCCACTAAAAGTTTCTTTTGGCATATCCTACCTCTATTAAATTATGTGATAAGTCATTTTAACTATCCTACGTTTCCTTCTTTTGTGTTTACCATTTTAAGCTTCTGACTTTCACTTACTAGCTGCTTTCCATTATGAACAACTAAGAAATTCTCCACTTTAATGTCTATTTTTTCAATCTCTTTTATTGTGATTAATTTTCTTGGATTGGATTTTTCTCCTTTTAGTGTTATTTTCTCACCAATTTTACTATCATTGCAGAATATTACTTCAAGAGCACCAATTTCCATTTGTGATTTTCCTTCATGAGGCGGTCCAAATTCTCTTCCTTCTGCAGCCAATAACATTCCCTGAGATTCAATTCCTCTTAATTTTGCAGGGGCAAGATTTTTGACTATAATAACCTTTTTACCAACAAGTTCTTCTGGAAAATAATGCCCTGCAAGTCCAGATACTATTTGTCTTTCACCATCTCCAAGTTTGATCCGTTCAATAAATAATTTTTCTGCGTCTGGGTGTTTTTCTGCACTAAGTATTTCCCCAACTTCTAAATCAAGATCACTAAACTGTGGTTCTGGAACTGTTTGTCCACCTGAAAATCTTTTCTTTAGTGTTTCCATTTCATTTTTTTCTATTTTTCTAAATAATGTTTCTGGATTTCCGATTTTATGGCCTGAATCTATTGATAAATTCCCAAGATCATTCCATTTTTTAGGTTCAATGTTAAGCTGTTTAAACATCTCTTCGCTTGTTTTTGGTAAATATGGTTCAATTAAAATTGCCAGGTCCTTAACGGCATTTGCTAGAAGATAAATTGCTATCTTTGCATCATTTTGATTATCTGATTTTACTCCTTCCCATGGTTTTTTTGATTGGAAAAATTTATTCCAGTCACTAGATAGTTCCATTATTTCATGTAAAGCATGTTTAATTTTGACAATCTCAAGATTTTTTTCTATTTTCTTTATTTTTTCAATGTGAAACGGTTCAAATACAGGTGATTCACCACTTTCAAAATCCGGTACAGTACTATCAAAATTATTTTTTATAAAAACAAGTGTTCTATTGACTAAATTACCTAAGTTAGCCAAAAGTTCATTATTGTTTTTGTCTGTAAAATCATTCCAAATAAAATTAGTGTCTGCTTGTTCTGGTCTATTTACGAGTAAGTAATACCGCCAGACATCAGGCGCGATTCCTGATTTGACAGCATCATCTCCAAAAACACCAATTTTTCTTGATTTTGAAAATTTATCCCCTTCGTAATTAAGGAATTCTGTTGTGCTTATATGGTGTAACAGTGTCCATGGTTGTTCTGTTCCCATGAGTGTTGAAGGGAAGATAACTGTGTGGAATGGTACGTTGTCCTTTCCCATAAATTGGTATAGTTTCACTTCATTTGGATTTAGCCACCACTCCCTCCATTGGTCAGTTAGATTTGCTGTTATTGAAATATATCCAATAGGTGCATCAAACCAAACATAAAAAACCTTCTTTTCATATCCTTCCAAAGGTACTTGAACTCCCCACTTCAGATCTCTTGTTATTGCTCTTTTCTTTAACCCATCCCTTAACCATGATTCTGCTATCTTCGTTGAATTGTCTGACCATAATCCTTCCTTTGATTTTCGTATTATCCATTCTGCAAGTTTCACTTCTATTCCAGGCAGATTGATGAAGAGGTGTTTTGTTTTTTTCAAAACAGGTTTTGTTTTTGTTACCTTACTAAGTGGTTCGATTAATTCTCCAGGATGAAGTAATTTTCCACATTTATCGCATTGATCACTTCTTGCTCCTTTGGAGTTGCAGTGTGGGCATGTTCCTTCTATATAACGATCTGCAAGGAACATATCTGCCTTTTCATCATAAAACTGTTCGACTTCATCTTCTACTATGTGACCATTTTTGTACAATTCTGAAAAAATATTTTGAGTTATCTCAGTGTGTTTTTCAGTTGATGTTCTGCCAAAAATATCAAATTTAACACCAAACCATTCGTATATCTCTTTATGTATTTTGTAGTACTTATCACATATGTCTTTTGGAGTTACTCCTTCCTCCAGAGCTTTTATCTCTGTTGCAGTTCCGTATTCATCAGTTCCACAAACATAAAGACAATCATATTCCTTTGATCTGCAGTATCTTGCAAATACATCTGCAGATAACACACATCCTATTATATTTCCGAGGTGTGGGACATTGTTTACATAAGGTAGGGCTGAAGTTATTAAAATTTTCATTAAAACCACTAGATCAATTTTGTTCTAATCCTATTTTAATTACTGTGAACCATTAGTTCATATCTAATAATCATAGATTGTTATGATTGGATGCTATCTAAAATATTTGTAACGGGTGCATAATGAAATATCTATCGAAAAGCCCAGGAATTGGTGGCCAAATAAAATCAGTTCCGGAAGACTTTATAGTAGAAGAAATTAGTATTGACGGAACTGTTCTAGAGCTCGACAAGTTATTTGAAAAACAGGATGAAGAAGGTAATTTTGTTCATTTTGTTCTTCAGAAAAGGAATTGGTCAACTTCATCTGCACTAAATGAAATTGCAAAAAAATTCCACATGAGCCAGAAGAATTTCAATACTGCAGGTATGAAAGACAAAGTCTCAATATCGACTCAGATTGCATCTGTTTCAGGTATTACAAAAGAAAAACTTCTTGAAACAAAAATTAAGGATATCTCAATAAATGGTGCATGGACTGCTAAAGAAAGAGTATCTATTGGAGATCTTTTAGGTAATCGGTTTACTATAACTGTTAGAGATTACAGTGAAAAATCAAATGACTGTAGCGAGGCCATCATAGCCGACCTCAACGGTCAATTTCCAAATTATTTTGGTGAACAAAGATTTGGTTCAACAAGAAGGAATACTCACCTAGTTGGTCAGAGATTAATCGAAGGAAAAATTGAAGATGCTCTTTTTATGTTTCTTTGCGATAGTGCTACTGAAAATAATCAAGAGGCAAGATTGGCAAGAGAGGAGCTTTTGGAAACAAGAGATTTTAACACTGCACTGAAATCATTTCCAAAGTACCTAACTTTAGAACGGTCAATTTTAATGTACCTCTCTAAACATCCAACCAATTACTTAACTGCACTTCGTTCTCTGCCCCGCAATATACTTTTACTTTTCATCCATTCGTTCCAATCTCATCTTTTCAATCTACTCTTATCAGATCGTATTGCAGAAGGAGAAATACAACTCGAGGAAGGTGAATATTTCTGTGGTGAAACATTCGGGTTTCCTGATGTTGAAAAAATTGAAGGAAACGGGTGGATTACCGGGAAAATCATCGGATATAATACCTATCTGAGTGATAGGGAAAAAAATATTATGGAAAGTTTCAATCTAACAAAAGATCATTTCCGTGTAAAAGAAATTCCAGAATTGGCTTCCAAAGGAACTCGCCGAACTTTGTTTTCTCCATTAAAAGATTTTTCCTGTCAAAACAATTTTTTTAAATTTTCACTTCCAGCAGGAAGCTATGCTACTGTAGCTATGCGTGAATTTCTAGATAAAACAAAATAATTAATAAATGTATAAAGGAAGAGGAATTCGTGTACGAAGAAAAAATCAAATTTACTGCTGCTAAAGATGTTTTTTACAATCCAGCAATGCGCTTATGCAGAAGTATTTCTTCATTGGCAGTTGGAGCTATAAACGATGATATAACAGTTATTGATGCATTTTGTGCCTCTGGAATAAGAGGAATCAGGTATGCTAAGGAAAATAAGAATGTAACTACTACAACATTTCTTGATTTATCTAAAGCAGCAATTAGTAGCGCTAAAAAAAATTCAAAAACAAATAAGCTTAAGGCATCGTTTTGCCATAACAACATATCAAAGGCCGCATTCGAATTCCAAACTGATTTTTTAGAAATCGATCCTTTCGGTACTCCTGCTCCTTATTTGGTTGATGCGTTTCGTTATTTTAATATAAAAAAATCTGGTTATCTGTCAGTTACTGCAACTGATGTTGCGGTTCTTTGTGGTGGCAAGACTCAAGCATGCATGAAAAACTATCATTCTAAGCCACTAAACAATGAGTTTACTCATGAATCTGGCCTTAGGATCATGATAAAGAAAATTGCTGAAACTGCAGCTGAATTCAATATGGGTATAGAACCATTGATATCATTCTCTGATAAACATTATCTAAAGTCAATTATACACCTCAAAAGAAATGCTGATCTTGCCTATGGTTCACTGAAAAAAATTGGGCACATTAGTTATTGTTGGAAATGCGGTAATCGTTCTTTTGATGTTTTTCCTAAAAATTGTGAACTTTGCAGAAATAAAAGTGATTTTGCAGGGCCACTCTGGCTTGGAGAAATTCACAATAAAAAATTCCTGGAAAAAATGCTTATTCTTAATAAAAAGAGAATTTATCAGGATAATGATCAGATAAACAAAATGATTTCTCTGATGGTTGGAGAGTGCGGAGAATCACCATTTTATTACAATATTCATTCATTATGTAAGATAAAAAAAATCAACCCAGTGCCAAATATTATTGTTCTTATGGAACTAATCAAAAAATCAGGTTATTCTGCAAACAGAACTCATTTTTCTCCTCTGTCTATAAAAACAAATTCTCCTTATAAAAAACTAATTTCAAGCATAAAAAAGGCGTCGGGTTGTATTTAAATCCTTTATAGTTGATTCTAAACCATGAATCTTTCATTTACTCTGCTTGCCATAATGCTACTAATCTTTGTTCTACAACTTATTAGCCCATTGATAACAAACTTATTCATATTCATACCTGATTTTGCATTTTCAGAACCATGGCGTTTTTTTACAAGTATGTTTTTACACAGTGATTTCATCCATATTTTCTTTAATGGCTATGCGCTTTTCATGTTCGGTAGTCTTCTTGAGAGAAGAACTACAAAGAAAGAGTATCTAATTATTTTCTTGGGTGCAGGACTTATAGGAGGGCTACTTTATTATCTTACAGTATTCACTCCATGGCCACCCATCTGCCAGTCTCCATTTGGTGGTACGTGGGCATGCCCTGCACTTGGTGCAAGCGGTGCAATCTACGGCATTCTCGGAGCAGTTGCTATACTTCTTCCAAATGTGGTTATCTATTTGTGGTTTTTTCCAGTAAAATTGAAATATGCTGCCATAATCTGGTTTTTGATTGAAACATTTGGAACATTTAACCCAGGGGGAGGAATTGCCAATGCTGCCCATTTAGGTGGTTTGATTTTTGGTTTAATTGCTGGTTGGTACCTTTCACGCAAACAACAAGAATTTTTTAATCCGACATGGGAACAACAGTAATATATATGTTTTGATGTAAATTCTTTCCATTGAATCAAATCATCAAATTCTCATTTCTTAGGTGATAACTTGGATGAACCTTCTAGACCGGATACAGCAATAGAAAGAAAAATACTTGCAGATATTGCCCCAAAGTCCAAAGATGACGAGGAAATACTTAAATTTATAGAAGAAAGTAAACCAAATCTTTATGTTATTGGAGCAGGGGGAAGTGGTAGTAATACTCTTGATCGTCTTTTCCAAATGGGAATTCAAGGTGTTAACCTAGTTGGCATGAATACTGATGCTAAGCACCTTTTACATGTCAAGGCAAATAGGAAAGTACTTTTAGGTAAAAAAGTGAGCAAAGGAAGAGGTGCAGGAAGCAATCCGGTTATTGGCGAAGAATCTGCAAAAGAAGCAATTGATGATATTAAAGATTCAATAAAGGATCCCTCTATGGTCTTTATTACCTGCGGCCTTGGTGGTGGAACTGGAACTGGTAGTGCCCCCATTATTGCAGAAACTGCAAGAAACATGGGTGCTCTTACTGTTGCAGTTGTTACTCTTCCATTTACTTCTGAAGGTAAAATAAGAATGGAAAATGCATTAAATGGTCTTGAAAAACTAAAGAAACACGCAGATACTGTTATCGTAATAAAAAATGACAAACTCCTTAATCTTGTACCTGACCTTCCATTAAATACAGCATTCAAAGTTTGTGACGAAGTGTTGGCTGGTTCGGTTAAAGGTATAGCTGAGCTTGTTACAAAATCAGGCCTTGTTAATGTTGATTTTGCTGATCTTAGAACAATTCTGGCTCAGGGTGGGTTTGCAGTTATTGGTCTTGGTGAGGCATCTCTTGATGCTAAAAAAGAAGACAGAGCCCGTGTTGCAGTTGAAACCGCACTAAATTCTCCACTTCTCGATGCAGATGTCAGTACATCTACCCGTGCGCTGATTAATGTTGTTGGTGGGGAAGACATGAGCCTTAAAGAAGCAGAATATGTTGTTGCAGAAACAGCAGCTAAAATTAATCCAGATGCTCATATAATCTGGGGTTCTAGAGTTGATGAAAATATAAAGAAATCATCAATGCGTGTTCTTGTTGTACTTGCAGGAGTAAGATTTCCGAAGTATATCATAAAACATGATGAAAGTTCAGAGAACCTTGATCTTGATATAATTGGTTAGGTGATTTATTGGAGCTAAAAGATTTAATCAAAAGATGTATAAGAATACTTTATATTTCTAGAAAACCAACGAATGCAGAATATTCCAAAGTGGCAAAAATCACTGCATTGGGTATGTTTCTGTTTGGTTTAGTTGGTTTTATAGTTTCGTTTTTATTTCGTTTAATTAAGTGAAGGTGAAAAAATGATCCACACAATAAGAGTAACATCCGGTCAGGAAAAAATTATCGCAGAAATTCTTACAAAGAAAGCACGTGCAGAGAAACTCGATATATTCTCATTAGTGCATGTGGAGAACGTGAAAGGTTATCTATTTGTGGAAGCACCTGATGAAAATACAGTAGTTAAACTAGTGCAAAAAGTTAAGCATGTAAAAGGATTTTTAAGAAAACCATTGGCTGTAAGCGAGATAGAAAATCTTATCAAAGCAGATACTCCACCAGCAACAATCATAGAGAAAGCAGATATCATTGAGATGACTTCAGGACCGTTCAAAGGTGAACGTGCCAAAGTCCTTAAAATAGATGAAGCTAAGGATGAGATAACTGTTGAGCTTGTTGAAGTTGCTGTACCAATTCCAGTAACTGTAAAAAGCAAGATGGTTAAGCTTTTCCAGAAAGCAGGACAGCTTGAATAAAAAAGTTTTTTTCAATTCCCTTTTATTTCTTTGATTTTTCTTTTTGTTGGTAAATTACCCTAACTGGGAATGGTATGTTTATCTTATTCTTTTTAAATGCGTAGAAAAGTCCTCTATTTACATCTTTAATCACTGAAAATCTATTAGTGTAACCATTTACCAAATAACCAAATTTGAAGTTTAATGAGTAGTCTCCAAAAGAATCAAATCTAACCCAGGATGTTCCCTCTCTCATCTTATCATTCTTTTCTGGTATTGAATCAAGTGTGCTTTTTATTAGCTTTTCAACAGAGTCAATATCCTCTTTATAATCAACACCTATGGTATAGTAAACACCACTCTGTCCCTGTGGGCTTGAATAGTTTTCTAAAATACTTCCTGCTAATTTTGAATTTGGTACTACTAATTCGTTCATCATAGGAGTCATCAATCTTGTTGTTCTCCATCCAATTTTCAGTATTGTACCCTCTGTCCCGTTATCTAGTTTTATGTAGTCGTCTTCTTTGAATGGCTTATCAACAAGTATATGTACACCAGCAAAGAAATTTGCTAATGTATCCTGCAATGCTAAAGCAACTGCCAAACCTCCAATTCCTAACCCTGTTATTATTGCAGTTGTATCAAATCCAAGTCTTTGGAGTATGAAAACAATGAACACAAGTACTATTGCAATCTTTATTACATTCCTTACGAATGGGAATACCTCCCCATCTTTAACATCCTTTTTTCTTGGTCTTATTTCTTTACCATACCAAAGCATTATTTGGTCTGCAAGAGAGCTTAACAAAAGACCTGTTATCGCAAGCATCACTACTATGTATGCTTCAAATTCTTGCAAACTCCCTATCATAATATCTGGGTATGTGGCTTCAAGAGATATCCACAAACCAGTGAAAAATGCAATCCAAGGTAAAAATTTCCTCAATGTTTTTAAAATTCGGTCATCTAATGTGGTTTTTGTCTTTCTCACTAAAAATTTCAATATTCTCAAGATTACTGTAAGTAATAACTGCAATCCTACTGATATTACTATAAGCAAAATAATGAAAGTTGCTACTGTTCCTCCTGGTATGCCCTCTAATAGTTCTAAATAAGGGATCGTTATTCCAAAACTCATGCTAATATAATTATCTTAAACTTTAAAAAATCTCTTGCATGTTTTGTATGCTGTGCGACTGTCCTATTGCCAATGGACATCGCATCAGAATGCGACTGTAGTCTATTGTAAATTTACGGACAACGGTATGATTCGAGCTTCCCATCCGCTTTTTTAGTAAAAAAGCGGCGCAAAAAACCAATTTAAAACTCTCACGGGTTTTGGAATATCGGTTTTGGGTCGAGCCTTTTCCAAAAGGCTCGATCGGAATAAGCTCGCGGGCCGGGTTCAATTCCCGGCAGTCGCATTTGTTTTGTTAAAAATTTGCTGCAGCAAATTTTGGCAAAACTCAAAAACTAGTTATAAAATTAAAAAAATTATTTTTTGGCAAGATCACTGTCTTCTTTCAAATCTTCTAAATCCTGTTCGTGTTTAACCTCATCTTCCATGATTTTTCTTATCATGTTATAGGTTATGGCATCATTTTTGCCTTTTAATTTTTTTAGAATTCCGTCGTAAACTACAATTGCACATTGCTCTCCTTTTATGTTTTGTTCTAGAATTTTCTGTACATGCGGGTTTGTTGGTGCATGGTAACCACAAGTATTTTTTGTTTGGAATTCTTTAGGATCTAATATTGGTGTTCCACCTAGTTGGACTATTCTTTCTGCAAGCATTCCTGCATGCTCTAATTCTTCACTTGCATGTTCTTTTAGTTCTTCTTGCACTGCTGGTCTCATAGGTCCTTTTACTACTAATGCACCTACCCAATATTGATAATATGCCAACCATTCATCTGCTAATGCTTTATTCAAGTCTTCAATTAATTCCTTTACGTCCATGTCTATTATTTTTACTCCCATCGTTCCCATTTCTACACCTCATAAAACTTTGTTTTATTAAATAAAAATGCCGTTGCATTTTTACACCTCATAATTAAAATGGATTATGTTTGTCTCTTCATTAAGGTTTATCTTTTTAATTATTTTAAACTTGTTATCTTTAAATTTTTTTAGTAATTTTTTGTATTCTTTTCTCTTATTTATATCATGAAACTCTATTATCCAATAAGGTATCTTTCTAATTAAGTTATCTGAAACTGATAAAAGTGAATATTCGCAGCCTTCACAATCCATCTTTATTACATCGTATTTGCAATCAATTACTTTTCTTATATCTGAACAAGTTTTTTTGTATTTATTCTCTCCGCCTTCGATACCAAAACCCATGCTTCCAGGTTCATATAAAGATGTTACTTCCATCTCACCATCATAATCAGATATAAAATTAGGGTATATTGTGTATCTTTTCTCATTTCCTTGCATATTTAATTTTATTAGTTCAACATTGCTTTGGATTGGTTCATATATAGTTATATGTTTAGCACCGTTTTCTAAGAATAGAAGAGCACTATCTCCAATATATCCTCCTATGTCCAAAACACGTTTGTTTTTGTAATCATGTTTGTAAAACTCTGATTGTTTATTTGAAAAATATTCCCCTTCTAGGTCTGCAACATTTGCAATTCTTGCATATATCTTTTTTTTATTAGAACTGAACAAATATATGTCATCATTTACTTTTTTTTCTAGTATATCCAAAAGACGAAGGTTCCAATAGTCTAGTTTGATATAAAAATCACAACCTTTCGCATGTACTTTTATTTTTTTATTTGTAAAATAAGAGAATAGTGCAATTGGTAGAAAATACCAGCCAAAAATTTTTGATACTAGTTTTACATATGGTACAATTGGTTTCTCAAATATTGTTTGGTTTTTAATACTCATATTCTCACTATTCAATAATCTAAATCTTTGTAAAGTGGGAATTTTTTAGTAAATTCTATCACTTCATTCTTCACTTGTAAAATAATTTTGTTTTCTTTTATCTCTTTTCTAAAGTTTGAAAGATATTCCTTGTTTTGTGTTTTGTCTTCTGGTAACTGATATCTAGTGCAAACTTCTTTCACAATCTTTGCAATACATTCACCAACAAATTCCATATCCTCTTCTTTCAATCCTCTTGTTGTTATTGCAGGGGTCCCCAATCTCACACCACTTGGATAAAATGGCGATGATGGGTCAGCAGGGACAGTGTTTTTGTTTAAAGTTATGTTGGCATGATCAAGAGCTTCCTGTAGGAATATGCCCTTTCCCTTTCCATAAGGTGTAAGATCAATAAGAATCATGTGGTTGTCTGTTCCATTTGTTACAAGTTTTATTTCGTTTTTAATAAGGGCAGCAGCTAGTGCTTTTGAATTTTTTACTATTTGTTGTGCATACTCTTTAAATTCTGGTTTTAATGCTTCTCCAAGTGCAACTCCAATTGCTGCAGTTTGGTGATCATGCGGTCCACCTTGTAATCCAGGAAATACTGCTTTATCTATTTTATCAGCTAATTCTGGATCTTTTTTCAACCCTTTTTCAGTAACCATTATCATTGCTCCTCTTGGGCCTCGCAATGTTTTGTGGGTTGTTGTTGTGATAATGTCTGCATATTGGACCGGACTCCTATGTGCTCCTCCAGCTACTAAACCTGATATATGTGCTATATCAGTTACAAAATATGCTCCAACTTCGTCAGCTATTTTTCCAATTTCTTCAAATGGAAATTCACGCGTATATGCAGTTGCACCACACCACATGAGTTTTGGTTTGTGCTCGTTGGCAAGTTTTCTTATTTCCTCAATATCTATGTATCCATCCTCTTTGACGTGGTAAGGTACGCTTTTGTAGTAAGAACCAGAAAAGTTTACTTTCCATCCATGTGTCAAATGCCCCCCATCCGTCAAATTCTGGCCCATAATAACATCTCCTGGTTGACAGGTTGCAAAATAAACAGCTTGGTTGGCAGGACTTCCAGAATATGGTTGGACATTTGCGTGTGGTACTCCAAATAGTTTTTTTGCCCGTTCAATTGCTAATGTTTCTAGATCATCTGCGTTTTCATTTCCGCCATAATATCTTCTTTTTGGATATCCTTCTGAGTATTTGTTTGTGAAAACAGATCCTAAAGCATTTAGCACAGCTAAGCTCACTACATTTTCAGATGGAATTAGTTCTAGTCCTTCACTCATTCTCGTTATTTCATTTCTAATTATCGAAGATACTTCTGGATCTGTTTTCTTAATTGATTCTTGAAAAAAAGTTTCTAGTCTAGACATATATAAACGCCTCCCATTTTAGTTTACTGGGAATTATTAAAAACCTAGGTAACCACTTACTTAACTCATATGAGTTGAGGTCTGATTGGCTGCTGCTAATGGCCCTCATCAATTCACTATCGTTCATTGCTGAGGTCGCATAAAGTCCTGACTGATGTTTTCGTGCAGGGCGCGAAACCTGGTAGTGCGCACGCCTGGAACTGCTTTTTACCAAAAGCCCGAAAGCGTGTCCCTCGTGGATCGCAGGTTCAAAAGCGCTTTTTGAAAAAAAGCGCTCCAAAAATTGGGTTGATGGAAATGTTTTCGCATTTTGCGGAGCAAAATCAACAAGCCATTTTGGAGCACCTTTTACTAGAAGGCGCGGAAAATCCTGCCCTCAGCGTTTTTTACTTAAATCTTAATCTATTATCATTTTCAGAGTCAAAAAACCATTAGTTAAAAATGTTAAGCTAATATTACGACTTATGAAATCAAAGAGAAAAGTAAAACCAATACCAGAAAAAAAATCACAATCAAAAAACAATAATCATATTTTGATTTTAGTTATGCTCGTATTATTCCTTGGTTATTTGGCATATCTTAATCTTACAACTTTCTTACCAGAACAAACCAATCAAACTAATCAAACAAACATATCTCCTACATTAACTCAAACAAAACTAAGACTAATAAATTCAAATCAATTGTTTTATTTAGGGGATAATATATCTGTGCAAATAATTCTTCTTGATTCCAATAACAAGCCAATAAAAGACGCCAATCTGTTGATAAAAAACAAGAACATCATTGGTCAAGAATCAACTGACTCTAATGGTACTGCAACATTCAATCCAGAACTTATTGAAACTGGCAATTATACTCTTGAGATTATTTACAGTGGTAATGAGTCTTACAATTCTTCAAATCTCTCATTTAATATTTCAGTTCTTAATTCTCCGTCTATCTATGATCCGATAGATTCTATTCTATTATCAAAACTTGAAAAATCAATTGTTATTGTCAAAAGTCCATATGCCATAGGATCTGGTGTAATAATTGGTTATGAAGATGGTAAAACAATTGTACTAACAAGTAAGGATATAGTTGACCAAGTTAGCGATCCCACGGATGTTACTGTTACAACCAATGACGGTCCACTACCTGCAATAAACATTACATTTACATCAAATGGCATTAATTTAGCACTTGTTTATATCGATGCAATTTTTGGTTCTGCTGCAAGTTATTCAATAGACGCTATTCTAGGGGAAGATGTTGTTTCTCTTGCTTTTGATTCATTATCAGTAGGAATAGTTACTGGATTGTCAAATGAATCAACTGCAAATAACTATGAGTATGGTGTTATTGAGACTGATGCTGATATTTATCCTGGTGCTGGGGTGTTCTCTCAAGATAGTGAAAATTTAATAGGTATAGTTACATTTGACGGTAGTGATCTTATCGTTATAGATGTCGATGCTATCAATTCTACGAACGTAACTACAACTGATGGAAACGAGTCGGTATCTTGTGATCTTTCTGAACCAGAGTGCTTGGCCTGTAGTTATGGTTATGATCAATATGTTGTCATAAATGATGTGGTTTATTGCTGTGGGCCAGGGGCATTAGTTCTTATAGAAGGTGTTTGGTCTTGCCAGTAATTCCAAAAAGATATAAATCCATTGAACAAATGTAATATTACATGAAGAAATTTGTTTTTGGTATTCTTGTTATATTCTTATTTTTTGGTTGCATTATTCCATCAGATGAACAACCATTGGAAATTCAACCACAACCTGTCTGCAAAACTGTAATAAAACAACACACATTTACTCGTGTTGATTGCCAAAACATATCAACTACATCAAATATTTGTAGTGAAAGACCAATGAATTATTCAATTCTAAGCATCACCAAATCAAATCTATGCACTGCTGGTAATTGCGCTGGTCTTCCCTTATATGATTGTATGGATTGTGGTGCTGCAATGACTCGCTGTATAATGACTGTTAAAAACAATGAAGCTACTCAAAGTGGGGTTATTGAAATGGGGGCAGAATTCACATTCCCATCAGGTGCATTCATAAAAAATCCAGTTTCCAAAACTCTGAAAGCAGGTGAAAATACTACTTTTGATTTCTATCAATCATATTCATTAAGCACACAATTCTCTACACCAGAATGTACGTTGTCTGTTGTGGAAGAACCATTGATTGAAGAATGTGTGGACATAACCACATATGATAGCATTTGCAATCCAGTTACTGTAACCGAGCCAGTAGAAACTATTGTGTGTAGCTAATATGGTGCTTTTTTGATCAGTAAATTTATTAGCATAACTTTTTCTGAAGCAATATTAAAAGGTGGAAATCGTAGATCAATAGAAAATCTAACAATACATAATGTGCGCAATGCATTGGCAAGGTTTGGAGATTTTAAAGTTGAAAAAAAAGCAAGTCGAGGTTTATTATCGTGTAAAAATTTTGATCAGAAACAAATTCAAAAAGAAATTCTAAAGGTATTTGGGGTTGATTCTGTTTCGTTTCCCCATTCCATTGAACCTGAAGTTGATAAAATCCGTGAATTTATTCTGTCCAATTCAGCTGATTTGATCGGACACAAGATAAAAGTTGAAACTAAGAGGGCTGACAAAAGTTTTCCATTAATGTCACAGGAACTCAATGCAGTTATTGGTAAGGCACTCTGTGAGAATGGTTGTTCTGTTGATCTAAAAAATCCAGAAAAAACAATCTTCATAGATATTCTACCGGGACAGGCATTAGTTTGTTTTGAAAAAATAAAAGGTTTTGGTGGCATTCCTGTGGGTTCAAGTGGAAAAGTCTTGTCCTTATTATCTGGTGGCATAGACTCACCTGTTTCATCTCTGTTGATGATGAAACGGGGCTGTTTTGTTGATTTTCTACACATTCACAACTATCCGACTAACAAAGATGCAATAAATTCAAAATTATTTACTCTAACAAAGAAAATCAACGAATTTTCACCAATAAAACAAAGGCTCTTTCTTGCACCATACACAGAATTTTATAAGTCAACTCTTAAAATAGATTCAAAACTTGAACTTGTTATTTTCCGTAGATTTCTTTTACATCTTGCAAATACTCTTGCAAAAAAACATAAATATAAGGGAGTCGTTACTGGTGATAGTCTTGGGCAAGTTGCCTCTCAGACTATGGATAATATTTTTGCTACTGATGAGGCCGCTAAAATTCCTGTTTTTCGTCCTTTAATATCTTTTAATAAACAAGAAATTGTTGATCTTGCAATGAAAGTTGGTTCTTTTGATATATCTATCAAACCATACAAAGATTGCTGTTCACTTGTTGCTCAAAAAAACCCATCAACAAAAGTTTGGCTTCCAGCTGCGAAGAAAATTGAGGAAGAAATCAATATGGAAAAAATAGTTGAAAAAACACTCGAACAAATTGAAATTGTTGATATCTAATCTTTTTGTAATCCAAAAATCTTAATGATGAATTGTTTTGATTGTTCGTGTTTGTAGAAACCATATGTCAAAAAGAGAACTGACAGCATTATAGTAGCCCATCCAATTGCGTAAAACCAACTGTCTTCGTTAAAATATCCTATGAAAAATATTCCACCGAGCAATACGGTCATGCCTGTTCTTATGTAAGATAAATATGTTCTTTCTTGTGCTAATTCTGTTCTTTCTTTAGCTAATCTGTCTCTTATTGCTGTATCTGTCATTTTATATCCTCTCGGCATGCACTCTCTCCAATTTTATTGCATTTCCTTTTGTTCTTACATTGAATTCTTTTCCTGCAATTTGCATTGTTCCAACACCGATAAAAGTTTTATTACTATATATTGAAACCAGATCACCTTTTTTAACATCTCCTATTTTTTCAATCGCAGGAATCATTATCTGTGCACCGTTCAATACT
This sequence comes from Microcaldota archaeon, assembly GCA_043821365.1. Classification (GTDB taxonomy): domain Archaea; phylum Micrarchaeota; class Micrarchaeia; order Anstonellales; family Bilamarchaeaceae; genus Bilamarchaeum. Next base: position 14,660 of record JBDRCX010000001.1, on the reverse strand, counting down.
GATTTTAATGCACTTTCTTTTAAATAAACTTTCGGTAGATCAATGAATTTTTCAGGTAAATGGAGCATTTTTTCTATTTCTTTGTTATCATTTTTATTTTTCCACAACCAAACAGCATCAATCAGTTCTTGCATGGTGTGTGTTTCTCGTTCATCTATTTTTCCAACTGCGATGCGTCTAAGTTCTTCCATTCTTGCTCCGCCACATTCCTTGCCAATGTCCTCACAAAGAGTTCTGATATATGTTCCTGCGTCTACTCTTGTTTCAAATAATGCAAGGTGTCCGTTGTTCTCAATTAGTTTTAGGTAATGAACTGTTCGCTTGCGTGGAACTTTTTTCACTGCACTAATCTTCGGCGGAGTTTGTGTAAGTTCTCCTGTAAATCTTTCAAATAGCTCTAAAATTTTTTCCTTACTTAGAATTTTCTTGAATTTTATTATCCCAACATATGTCTTATCCTTTCCAGCTATATATCTAAGCAGTTTTGTTGCACGGCCAAGTGCAACTGGTAATACGCCCGAGACATTAGGGTCGAGTGTTCCTGCATGACCTGATTTATCTGCTCCAGTTATTTTTTTTACAAAAGTAGTTATCTCATGACTAGTTTGTTTACGTGGTTTATTGATTAGAATTATACAGTTGTCAAACATAACTATCTCTTTGCTTTTATTGTAGCCAAGGCCTTTTCAACAGTTTGTTCTGGTTTTTTATCGCTATTATCTAAAACTAGGTCGAATTTACTCTCATCATAAATATTGATTCCATAAACCTGCATGTATCGTTTGTGGTTTTCTTCATCTCTTTCTTCAACATGTTTTCTGGCGTCTACCAAACTCATCCCATCTCTTTTTGCAACTCTTTCAGCTCTGATTTCTAATGATGCAGTAATCTTAATCCTGATATCCGCATCAAGAATCCAAGGACCCAACCAAGTTGTTACCACGCAGTTCCTATTTGTCTTTGTAACTTGTTCTCTAAGAACATCATCAAATTTTTTGTCAATATTATGGTCCTGCTCAGCTTTTTTTTGAAATTCCATTAAAGAAATTCCTTGTTTTGCTGCCAAGTCTTTGAAAGTTGGACATATTACTGGGCATTCTAGTTTTTTTGCCAACAACTCACCAATAGTATTCTTTCCACTCCCGGTGAGTCCAGATACGGCAATTATCATTTGAATTCTTCTCTTCGTGACGTTGTCTACTTTTTCTCTACCTTCTTCTTGTTAAAAACAAATCCTATTGTAATGTTTAATATGAATGATACGAAAATAAACCATACTATTGGTTGGTAAAACGCACTCCAGTTCAATATTGGAATTGTTATCGGAAGATCCACACGGAAGTAGGTTCCGTTTGATAAAATTGCTTGTACTTTTTCAATATTTATTTTTCTTGGTCCACCGAATAATCCTGGTTTTGTCATATTGGCTGGAGTTGCATAAACACTTGCTTGTTCACCAGTTTGGTAAGCATCCTTGTCTGTTTCTATTGTTATTGTCTCTCCTCTAGGATCCTCAACATAACTATCGTTATCTGTTTGACCATACTGGAAATAAGATTGGCTTCTTCCCAATTCATTTCCTCCTTCATATAAAATTCCAGTTACTGTCCATTTGCCAAAATTTTCATTATTCAATTTGTAACATGAGGAATAAATTCCATCATTTGCTAGTTTATCGCAGTTCTGTCCATCGTCAGTGAGATTTAATATGAAATCATCCGTTGCATTACTATCAATGGCACCAATAACCCAGCTAAAGATTGCAAAAATTGCAATTATAAAAATCATTGGTTTGAATTGTGCAAACATTATCTTGTTCATTTCAGGCATGAATGCCATCTGCTTGTCCAATGCTTCTTGTGTTTTTTTACTATCGCCTGACTTTTTTGCTTTTTCATATTCCTTACCAAGCTCGCGCATGGTTGCCTGATAATCTTCCATTTGTTTTTTGTCAACAAATTTGTTCTGAATCATTTTTGCAAATACTGCGTATACTATAGCTAACACTGCAACTAGTCCAATAAATATGTTCGAATCCATCACTAGATTAAAATTGCGAAACGTTAAATACCTTCGCTGGTTTTTCATTTTACCATGGCCGACGAACTTGACGTGCGGACTAAACTTGAGATTTACAAACTTGTCATAAGTAGGTACAAATCGATCATAAGTGAAAAAGAATCTCATTCTATTTCTGAGATAAGACAGAAAGTTTCCCCATATAACGATTTTGTAAAAAACATCAGAGATAAATTACTTTCAGATATGCTCCCCTACATTCCACAAAAACATTTTATTATGGCATCCCAAAGAGCAATGGAATATGTTAGGGAGATAAAGACATGCGAGTTTTCATTTACATTCTGGGTTGCGTTTGAAGAAATGGCAGAAATTAAGATAGGAACTGCAATGGATAAGGCAATTCTCTTTGCAGCAATCTTGCGTTCTTTTGAATGTGATAACGCAAGAGTGTACATAACAAAAAAAGGCAAATCCTACACCAAGTTTTCATGGAACAACACTGATTATCTATTTGCTTCCGAGAATGGTTCATTTTTGGTTGGCGAGGACACACAAAAAATATTTATTGATGATCCTCCTGCATACTCTTTTAATGATCTAGTGTATGAAAACTATGAAGAGGGATAAAATGTCTTATGAAGTAAAAAATTTCGAACACCTTATTGGTACCGAAGGGTTTAGTGATCAGCTTTTGAAAAACCATGTTACACTCTATCAAGGGTATGTGGCAAATTCAAACAAAGTTTCAGATCTTTTAGGTGGAATGTTAAAAGAGGGAAAAACAAACACACCAGAATATGCAGAACTCAAACGAAGATTTGGTTGGGAATATAATGGCATGGTTCTGCATGAATATTATTTTGGTAATATCACTAAAATTGGAAAACCTTTGGCTGATGGTTCAGAAATCTCAGAACAAATAAAAAAAGATTTTGGTTCTTTTGAAAATTGGGAAAAAGATTTCAAAGCAACTGGTGCAATGAGGGGAATTGGATGGGTTATATTGTATTATGATCCATGTGCAAATAAACTTGTCAATGTTTGGATAAATGAGCATGACATTGGCAATCTTGTAGGTGCACTGCCTCTTTTAGTTATGGATGTTTTTGAACATGCATTCATGGTTGATTATGGTTTGAAGAAAGCAGATTACATAAATGCATTTTTCAAAGCAATAGATTGGGAAACAGTTGATAAAAGAATGATGCATTTTTCAAAGCAATAGGTTTGGAAATAATCCTCAGATCGTCTAAATAATTCCACTTCCTTTTCCATCTCTATTTTTTTTCATTCTATCTATGGTTCTTGTAAGGTCTCTAAACATTCTTTCAGAATAAGTCTCTGCAAATCTGAATAACCAGTCTTCTATTAATTCTCTACGAACTTTTATTTCCCTTGGTAGGGCTTGGTCTTGTCTTATTGTCCATACAAAATCTTCAGTATCTCTTATTGTTCTTCTTCTACTACAAACGGTTCTAATATATTTCAGATATCTTCTATCATCTGGATTTAAGTGTGGTTTACCAGTTCCATTATTTCCCAGCTCATCAAATATCTGTTTTTGTACCAGAGGATTCACATTCTCAATGAAATTAATCAGAAAATCAACTCTATCTAGAACAGTAAATGGTTTCCCATCATGTCCAAGTGTTTGTAAAATAAAACGAGCTCGTAATTCATTTATCCAAACTTTATGTGTTCCCATAATTGATACATTTGGTTTGAAACTTGCACTGCTTCGTAGTTGTTCTTCCAATCTTGTTGCAATCATTCTTTCTAATAATCTTGCATTTTCTTCAGTTGGTTCAAAATCAATCCAATACCTTAAGTAACATCCGTTTACTGGTAATGCTTTACATCCAATTTCAGCTGCAACATCATGAACTGCTTTAGCAACTGCGGTGAGTATTCTATTTGCCTGGGCCTTACCTATGAAAGTATTGAACCCGCGCATTCCAAATTGACCAGAATACACTTCCGCATATCCTTTTCTGGTCCCTCTTATCTTATCCTTTGTTCTGTCATCTATGCATTGGAGCAACTCTCTGGTGTCAGAAGTTCTAACTCCAAATTTTATCTCTACAAATGCTCCCCTGACTGCATTTCTAATATCAAGTCTCTCAAGATTAGTATCAAAAGGAGTATCTACTTCTGCAAGTCCATTTCCGTGTACTTTGAAACTTTCTGGCAAAAGGTGGTAAAATGACAATTCCGAATCTTCTAATTTTCTTATTTCTTCCCGTATAAATCCTTGTGAATGTGGTATAATTATTCTTGGTCTTGATATCAGCCTATCGCATGCAACAACTAGACTGTGGTGCCTTAATATTCTTGAAAATGCCTCCAGATCTAATTGATATTCCTCCTGTGCGCTCCCATACCCAACTCGTATGTCATAGGTGTATTCTCTTAATCTCAATCTCTCTCTTGCGATTTCCAATGCATGTGAAACTTGGTATGCATTTACATGATCTAGATCTTCTCCAAACAAAAGCATTATTCCTTCATCAGATGATGGAGAAACTCTTATGACATGGGCCTCAACTTTCTTTTTTCTATTTGCTCTAACAACAAGATCAGCTGCATCTGTAACCATATCCCAATAGGCATCAACTGTTTGGTCACCTGCCTCTCTGGTACCTCCTAATTTGTTAAGTGCAGTTTGTCTTGATTTGTCTGTTAAACAGACTATCATAGATAATGGTCTTTTTCCTGCTCTTTCTGATAGTAATGGTTCTACTTTTGCAAGATGATTGAAAAGCCGTGATTCTTGTTCTCCTTGCGGATCACAAACTCGTAGTTCTACTCCTGCTGGCTTTTTCCTTCTTGCAGCATGAATATTCATTTCTGCAAATCTTCGTTGTAGTTTTGTTAGTTCTTGCCTTACCATGTCTACCCATCCCAATAAATATATTCTATTGATAAACATTTTTAAACATTTATTACCATTGTGGTTTACTCTAAGAGTAGCATTTGGTTCTATTTATAAAGGTTTCTTCTCATACATTTGCTAATCCAATTATTTCCGGCGTGTTTGTTACTGATCGCCATGTGATCTTTGATCGCTAGGCGATGTGTAGTAGCGAAAAATCTTACTAGAAGCTAGTAGGATCCCGATAATCTGTAGGAATTTTCCTTATGGAAATATTCTGAAATGAAGCGGGCAACGCAAAAGTAGGTGTTATTGTGACTGATATAAAAAAACCTAGAAGAGGTTCGATGGCCCACAGGCCAAGGAAAAGGGCAAAAAGCCAAAATGCACGTGTCTACTGGCAAAGTTCAGTCGATAAAAGAGTGCTTGGTTTTGCAGGTTATAAGGTTGGAATGACTCACGTATCCTATGTGGATGATAGTGAATCACCAACAAAAGGACAGGAGATTACTAGTGCAGCAACTGTTATAGAAGTCCCACCAATGGTGGTCTATGGAGTTCGTTGTTATACTGGGAAAAATTCTGTTGGAGATGTATTAACATCTGATGAAAAATTACTCAAGCTTGTTGGTTTTAGTAAATCAAAACCAAAAGAAGTGAAAACAGATAATGTTGATGATGTAAGGCTTCTAGTTTTTGCAATGCCATCGAAAACAAAAATTGGTAAAAAGCACATAGAAAAAATGGAATTGGGTTGCGGTGGAAAAGACGGAAAAGAAAAATTAGAATTTTGCAAAGGTCTTATTGGAAAAGAGTTGAAAGTATCTGATGTTTTCAAGAACGGAGAACAGGTTGATATTGTTTCTGTTACTATTGGAAAAGGATGGCAAGGCCCAGTGAAAAGATTCGGTGTTTCTTGCCAAAGACGAAAAGCAACTGGAAAAAGAAGACATGTTGGTACTCTTGGTCAATGGCATCCTGCTTATGTTCTTTATACAGTTCCGCAAGCAGGTCAAACAGGATATCACAAAAGAACTGAATTGAATAAAAGAATTTTGAAAATTGGAGAAAAGCCAGAAGAAATAAATCCATCAAGTGGATTCCCACAATATGGTTTTGTTAAGAATGATTTTGTTTTAGTTAAGGGTTCTATTCCTGGTCCTGCAAAAAGATTGGTAAAATTAAGACTTGCAGTTCGTCCAACAGGTTCGGCAAAGGAGCCGCAGGTAAGTTTTGTTTCCCTGGCTCCTAAATGAGGGTTTTGTCATGACATATACATTCACATATGATGGGGATCCAATGTCGCGAACGTTGCAACGTTCACGAACACATCATGGACGGAACGCCGTCCATAACGAACCCCAAGATGAGAAGCGTGGAGGGTTTTGATATGAAAGCAACAGTATATTCAATTGAAGGAAAAGTGCTCAAGCAAATTGATCTTCCAGCAGTGTTTGAATCACCCCACAGAGAAGATCTTGTTAAAAGAGCTGTTCTGAGTGATGAGAGCAAACTATATCAACCAAAAGGAAGTTACAGATTTGCTGGGTTGGATACAAGTGCCAGGTACAGAGGTAGAAAAGAAGATTTCGGTTCTGGTAAAAACAAAGGTATCCCACATCTTCCACACGAAGTTCTTCCAAAAGGTCAACTAGGTAAAGTAAAACGAGTTCCTCATGCTGTTAAGGGTAGGAGAGCACATCCACCTAAACCACAAAAGAAAATTGTTGAACTTGTAAATAAAAAAGAATATTTAAAAGCTCTTGGAAGTGCGCTTGCATTCAGTGTAGATAGGGATGCAATCTGCAAAAGAGTGCATTTTGATATTAGTACTCCACTACCCATTATTCTTGAAGCTAGTTTTGAAAAAGTGAAAAAAACTAAAGATGTAGTTAAACTCATTGAAGCACTTAACTTAAACAAAATAGTTGAAAAAGCAAGGAAAAACGGTACAAAATCTGCATTATTTATTGTTTCAAACAATGCTTCGTTCAAAGCAGCAGCAAACATCCCTGGCGTTGATGTTGTGCGTGTAAGCGAACTTACAGTTAAAGATCTTGCACCTGGTACTCATCCAGGTAGATTAACATTTTTCTCTGAGAATGCAATTCCAGAGATTGAAAAGAGGTTTGTGCAATGATACTTTTAGCACCTGTTAAAACGGAAAAAGCAATCGGTAAGATTGAATACGAAAATACATTAACATTTGAAGTTGCAATTAAAGCAACTAAAAAAGATATTCAGACTGAGGTGGAGAAAGTTTTCTCTGTGAAAGTTGCATCAGTTAGAACTTTCGTGACATCTCAGGGTAAAAAGCATGCGTTTGTCAGACTGGCCAAAGAATTCAAGGCTGATGATCTGGCTACTAAATTGAAAATGATAGCATAGGTGTATACTCATGGGAAAACGATTAAAACAACAAAAAAGAGGCGCTGGTTCTCCAAGATACCGAGCATCAAGCCACAGGTTCAAGGCTGATCTTACTTATAGGTCATATGATGATGTTGAGAAAACAGGGGTCTTGACTGGGAAAGTTACTGGATTTATAGATGATCCAGCAAGAACTGCTTTGTTGATGAAAGTAAAATATGACAATAATGAACAAGGTATCCTACTTGCTCCTGAAGGAGTTGCAGTTGGAGATAATATTGATGTTGGCGCACAAGCAAGATTGAAACTTGGCAGCGTTATACCACTCTACCGTGTTCCTGATGGTGCTTATATCTATAACATAGAAAGAAATCCTGGCGATGGTGGTATGTTAGTAAAGGCAGCAGGTTCATATGCCAATGTCGTTGCAAAAGAAGGTAAAATAGTGTATGTTAAACTACCAAGCAAATCAACTATCATTCTTTCCAATGAATGTAGGGCACAACTTGGAGTTATTGCAGGCGGGGGAAGATTGGAAAAACCACTATTGAAAGCTGGCAGCCAATTTTATAAAAAACGAGCAATGCACAGACTCTGGCCAGTACCAAGAGGTGTTCATCAATCTGCCTACAACCACCCACATGGAGGTAAACAGCACCATGTTGGTAAGCCAACTACAGTTGCTAGATCAACACCACCTGGTGGTAAGGTTGGTCATATAGCAGCAAGACAATCTGGACGCCGAAAAGGTAAGAGAACTGCTGATAATAAAGCTTGAGGATGATTCAATGAAAAAAGATCAATGGAAAGGTGTTGATGAAGATAATGCAGGTTCATTAGGTTCGACTGATTTCCTGAAGAAAATAACTTCTAGAAATCGTAGAACGATTCTTCGTATGAAGTTCAATCCAAGATTAAAAAAACTTGTTGAAAAAGCGAAGATGATAAAGGAAAAAAATCCAAAGAAGCTCATCAAGACACATGTCCGTGAAGCAGTTATTTTACCAGAATGGCTTGGTTTGAGTTTTGGGGTTTATAATGGAAAAGAATTCAAGAGAGTTGACATAACCCTTAACAAAATAGGAAAGCGATTGGGTGATTATTCACATTCAGTTGGCAGGGTATTGCATTCTGGTCCTGGTGTCGGAGCTACAAGAGGTTCCAAATTCGTACCATTGAAGTGATTTTCATGAAAGGTTATTCAGTATCTGTACCGGAAAATTGCGCTAAAGCGCGTTTGGAGGGAGTCAATGCTTCTTACAAACAGCTTTCTGAAGTATGTGGTAGAATAAGAAATAAAAAAACAGATTGGGCTGTAAACTTCCTCCAACAAGTTGCTGATGGGGAATTACCAGTCTTATTCAAACGACATAACAAAAGAATGGGCCACAGACGCGAACTTGGAGGTAAAAAAGGTAGATATCCAAAAAAAGCAGCTCACTTTGTTCTGAAAACATTACAAAGTGCCATAGCAAATGGGAAAGTGCTTGGTCTTGGTGATGTATATACAATACTATCTGCTTCAGCCAATAAGAAAGAAATCTATCCAAGAATGGCTTCAAAAGGAAGACAGGCAAGATCTTTCTTAGAAACTGCAAGAATAGAAATAGTGCTTAAAGGTGAAGAAGTTCCAAAAGGTGTTACAGTTACTCCACCAAAAAAACCAGTGGAAAAGAAACCAGAACTGCCTATTGAAACTAAAACTGATAAAAAAATAGAGGTAGTTGAAGATAAAAATGATACAACTGTATCTGTTGAAAACAAGCCAAAATCAGAAACAAAACCAGTGAAAAAGATACCTAAAAAGGAAACTCAAAAACAACACAAACACGAAACTGAAAAGAAAGTCGAGAAAACAGCACCTCATGAGCATGGTGAAAAGAATAAAGGGTGATTATGATGATATATCAAGAAAAATTGATTGAGGAACCGTTTAGCAAGTACCAAGTAATGAAATTCCTTGAGAAAAAACTTGATCGTGCTGGTTTGGCAAGTGTTGATATTCAAAGAACTCCATTGGTTACAAGAATTACATTAGAAGTTACAAACCCAGCAAGAATTATAGGTAAAAAAGGTAGACTGATTAATGAGCTAACTGAATCTATTAAAGCCGAATTCGATATAGAAAACCCACAAATAAGTGTTATTGAAGTCCGTGAACCATTCCTAGAACCAAGAATGGTTGCAAAACGAGCAGGTAAATATATCGAAATGGGTAAGAAAGTCAGAGCAGTTCTACACTATCTTTTACGTGAAATTATTCGTGCAGGTGCTTTAGGTGCTGAAATAGTGGCATCAGGAAAAATCGGTGCAAAAGGTGCAAGAGCAAAAAGTTTGCGTGTTGTGGCTGGTTATATACCAAAAGCAGGAGAACCAACTAGATTGATAAGAGTGGCTCACCTAAGTGCCAACACCCGTTCTGGTGTTATTGGTATTTTAGTTAGGATTGTACCACCCGGAACAGTTTTTCCTGATAAGAAATCAACGCAGGTTGTTCTTCCAAAAGTTATAGAAGCTGCAACTCACGTTACTGACACTGCTACTGCAACAGAAACTGCACAAAAAGCAGAACATAAGCCAATACCTTCAAGGTCACACAAACCAATTCGTAAGAAGTGATATTATGGCAGTCATAAAAAAAACAGATTTAGAAAATCTTGATGATGCAGCACGTGCTGCAAAAATCTCAGAATTAGAACGTGCTATCCTTGAACTTAGAGGAGAAGGGAGAAAAGACAAAGTGAAACCATTGCGCAAAGCAATTGCAAAACTCAAGACCCCATTTTCCAAAAGGGTTAAAAAATCAGAGAGGTAAACTCAATTAGGTGAATAAATTTGGATAAATGCCAAAAATGTGGAATGCTCAAGGATCTTTGCGTATGCGAGATTCTTGATAAACAGGGAGTAGCGAAAATAAGAATCTACACAACAAAAAAGAAATTTAGAAAACTCGTTACTATTGTTGAAGGTGTTGATGGTGCTCAACTTGATCAAACTGCCAAAGAATTAAAGCATAAGCTTGCCTGTGGCGGAACCTCGAAAGAAGGTGTGATCATTTTACAAGGAGATCAAAAAAGAAGAACCGCAGAAGTTCTAAAACAACTTGGTTATCCTGCTGAGAGTATTGAAGTTGCCTAATTTTTTATTTTAATTTTATCATCTGAACTGTCTAATCATAGTACATACTTCTTCTATTTCTTCCATTCTGATTTCAGGATGTAATGGTAATGAAAGAGTAGTGTTTGCAAATTTCTCTGCATTTGGATAGTCGCCTTTTTTGTATCCCATTTTCAAATAAGGTGGATGGAGATGTATCGGTATCTTGTAGTGCCCATCACAATCTATCCCATATTTCAAAAGAAATTCATTTAGTTCATCTCGTTTATTTGTTTTTATTGCAAATTTATTATATACTGGTTCAATATTTTTTTCGCAGGAAGGAAGTTCAAACCAATCAATTCCTTCGAGTTTTTTTAAATATTCATTTGCTGCTTTTCTTCTATTTTCATTCCATTTATCTAAATCTCTTAATTGTATTCTTCCTATAGCTGCATTGACTGTGTTTATTCTTGAGCTAAATCCGATCATCTCATGCTCGTGTGAGTATATGTCCTTTCTTCCAGCATCTGCAAGCATTCTTATCTTTTTTGCTAATTCTTCATCATTTGTTACTACCATCCCTGCTGTTCCACCAACTGTCATGTTTTTCACTGGGTTGAAAGAGAAACACCCTACTTTTCCTATGGAACCAACTCGTTTCCCAAAATATCTTGCTCCATGTGCTTGACATGCATCTTCAATTACTGGTATATCGTCTGCAAGTTCCATTATCTCATTCATTTTTGCAGGATAACCATGAAGGTGTACTGGAACAATTGCACCAATTTTTTTGTCCTTTGTTAGTTTTTTCTTGATTTCTACAGGATCAATGTTCCCATTTTTCATTACGTCTGCAAAAACAGGTTCTGCTCCAGCATGAAATACTGTGTTTGCAGTTGCAATATAAGACATCGGAGTAGTCAGAACTTGTTTTCCTTTGACTCCAATTGCAATTAATGAGATCATTAATGCATCACTACCCGACCCAACTGAAATTGCATAATCCGTATTGCAAAACCTTGCGAATTCTTCTTCAAATTTTGTTATACTCTCGCCAAATAAAGGATATTCATTTTGAAGTGAATAAACAGCAGCTTCAATCATTTCATTAGTCATAATTGGATTATCGAGTTTGATTGTCATGTTGTCACCAAGCATCGCAATTTAAATTTCATTATTCATGTTTATTTGATGATAACAGGTAAAAATTTATTATACTCCACTTTCATTGGTCTTGAAGTTGAAATAATCAATAGCAGCCAGCGCAGTCTTATTGGTCTTTCTGGAAAGATAGTTGATGAAACGAAAAACTTGATGGTTGTAGAGACTGTTGATGGTAAGGAAAAGAAAATTCCGAAAATAAGTTCTACTTTTAGATTTACAACTGAAGATGGACAAAAAATTGATATTATTGGTAAAAAAATAGCATTTAGGCCTCATGAAAGACCTAAGAAAGTTTAGTTTACCATTTACTTTGGAAAACACCAGCAATTCTTAATTTTTGATTACTTGCATCAATAACTAAAATCATCTCGCCTTTTTCAAAAGCCAATGGTTCTGATAAGGTCAAATCATTATCAGTCAAATTGCCTTCAACATACTGCATATTGGTATATGCATGAATTTTACCTTTCAACTCATCCTTATAAAATGGATTTTTTGTGAATCTCCCATTTACAATGTTTTCAATTTGAAATTCATGCCTTAGTGGTGCAAGTATTCCTCTTTCAACTAACTCACCTTTATAAGCCATTTCAAAGCCAGAAGTTGCTACAAGTTCTTCAATACTATTTCCATCAACCTGTATCGACCTAACTTCAACTTCTTTACATTCTGGTAAAAAGTATAACTTATCCTGTTTCTTTATCTTACCTCCTTTTAGTGCTCCATAGGCAACATGGCCAAGAGAAGGCATATTCGCTGTTTTGTAAACTAAACCAAATGGATTTTCACTGGCACTTGCTGATGCTGCCAGAAGTTTTTCTTTTGCAGCATTTTGATCAGCTACTTTGTCATATTTTTCTAATACTGTTCCACCTACTGGCAATGAGGCAGTTGAAACAATGATTCCTTTATCTAATTTCAAGGAATTCACTGCAACTAAAAGTTCACCTACTTTTGGTGTTAATTCTCTCACCAATAATACAACAAGATCTGCCATGGATAAAGTATACAGAAGCGGCTGGATTTTTTCAGGATAATTTATTGGATCAATAAGCCAGATCTTTTTATTTGCATTATCAACCGAGTAAATACCAATATTCTCTTTAGTTATTTCTTTCCCCATAAGTTTGCAGAATTCTTCTCTTAATTCAGGTTTATCAGATAATACAGCAACAAACATGTCCTCACCTTCTTGGTCTAGGGCTAACCTACTATTTACTATATTTCTCATCTCATTTAAATCCCATTGTTTCAATATACACTAAACTGATGGGCTATGATGCATGAATTAACACTAGAAGAAGCAAAGCTATTATGGGATAAATTCGTTCCAGAAAAACAAGTATGGACTGATGATTGGAACATCAGGGTAGCGCTATGTAAAGCATATGGCTGTAATCCACTTATTCTCTTCGATGGTACAAATTTTTTCCCGTTACAATTTGATCCTGAAGATGGTTTCTATACTATTTTAGGTGGCGATTCAGTAGAAAAAAATTATCTGACTTTTGACCCAGAATTCATGAAAGTCTCTAAAGACATCCCAGATAATATCTACTTTGATTTTCTTGTTGACAAATTTACTGGTTGTATTGAAGGCGTGTGCCCTCAATTTTTCATAGATCTGACTAAAGTTGATAGCACCGAAGATTACCTTAAACGATTTTCAACAAAACACAGAAAGAATTTCAAAAACTCATATAAAAAATTTGGAAGTTTTGAGTTCAAAAAAGAAGGTAATCTGGAAAAATTAGCAGAATTAAATATGGCAATGTTTGGTGCAGAGTCTGATTTTGTAAATGGTACTAGAGCATGCTATACACTTCTTGATGTTGATTCACGTACAGAATACTGGTCTGTTCTGAAAGATGGAAAATTTGTGTCAGTTTTCCAATATTTTTTTTATGATAAAACAATGTCAGTTTGTGTCTGGGGAATGGATGATACTTATTCAGATGGATTGAAAATCGCATTTACTGAAACAATAAAACTTGCCAAAAGCAGAGGATGCACTAGGATAGATTATGCACCAACCTATTCAAGTTGGAAATTTCTTTACCGTCTTGATATCGCACCATTGTGGAGATATAAAAAAGGTACTATCCCTGATTCCGTTGATATTACTGAATATGGGATTCCTGAGGCTGAACTAAAAAAATTGAAGGAAGGCGGAAGAATCTAATAGTTGAATCATATAACTCATCTTATCCTCTAAAGTAAAAAAAAGCCAAATGCATACATATATATACTAGTTCCGCCACAAACATTATACAAATATTTAAAAATATTGCTATTTGTGGAGAGATTTTATGAGTTCAATTGCAACCAAATGTAGCGAATGTAAGAGTCAAAGAATTGTCCGTGATTATGAGAAAGGGGAATTATTGTGTTCTAATTGTGGTTTGATAATTGCAGAAAATATTCATGATATGGGGCCTGAATGGCGTGCTTTTGATTCTGAACAAAAAGAAAAGAAAGCCCGTGGTGGTGCTCCAATGAAGTACATGAGGCCAAACAAGGGTCTTAGTACTGAGATTGACCAGCATAATCGTGATATTAGAGGAGGTAAAATCTCTCCAAAGAAACAAGCACAACTCTATAGAATGCGCAGATGGCACAAAAGAGTCTCCATTGCAACATCCATGGAAAGAAACTTGGTTATTGCATTAGCAGAACTTGATCGTGTTGCATCTTCGCTTGGTCTTCCTGAAAATATCAAGGAAAGTGCTGCATTGCTTTACAGAAAAGCAGTAAAAGCTGAACTTATCAGAGGAAGATTGATTGAAAGCGTTGTTGCAGCAGTTATTTATGCTATTTGTAGAATGCAAGGAATCCCAAGAACTCTTGATGAGATTTCGAAAGTTTCTGGCATAGAAAAGAAAGAAATCGGTAGAGCATACCGATTCTTGAAATCTGCACTTGATATTGATGTACCACTTACTGATCCTGCACAATATGTGTCTAAATTTGCCATGGTAATGAAACTTGGCCCTGATGTGCAGGAGGAATCAGTCAAGCTTATCAAAAAAGCTCTCAAAAAAGGTCTAATCTCTGGAAGAGGTCCAACTGGTGTTGCTGCAGCTGCACTATACATTGCAAGTGCAATGCATGGTGAAAAGAAAACTCAAAAAGA